>PLGI01000053.1 GCA_003139775.1 Syntrophaceae bacterium | reverse complement strand
GCCGTGTAAGGGTCTCTTGCTTCCGATGCCGTTCCCAATACCTGAATCGTTGTTTTAATAGATCTCCGTAAATTTTCTAATGTCTCATTGAGTTTCTCTTCTGCCTGCCTGCGCAGGGTGATATCCTGATAGATGACCTGAGACTGTTTTTTACCATTCCAGAATATTTCTTTGCGGAAAACCTGGAGATGGCGGATTTCGCCGTTTTTTCTCACGATGCTTATTTTATATTCTGATGGGCCAAACTCGCCCCGTAATCTTTTTTCTTTTCTCAGCTCAAACTTAGCGTAACTCTCCGGCGTATAGCGTTCTTTAATGGGTGTTTTTTTCAGTTCCTCAATGCTGTCATAGCCATATATATTCAGAACGGCCCTGTTGGCATAAATTGTTTCGCCCTCCATTGTTGATATGCGCACGCCCAGCGGAGAATCATCAAGGGAGTGGCGGAAGTTAATTTCACTTGCTCGCAGGTTATATTCCATTTGTTTGCGCTCGGTGATGTCTCTGCCTTCACCCAGGATGGAAACAGGCTTTCCATTTTTGTTCCGGATCAAACTAAACGTGTTTTCAGTCCATAAAATCTGACCATCTTTACAGCGGAATTCGAGTTCCAGTAAATGCTTTGAGGGATAGGTTGGAGGAGTTGCCAACACCTTGACCATCTCTGTTTTGAAAAACTCCATTGCGATCGGGAAAGATGTTTCCGTAAGGAGTTTATCCAACGGGAGCTGTTTAAGTTCCTCCAGATTGTATCCCAGTAACTTTTCCACAGATGGGCTGATATAAGTCCATTTTAAGTTCAGGTCCATAAGCCAAACCTGGTCTTTCATGTGGTCGGCCAGCAAACGGTACTGGGCTTCGCCTTGTTTTAGCAATTCCTCCGTCTGCTTGCGTTCGGTGATATCGCGTATAAGTCCTCTAAACCCTATTGGTTTACCTGTTGAATCTTCTTGTAATGATACAGATGCTTCGATGTATCTTTTAGCCCCATCTTTTCTTATAATCTGCCAATCGAATTCTTTAAGTGGTTTCTTTGTATTGTAAACTTTATTAAACGCTTGAAAAACCTTTTTCGCGATTTCTTTATCTGTATATTGCCGGTTATTCATGCCCATTAATTCCTCTTTGGGGTAGCCATGAATTCGGCACACTGAATCGCTGAAAAAGGTAAAGTTGCCGGTAAGATCAGTTTCAAAATAGCCTTCCTGTATGTTTTCAAGGATGGTTCGGTATTTTTCCTCACTTTCGTGCTGCGCCTTCTCGGACCGTTTGCGGGAAGTCAGGTCGATCATAATGATAAGAATATACATTTTCCCCTGACGCTCAATAATTTCCGCCGAGAAAAGGCCGTCGAGAATCTGCCCGTCTTTGCGTCTTATCTTCAACTCGTAATTGTCAAAGTAGCCTTGCTCCAGCAGTTGTTCCAGAGACGTCTGTATCTTTTCTAGTTGTACGAAGATATTCAGTCCCTCACTGGTCTTGCCGAGAACTTCTTTACGGGAAAACCCGAGCGTTTTGAGAAAGGCCTCATTGACATCGGTGAATTTTCTTTCTTGCAGACTGATCAGCGCAATTGAGGCCGGGTTAAGCTGGAAAAGCAGACTGGATTTATGCTGCCAATCCTCATTTTCATGAGTTTTAATCTTTTTGACGGGTTTATTCTTTACAAAGGGGATAATATTTGAACTTTTGACGATTGAC
The DNA here is from genome assembly GCA_003139775.1 of Syntrophaceae bacterium. Classification (GTDB taxonomy): domain Bacteria; phylum Desulfobacterota; class Syntrophia; order Syntrophales; family Smithellaceae; genus Smithella. The sequence continues at coordinate 13,089 of PLGI01000053.1, read as the reverse complement.
GATCGCGCGGAAGTCGAAGAAGTTTTGCGCTTTGAGTTTTTTGCATTTTCCGCTGTTTTCATTCTTCCCATTAGTTATGCGCTTTGTTAATTATTGAAAGTGTGCCACATCAGTACACTTTTTAATTATATAGGAACGGATTCTGGATGTCAATAAATATGTTGATAAAATTATACTTTCTATGTTTCGGCAAATATGAAAAAAGTGTGAGTTGAATATTGGTAAACTGAAAACGGTTAGTTCCAGACGGTTGGATTCTGGAAAGATAATAGCCGTAAAACAAATTTCTTATTCAATAGACATTAACGATTCCCAGCGTTCCCATTCTGTGGCGCAGGGAAGATTGTTTGCTTTGAGGAGATTAATAATGGATTCCTCATTAAATCTCAAATAAGGATTGATTTGACGTTCATCGGCCATAGTTGAATAGACATAATTGTGGTCGTATGAGTTCAAGAAACTGTCGATATATTTGTTATCCGGTTCCAGATGCCGGGCGAAGGCAAGTGAATCATGGATGTAATCGTGGCCCGCATAAATTTTGGTATCATCCGGCAGTGCCATCAGGCGTTTGATGGATTGATAGAAACCCTTTTGGTTGCCGGAAAAACAATTGCCAATTGTTCCGTTGAAGAGAGTATCGCCAGTGATTAAACAATTGCCTGTATAAAAGCAAACAGAGTCCTCTGTATGTCCTGGAGTCCGGTAAACCAGAACTGTTTCTTCTTCAATAATAATTTTATGATTGTCAGGAAGGGTGGCAAAATTCAAAAAATCTGCGCGAGTCGCTTTGAGCAGGTGATCATTGCCAGGCGTGTGGTCGTAATGCGAATGTGTATTGGTGACAAATTCAAGCGACAGATTATTAGTTTTCAGAAAAGACAGTATCTCTTCCCATGCCCCGCCATCAATAGCCATCGCCTGTGTCTTTCCATGGATGATGTAGGCAAAATTGTCAGTTCCATAGCGAAATTGCTCAATATTTAACATGTGGGAACCTTTCGTAATGTCTTAAAAGGATATATTCCGAGACATTGGATCGTTATTTGAGAAGCCGAATATAATGAAAATTATACTCGTGTGTCAAGATAATCGTAAAAGCCGAAAAGTCGGTTTCGTATAGGTATTTTATTTTTTTAGAAAACATTTGACAAATTAAGGTCTTGGTAATAATATTACGCCGCTTTTTTGTAAAGCTGGCGCGATGAGCGCTTTTTTAATTTTCAGGGTTAATTGTGAGACTCAAATTTAATGAAACTCAGATATTACAAACGCAGTGCAGTAATATCAGCAAGTTGTAATGAGTCCCAAATTTCAGAAGCGTAACGAACTGAAATTTGTTGGACGAATTATCCAATAGCCAAAGGTTATTGGAAATTATCCAGCGTAAGCAAGGGTTTCATACCCGTGATTCTTTCAGGAGTTGCTTTCAAAACGTGCATAGGATTCTAACAAAAAAAAGAGCATTAGAAATTATTGCCAATTTTTCCCAGGCAGGGGTTCTTGTTGTCGGAGATATAATGGTTGATCATTTCATCTGGGGAAATGTTTCACGTATTTCGCCTGAAGCCCCCGTACCCGTGGTTGATGTCCAAAAAGATAGTATTTTGCTGGGTGGTTGCGCCAATGTACTCAACAACATTTATGCTATGGGCGGTAAAGTTTATGTTGCCGGTGTTATTGGCGCTGATAATATCGGGAAAAAATTGCTTACGGAATTGCGCGAACGGAAAATCGAAGCAAAAGGAATCGTTGTGGAAAAGGGACGACCGACTACTCTGAAAACGAGAATTGTCGCGCATGGACAGCAAATGGTGCGGTTTGATAAGGAAAACAGAGAACCGATTCCTCAAACCAGCATCAATAAAATTCTGGAATATGTAAAATCACTGCGCGGAGAAATTGGGGCTATAGTTATTTCCGATTATAATAAGGGAGTTATTTCTAAAGAACTTATCGAAGGAATAAAAAAGATAGCGGAGAATTCAAAGATATTCATCTGTCTTGATCCGAAACAAAACAATTATTCCATGTATAAAGGGGTGCATGTGATTACTCCCAACCATCATGAAGCCCAGCGTGCTACCGGCATGGAAATAACCAATGCCGACGATATTCAGCGATTAAGCGAATCTCTTTTGAAAAAGTATGCTTTTCAAGCAATGCTCATCACGCGGGGAGAAGAAGGCATGAGTCTTTTTGAAAATGGCCGGAAAATTGTTCATACTCATTTTTCGGCTCAGGCCAAAGAAGTTTATGATGTGACCGGCGCCGGTGATACAGTTATCGGCATGCTCGCCCTTGGCCTGGCCGCGCAGGCCAATATGAAGGAGGCATCATATCTGGCTAATTTGGCCGCAGGTATCGTGGTCGGAAAAATCGGCACAGCCACTGTTTCGCAGAAAGAACTAGTAGAAGTGTTATGAGCAAACCGAATCCGACGGAGCCGGTAAAGTTGGTCTTCAGCGTTTTTGCAACCCAGGTCGCTCGATTAAACGAGACTATAACAATTTTATCTGCTGCTTACGGACAGCCGGATTTCATAAGCGCGGTAATACCCTTTGATTATACGAATTATTATTGCGCAGAAATGGGTGAGAATCTTATCCGGCGCTTTTTTACTATGGAAAAGGTAATCAGGCCGGAGGCATTGCCCGACATTAAACTGGTTACAAATGAGATTGAAGATAAATCGGCATTGAATTCGCGGCGGCAAGTTAATATTGATCCTGGTTATATATCCAAGGCGCACTTAATTTTAGCCACCGGTAAGGCTTACACTCACCGGCCCTATTTACGGGATGGGATTTATGCCGACTTGACATTGGTTTATCAGGGGAAAAAATTTTGCTCTCTGCCCTGGACTTATCCTGATTACGCGGATGAAAAGCAACTTTTAATGTTGAGCAAAATCAGGGCTAAATATTTATTACAGTTAAAAATGGCGGAACAGTCATCACTGGTATGAAACCCTCCGCCTTTGACGGGATAATTCGACTAACAAAAATTACTGCACTACGTTTGTAATATTTGAGTCTCATTAAATTGGAGTTTCACAATAATAAAACCGCAATGTTCATTAAATTGGTGTATGGTATATAAATGATAAAAAGTATGACCGGTTATGGCCGGGTAGAAACAGTTCAACAGGGCAGAAATATTATTGTAGAAGCTAAGTCTGTAAACCATCGTTTTCTGGAGATATTCCTGCGTACACCTTCAGCGCTTTTTCCTCTGGAAATGGAGCTCAAAAAGAAGATTAGTGAAAGATTCAAACGCGGACGCATCGAAGTATCCATTCGGCTGGAAGGGGAAGGAGCCGATGTTTCCAAAGTTAATTTAAATTTAGAAATTGCCCGTGATTATTTTGATGTTTTGAACCGGCTTAAAGCGGAGTTTAATCTGCAATCTCCAATCAGTTTAAAGACGTTGGCCGGTTTTCGTGATATTTTTACTCCACCGGCGGAAACTCAACTGAGTCCTGATTTTATGAATCAAGTGGAAAAAACGTTTCTGGAATCGCTGGCGATGCTGACCAATATGCGGCAGGATGAGGGTCTTGCCATGTTTCAAGATATGGATATGAGGCTCAAGGCGATTATGGAAATTCTGGAAACCATTAAATTGCGTGCACCGCAGGTTGTTCTTGAATATCAAAAGCGTCTGGCGGAAAGAGTTAAAGGGTTGACCGCCGGATGTGCGCTCGATGAAGCCCGTTTAGTTCAAGAGGTTGCCATTATGGCGGAAAGAAGTGATATCACGGAAGAAATAGTGCGGATGCACAGTCATATCGGCCAGTTTGAAGAGTTGTTGCTAAGCGAGGGATCTGAAGGTAAAAAAATCGATTTTCTTTTACAGGAAATGAATCGCGAAATTAATACAATTGGTTCAAAAGTCAGCGATGTGGAAATAACTCGTCAGGTGATTGAAGTTAAAAGTGAATTAGGTAAGTTGCGAGAACAGGCGCAAAACATTGAGTGATATTATGGCCAAAGGATTATTTATAGTTGTCTCTGCGCCCTCCGGTACAGGGAAAAGCAGCATTTGCCAAAAGTTGCTCCAGGCTTGTCCTGAAATTAAATTTTCTGTTTCCTATACATCAAGGCCTCCGCGTCCTAATGAAGTAAACGGGAAAGATTATTATTTTATTTCTCGAGAAGAATTTCGGGCGCGCATTGATCAGGATGAATTTGTCGAGTGGGTGGAAAATTACGGCCACTTTTACGGTTCTTCCAGAAAAGTTATGGAAGAGTTCCTCCATGATGGCCAGGATTTATTGCTGGATATCGAACCGCGGGGCGCTAGAAAAATAAAACAAAAGTTTAAGGGAGGTATTTATGTCTTTGTGCTTCCCCCGTCCCGTCCCGAACTTTTAAAACGGTTGGAGGAACGCGGTTGCGAAACCGATGGAGTTATTCAAAGCCGGTTCGACCAGGCGGAAAGTGAATTAAAAGAAATTTCGTGGTATGATTACGTGATTTTTAACAAAGATTTGGAAACTGCCGTCAATCAATTGATTTCGATTTATGTTGCCCAGAAATGTAAAAGAAGCAGATTGCAAAGTGAAATTAAACAAGTTATTAAGAAAAATAATAAATTTTAAGGAGATATTAATTCAATGGCGAGAGTTACAATAGAAGATTCTTTGCTTGTTGCCAAAACCAGGTTTGGGCTGGTATCTCTGGCATCGAAGCGTGCGCACCAGTTGCTGAAGGGATCAGCGCCGTTAGTGGAGTGTAAAAACAGAGAAATCGTGCGGGCCCTGCGCGAAATTGCCAAAGGCAAGGTCGTTTACGCCAATCCCGAATACTTGAACGGAACGAAGGAAGATTTTAAACCAATTCCGGATAGCTCTGAGTTCATCGGCGATGAAGAATACATCGAATAAAGCGGCTAGTGATAAACTAATCTTTGCGCTTGATGCTGACAATTATAAGGACGCTATGTCTTGGGTTGAGCTCCTTTCCGGCCATGTCGGTATGTTTAAAGTTGGCAAGGAGTTGTTTACTGCCGTCGGGCCGAAAATAGTTGAGAGCATCAAAGAAAGAGGCCAGAGAGTATTCTTAGACCTCAAATTTCATGACATTCCCAACACAGTTGCCCGTGCGTCTGAAGCCGCTGTCAGATTGAATGTTGATATGTTTAATGTTCATGCGTCGGGCGGCAGTCAGATGATTAAGGAAACAGTTTCTGCTGCTTGGACTTGTGCCGATAAACTGGGTCAAGTGAGGCCGATTATTTTGGCGGTCACAGTACTTACCAGTTTAAACAATGCTGATTTGACGGAAATTGGATTTCAAAAAGACACAAAGGAATTGGTTTTTCATTTGGCTAAAGTGGCGTATTCCGCGGGCGCATCAGGTGTAGTAGCTTCAGCGCAGGATATCGCCCTGCTGCGAACTAATTTTGGTGATAAATTTGTTATCGTAACGCCGGGCATACGTAGCGCAAGCTCAACAACAAACGACGATCAAAAAAGAACTCTCAGTGCTTATGAGGCTGTGAAAACAGGTGCCGATTATATTGTTGTGGGCAGGCCGATTCGCGCAGCCCAGGAGCCATTGGAAGCTTGTCGGCAAATTATCCAGGAAATTTCTAATGGTTTAGCAGCAAGATGATTCACTCATGAAAATGGAAAGCAGAGTATGGAGGTAATTTACGGTATAAATTCCATTAGGGCTCTCCTCCGACAGCAGGAAGGCGGATGGGAAAAAATTATCATTGCCTCTGGACGGGGCGGATCTCACGTAAAAGAAATTATCGAGATCGCCCGGCAAAAAATAATTCCTGTTGAGTTTTACCAGCGAAAATATTTGGATGAATTGGCAGGAACGCCTGATCATCAAGGAGTTGTCGGTCTGTGCAAATCTTTTGTTTATGCCGATTTAGATGTATTAATAAAAAACCGCAACAAATCTTTTAATTTTGATCTAATTTTAGTCCTCGACAGCATCATGGATCCCCAAAATCTGGGATCAATAATTCGTACAGCCCATTGTTTAGGCGCAAACGGTGTAGTGATTCCGGAAGACAGGGCTGCTCCGGTTACTGCGGCCGTTAATAAAGCTTCTGCAGGAAGTGTCCGACAAATACCTATCTCCAGAGTGATTAATTTATCGCAAACGCTTGATTATTTAAAAGATAAAGGATTTTGGGTTTTTGGAGCGGAAGCTCACGATGGAAGCAATTTGCAAGAGATGGATTTTAATTGTTCCGTAGTTTTGGTATTAGGGGGAGAGGAAAAGGGTATCAGGCCATTAGTGAAGAAGAAATGTGATTTTCTTCTGACCATTCCCATGGCGGGAAGCTTTGATTCCTTGAATGTTGCCGTGGCTGCGGGGATTATCCAATATGAGGTGTTTTGTCAACGCAGTCAAACAGAGGCAGTTGAAAAATAAACAATTTGCGGCTTCCAATGTGTCCTGATCCGAGTATTTTTAATTAACCGGATATTGCTAATTTAACTTGTTGAATTTATATGGAAGCTGGTTTACAATACTTAGGGATTGAAGTTATTTCAGTGTAAAGAAAGGATTTCCGAATATGCCAATTTTTATTTGGGAAGGTACAACAAAAAAAAATGAGGTAAAAAAAGGAGAGATAGAGGCAACCGACGAAAATGCTGTTCGTGGCCTATTACGCCGGCAAGGATTTAAATCCATTGAAGTTAGAAAAAAACCTAAAGATCTTCTTGAATACTTGCCTTTTTTAAAAGGAAAAATTAAGCAAAAAAATGTAGTTGTTTTTTGCCGAATTTTTTCCACAATGATCAATGCAGGCCTTCCACTTATTCAGTGTTTGGACCTTTTAGCTCAACAAGAACAAAATAAAGCTTTTTCTACAATTATTAGGTCAATAAAAGAAGATATAGAGGGCGGTACCAGTTTAACCAACGCTTTAAAGAAATACCCCAAGATATTTGATGATCTTTTTGTGAATTTGATTGCTGCAGGTGAAGCCGGCGGTATATTGGATGTTATTTTGGAACGCCTTTCGAGTTATATGGAAAAAGCGATGAAGTTGAAATCACGTGTTAAAGGCGCAATGACTTATCCCGTAGCTGTTCTAGTTATCTCCATGGCTGTAGTCGCTTTATTACTTCTTAAGGTTATTCCTGTATTTCAAAAAATGTTTGAAGGTATGGGCGGAAAATTGCCCGGGCTTACGCAAGCCTTAATTACGGCAAGTGAGTTTACACAAAAATATTTTTTATTTATAGTCGTTATACTTGTTATCATTTATATCGCCTTTACTAGATTTTATAAAACGGAGAAGGGGCGCTGGATAGTGGACTCTCTGGTGCTCAAAGCTCCAATATTTGGGGATTTAATGAAAAAGGTTGCTGTGGCCAAATTTTCGCGTACGCTTTCGACAATGATGAGTTCCGGCGTACCCATTTTGGAAGGATTGGCCATTGTCAGTAAAACTTCCGGCAATGTAGTTGTCGAAAATGCTTTATTAAAAACACGTCAGAGTATTAGTGAAGGCCGGTCTATAGCGGAACCGCTTGCCGAAACGGGAATTTTCCCGCCCATGGTTGTACAAATGATTTCTGTGGGAGAGGCGACAGGTGCCCTGGATTCGATGCTCAGTAAAATTGCTGCTTTTTATGATGATGAAATTGATGTTGCGGTGGATTCAATGACTGCGCTATTGGAGCCGGTAATGATGGTTTTCCTGGGGGGAATTGTTGGCGGTATGATTATCGCGATGTATCTGCCAATCTTTAAACTTGCTTCCGTTATTGGCTGATATAAACATTATGATGCAAAATTGGATATAATCACCGGGCATGTTGTTCTCCGCTTCGCGGGATGAATTCAACTTACAAATATTACGGCACTGCGTTTGTAATATTTGAGTTTCATTCATTTGACCAGCAAACTTCAGTCGCAGATGACCTTCAGGTTATGCACTCTGTTTCTGAAGATTGGGTCTCATTAAATTGGAGTTTCACAATAAAATGGTCGGGATGGCGCGATTTGAACGCGCGACTCCTGCGTCCCGAACGCAGTGCCCTACCAAGCTGGGCCACATCCCGACACGGTCAGGGACGTTATATAATTTATTTCCAAATGTCCACTTTTATTTAAAATTTATTGAAAAAAGGATGTTCTGCTGGTGATTATTTACGATTTAAAGTGTGAGAAGGGACATACGTTCGAGGGCTGGTTTAAGGACCAGCAGACTTGGGCTTTACAAAATTCGCAAAAGCTGGTTTCTTGTCCAGTTTGTAATAGCTCGAATATCGAAATGATTCCTTCTTCAATTACGATTATGGGAAAGGATTCGCGGGCGGCAGGCAAGCTTCAGGAAAAGGAACTATCTCCCGCAGGTGCTCTAAAAATGTTACATCAGTATATCGATAGTAATTTCGAGGATGTGGGTGATAAATTTGCCGAAATTTCCTTAAAGATACATTATGGTGATGAGGAAAAAAGAAATATCAAGGGGACAAGCACGCCGCAAGAGGAAGAAAACTTAAAAGAAGAAGGTGTTCAATTCATTAAAGTTCCTTTTTTAAAAATGGATAGTTAATCAAATTTTCCTCCGGTGTCCTTTTTGCCGGCATAACATGATATCTCCCGACTTAAAACAGTTTTTTGTTATTTTATAGGCGTTAATCTATGCATAAAATTTATAAAAGTATCATTGAAGGTATTGGAAACACGCCCTTGGTGGAAATCTGCAGGCTTAATCCCAATAAAAAAGTAAAGATTTTTGCTAAACTGGAAAGTGCCAACCCCGGTGGTTCCATTAAGGATCGCACTGCATTATTCATGATAGAGAATGCGGAAAAGAGGGGCGAATTAACTCCGGCGAAAACCATTCTAGAAGCAACCAGCGGCAATACAGGAATAGGTTTGGCGATGATTGCTGCGGCTAAGGGATATAAGCTGTGTTTAACCATGTCGGAGGCGGCAAGCGAGGAGAGGAAAAAGATTCTACGGGCCATGGGCGCTGAATTGCATTTTACTCCGGCTGCTCAAGGTACCGATGGCGCTATCGAAGTTGCTTACAGGATGCTGCGTGAAAATCCGGATAAATATTTCGGTACTGATCAATTCAATAATGAGGATAATGTTGCCGCCCATTATTATGGTACGGCCCAGGAAATTTGGGAACAAACCGACGGTGTAGTTACTATGGTAGTATCCAGCCTGGGTACAACAGGCACGGCTATGGGGATTTCTAAACGGCTCAAGGAACTAAACCCGGAAATTAAAATTATAGGCGTTGAGCCTTATCTGCAGCATAAGATTCAAGGACTAAAGAATATGCGGGAGTCCTACCGTCCCGGAATATTCGATAAAGCCAGACTCGACGAAAAGGTAAATATTTTAGATGAAGATGCATTTGAGATGTCCCGAAGGCTTACACGCGAAGAAGGCATTCTAGCCGGAATGAGTTCCGGTGCGGCCATGTTTGTTGCCGCACAAAAAGCGAGGCTTTTGGAAGAAGGATTAATTGTTGTCATCTTTCCGGATAGCGGGGAGCGTTATTTAAGTACCGAATTGTTTTCTTTTAAGGAAGATCTTTCAACTTTTAGTCTTTACAATATTCTTAAACGTCGGAAAGATCTATTCAAACCGATAAAGGCCGATGAAGTGCAAATGCATACCTGTGGACCTACAGTTCATGATGCGCCTCATTTAGGTAATTACCGGCGCTTAGTGGTGTCCGATTTAATTTGCCGTTATTTAATTTACAAAGGTTACAAGGTAAAGCATGTCCTGGATATTGTTGATCTCACCGATAAATCGATTAAAGGCTCAGAAAGGGAAGGAATGGACCTTCTCGAGTATTCCAATAAATACTTAAAAATATTCTTGGAAGATGCGAAATTTCTGAACATTCATCAGGATAATATTTATGTGAAAGCATCGGAAAATATTGAAGAGATGCTCAAGATTGTCGAGAAATTGGTCAATAAGAATTATGCATACGAAAAATTACACTCAGTTTATTACGATATTTCTAAATTAGCTGATTACGGCATTCTTTCCAATATTGATTTAGGGAAAACAAGACCTGGCAAAACCATAGATCTTGACGAGTATGAAAAGGACCACCCGATGGATTTTGCTTTGCTGAGGCGGGCAAACCTGGGTGAACTGAAAAGAGGTATTTACTATAAGACTAGATGGGGTAATGTCAGGCCCGGATGGCATTTGGAATGCGCAGCAATTTCTAATAAGTACTTGGGGGCAACTTATGACATTCATATAAGCGGAGCTGATGAAACATTTCCCCATTGTGAAAATATTTTAGCCATTAATAAAGCACTTTCCGGTCGCAGCGGAGCTAATTACTGGATAAATGCTGAGTTGATTCTAGTGGACGGGAAAAAAATGTCGCGCTCTCTAAATAATGCTTTGCCGTTGGTTCAATTACGTCAAGATGGTTACAGCGGCAGGGATATACGTTTTTTCCTGCTGGCGATGCATTATCGTAAACCCGTTAATTATTCGGAGGGCGCGCTGCAGACGGCAAAAAATACGGTTAAGAAAATTTATACGTTTATTTGCCGACTAAACGCCGTTAATAATGATAGCGAAGATGGTTTTGCGGAAATCGATCAGCTGATATACGATCTTAAGCATGACTTCGTAGTTGCATTGGATGATGATTTAAATATTGCCGGTGCGCTGGCAGCGCTTTTTAATTTTATTGGTAAAGTAAATTTTCCTTTAACCCAGGGTATGATAAATAAAATCAATACTCGGAAAATACTGTCAGCACTGGAAAATATCAACGAAGTGCTGGGAGTGATGGATTTTGATGTGCAGATTGCTCAAGGGAAAATAAGCGAGTTGATCGACAAAAGAGAGGCTGCCAGAGGCGCCCATAATTGGAAGGAAGCAGATTCCTATAGAGCGCAGTTAGCCGAGCTTGGCGTTGATGTTTTGGACACGCCCCAAGGGGTGATCTGGCGATTTAAGTAAAGTGGTGGCTATGAATGCTTTAAAAAAATCAGTGATAGCCGGCTCCTGGTATCCCGGAAATCCTTCCATTCTTAGAAGGGATATTGAGAATTACTTTAATTCTGTACCCGACTTGAAATTAGAAGGAGATGTTGTGGGCTTGATTGCCCCGCACGCCGGCTACACTTATTCCGGACAAATTGCGGCAAGCGCCTACAATCTTATCCGCGGAAAAAAATACGATGCAGTTACTGTCGTTGGGCCGAGTCATCGTGTTGCTTTTCACGGTGTATCTATTTTTAGTACAGGCGGTTATGAAACACCTCTGGGGATTGTGCCTGTTGCCGAAGAATTGGCTAAAAAAATTAAAATTTTAAGCAAAACAGTTGTCGATATTCCAGAAGCGCATTTGCAGGAACATTCTGTGGAAATTCAACTTCCCTTTTTACAGGTTGCATTGGGCGATTTTTCATTTATTCCTTTGGTTATGGGAGATCAGGATGCAAATACTTGTCAGAAACTTGCGGCGGCGATATATGATGCGGCACGTGGCAAAAAAATATTGATAGTAGGGAGTTCCGATTTATCTCATTTTTATAACTATAATATAGCGAAAAAAATGGATGCTGTTGTTTTGCGGCACTTAAAAGATGGCGACGCGGCCGGGTTGTTGGAAAGTTTAGGAAATGGAACCGCTGAGGCTTGTGGTGGTGGGCCAATGGTAGTGGCTATATTGGTGGCGCGTATGATGAACGCGAATAAACCACATCTTTTGAAATATGCCAATTCTGGAGATGTAACTGGAGATAAGAGTTCAGTTGTCGGATATGCGGCGGCGGTTTATTGCAAATAATAAAGGAGAAGCATAAAATGGAATTAACAGCGAAAGAAAAAGCTACTCTTCTTGATATAGCGAAAAAGGCAATTTCAGCTAAAGTTAACAACAAAGACATACCTAAATTAACTGTGGATTCGGAAACCCTCAGGGAGAAAAGAGGCGCATTTGTAACTTTGAAAAAACATGGTCACTTGCGTGGTTGCATAGGTTATATAAAGGCAGTTAAGCCGCTTGGGGAAACTGTGCAGGAAATGGCTGTCGCTGCGGCTTTTCATGATCCAAGGTTTCCGTCTTTAAAACCTGACGAAGTTCGGGATTTAACTTTTGAAATATCAGTGTTGAGCCCTTTGAAACGAGTTAAAGATATCAATGAAATTGAAGTGGGAAAGCATGGCTTATTCATTGTTCGCGGGTATAACTCCGGATTATTATTGCCGCAAGTAGCCGTTGAATATAAATGGGACAGGGAATCTTTTTTGAAAGAGACTTGCGACAAGGCAGGACTGCCACTGCAGGCTTGGATGGATAAGGAAACGGAAATTTATATCTTTTCGGCAGATTATTTTGGCGATACAGACTGACCATGTAAAATTCTTTGTTCAACACTTGATATAAATAAATATTTCAAGGGAATTTTTGTGATAAAAAGTAATAAATACTTAGTTATCTTGATTTTAATTTTGGTGATTTTGGGAGGATTTATTTTATATTCGCCACGGTTTTTACTTTACTCTTCAAAATATAAGAAGGCAAATGCGATAATACTTCTTCTAGGACCGGATTTTAAAGCGCGTCAAAAGGAAGCTTACAGATTGATAAATGATGGAATGGCCGATTACTTAATTATTCCAGCATATCATAAGGCCTATAGAATTTATGATAAAGGAACGATGAAATATTTATCGCCGAATTTACACTCGTTTAAATCAGGCCAAAAGAATGTTGCCGTGCCTCCAAGCTTCTATGAAGATACACATTGGGAAATAATTGAGGCTCAAAAAGTAATGTCTAGTTATGGGCTGAATTCAGCTATATTAGTCAGTTCCCCGTATCATATGCGCCGGATCAAGTTAATCGTCATGAAAGTATTTGATACAAATAAGGGCGTTTTTTATTTTGTGCCGACAAGTTACGAAAAAGCTCCAGCCAACTATTGGGAATTATCATTTGCAGACTGGAAAAAAGTGAGAAAGGAATACGAGAAAATACTGTGGTTTTTTATTTACTTTCCATGGTCAAAGTAAATTAATAAGACCCAAGCTTCAGTTCACTTTGTTTCTGAAGCTTGGGTCTCATTATCAGCGAGTGTCACTAAAAACCCCCTTA
>PLGI01000065.1 GCA_003139775.1 Syntrophaceae bacterium | reverse complement strand
ATAATAACTGATATCAGGAAAACAACCGGGAAAAGATATACTGACCATAAATCAAACAGACGCGCCTTATGATCCCTGCCATCATGATACAGCTTTAATACAACACATGATTCAAGTACAGAAAGAAAAATGAAAAAAAATCCTAGAAAATGAACATGGTCCGCTAAGGTTAACACGGGGCTCTCAAATATCCTTTGCGATACAACAATATGGGATGATACAGCACCAAACATTCCCGTTACGCAGACACTAAAACGAGGGGCCGCATAATGTTTTGGGTGAATAAGAAATGTTAAAAATGCAATTGCGACTGAGATAAACAATGCAATGAAGGTTTTTAAGAATAAATTGATGCCTTTGTGATCAATATGAATATCAAACGTGAATCGTGAATATGTTGCTTTTTCGTCACGACTTCTTGACGGTTTACCAAAATTTGTTTCATATATATTATCAGTAGTATAAACTTTGAGGGCGCTTATAGCCCAGTCGTTGATGTTCAAACCGGAATATATTTTTGAATTTTCCACATCAGGGACATAAATCAATTTTTTAATATCGTCATCCTCGTCTTCGACATGTATTGATATTACTTGCTTGTCCCAGGGATACGCGGATAAATCAAATGGTGTATGAAGGTTCGCTCTGCATCGGTAAGAAACATGATGATAATCACCATGTGTGATTAAGTTATCCTGCTTCGCTTTATATGCAATGTATCCATTCATTATCTCAAAATTTCGCGGATTCACATCACCCTTCCATTTAAACCAAATATAGAAATCAACGGTGTAACTACCTTTTCTGACATCAAGGTCATAAACATCCATTATATAAATCCCGATAGTTACTTTTGCCGGATTTTGATGTCCTGGTTCCTTAGATAGGGCATCGGACGAGAAAACAAAAACGAGGATTATACTGAAAAACAAACAAAGGTGATTAAAAAATGTACGCACAAATGATTTCATCATATTGAACCGTGTCTCTCTAATACATACTTCTCTGTTTTTGATGAATGACTATTACTGAATAGCTGTAGTTGCCATGTATTAATATTATCTTAAAAATACCGATTCAAATAGTTCTTCCTTTAGTTAAATTGTTATTGACATCATCAGCATTGAACCAGATTATATATTAAGAAAAACAACACCGTAATTTCTATTTTTGGCCCGTTCTACGACGTCCTTTTTCAGAACGGCGATGGCAATGACACAGACAATGACAATAAGGAATAATACTCTATGAAATTCCCTGGAGTCATTTTCTGTTCAGAGCATGTTTCACCGCCGCCTCCACGTGAATCGCCGTCGTGTCGAAAACCGGCACGCTCACATCTTGCTGTTTGATCAATAAAGGAATCTCTGTGCAGCCCAGGATTACTCCTTCTACTCCTTCTTCTTTCACCAGACGGTCAATAATTCGGATATATTGCTCTTTTGATTCCTTTAATAACTTTCCCGCACATAGCTCATCAAAAATAACCTTACTGATGTAATCCCGCTCGATTTTATTGGGTGTAACAACCTTGATCCCGTATCTCTCCAAGCGGTTCCGGTAAAAAGGATTTTCCATCGTAAAGGACGTCCCCAACAGGGCGACGGTTTTTATTCCACTTGCCTTGACTTTTTTGCCGGTTGCATCAGCGATGTTAAGAACTGGAATCTTGACCTTTGCTTGAATGAGATCACCTATGGAGTTCATGGTATTGGAGGCAATGACGACAAAATCAGCGCCTCCGCGTTTAAGTCTTTGTGCGGCATCAATCATCGTTTTTCTCAATGGTCTCCAGTCCCCCTTATCCGCCAGCCGTTCCTGTTTTGAAAATTCTCCAAATTCAATTGAATACATAAGGATCTTCGCGGAATACAAGGGGCCGAACTCGTCTCTGACCATTTCGTTCATCAGGCGGTAGTACTCGAGGGAAGACACCCAGCTTACCCCACCGATGACACCGATGGTTTTCATCCGCAAATCTATCGAAGGACCGGCACTCACATCAGACTGGAACTGCTTGCGGTCATCCGCTTTTTTCTCATTTGCGCTCACGGAAGAGACCAACCCAACGATAGCAAAAGCCATACACAGTAAAACCAAAATCCCGTTTCGTCTAAGCCTGGTAATCATCTCTCTTCCTCTCCTTTCTCGATCTTACTCATCTTCCTTCCCTAAGATCTGCACTACAGAATAGCGCTTCACCTTGGCTTCAGCAGGATGGAGACATCATCCCCTAATTGATATTATTATTACTACCGTCGATTATTTGCAAGAAAAATCCCAAAATTATCTGTTTCAATCCGCAGTTGTTCAAAGACCGGCAGAGAGCAAGGGCTAAGTTGGAAAAGGCATTTCGTTTCATTTTATAACTTATTAAAAAGTTATCGATAATGATGCTTTCTTTCAATGCATAATACTAAGTCTTGACATATTGTCGCCACTTACACTTTGTAGATACAATTCTGCCGATCCGGAAATCGGATTTTTGTTTCTTTATTCCTGCTATACGTACCAAATCG
>PLGI01000151.1 GCA_003139775.1 Syntrophaceae bacterium | reverse complement strand
GTCTGTTTCTTATAGGAAGAAAGGTGCAACATAGAAATCAGCAGTCAATGTAGTGAGTCCGCCGGATTGCCTTGTTGGGTGAAGTATCCTTTCTTAACAGTTTTGGCATTAATTGAGATAAGGCTGAAAATTGAAACAACACAAAGGGTAATTACGCCTATTGAGTACAACAGAGATCTATCCAAATATCCTTGAAGAAGCATGAACATTATAACATAGAGAATGCCAAGAACAGAAACAGCATTAAGCAGAAACCTTCCCCAGCGTTTTCTAAGCAAGACCCCTATTGCTGCAATGATTGCCAACATTGCATAGGATAGACCTATCATTGAAGCCTTGAACCCACTAGAAATGAAATGGAAATATTGATAAGATTGATACATCCATTTTGTACTCCACACTCCTAGATTTAAACCTGTCAAAATCCATAGCAATGAAAGAAAGCGGAAAATATTTGTCATATTATTAATTACCAAACAGTTTAGATCAGTGCTAATATTTCAAACGCTAACGATTACTGCTTGTAACCTAGCATAAAATTAAAAAATTGGAAAATAAGGATTAAAGGAAGAAGTCGATTATTTGTTTCATCTGTAAGCTATATACTGACACCCTTTATTTGTGTCAGGCCATTTTTTTTGATAAGGTAAAAAAATTAGTATATTTTGAAGGAAATGGAAATGGAAAAACCGGAGTTATTGATTCCCGCAGGCAATCTGGAAAAATTAAGAACCGCATTGCTCTACGGAGCTGATGCCGTATACATTGGTGTTGAAGGATTAAGCCTAAGGGCAACGTCTTCCGAAATGTCTATGTTTGATTTCGCCGTGGGCGTAAATGAAGCACATGCTAAAGGCGTAAAGGTTTACGCAGCAATCAATACATTCGCCCGTAATGCCGATTTGAAGCAGGCAAAAATAATCATTCCCGAACTTGCCGCAATCGGCATCGACGCTCTGATTATCAGCGATCCGGGAATACTCCGGTTGATTCGAAATTCAGTGCCACAATTACCGGTGCATTTAAGCACGCAGGCGAATACCACAAATATTGAAGCAGTGCGCTTCTGGCGCGATCAGGGAGTGCGGAGAATTATTCTGGCTCGGGAACTGAACTTGAAAGAAGTCGGAGAAATTGCCGCGGCTGTCCCCGAAATGGAGCTGGAGCTTTTTGTCCACGGCGCAATGTGCATGGCCTACTCGGGACGCTGCTATCTGTCGGCATTCCGCAACCGCAGGAGCGCCAACCAGGGCGATTGCAGTCAACCTTGCCGCTGGGAATATTTACTTCACGAATCAACAAGGCCGGACGATCCGCTGGTTCTGCAAGAGGATGAACGGTATAGTTATCTGTTGAGTTCCAAGGATTTATGTCTCATTGAATATCTGCCCGAAGTATTGGCATCCGGCGTGGCTAGTCTCAAGATCGAAGGCCGGATGAAATCAGCCTATTATGTGGCAGTGGTGACACGCACATACCGGCAGGCACTGGATGCTCTGATGCAGCAAGAAGAAAAATATAAATGCAGGCAGGAATGGGTAGATGAACTCATGAAAATTTCCAACCGTGGCTATACTACCGGATTTGCCTTCAGCGAGGAAAAAATAAATGAAACCAGCCCGGAGATTAAATATATCCAAACTCACGAGCCGACAGGTACAGTGTTGCAATATGATCCCGTCAAAAAGATGATGCTTATAGGTGTCCGCAATCATCTGGCCACAGGCGATGAAGTGGAGCTACTATTGCCTGATGACATAATCAAAATAGATACACGAACGCTGCTTGATGCAAACGAAAAATCTATTAAAGAAGCGAACAATGATAATAAGATTTATCTGCCTCTGGAGCGAGAAGCGCCGGTAGGCACTGTGCTGCGCCAAAAAGTAAAGTAGCTTAATCACCGAAACAAAAAGCGAATATATTTTTCATGGTCAACAAGAAATGAGGCGTTGTTGTTAATGCTCACTAATTACCCCGTTGGAAAATTATCATGTGTAAAATTTAGAATCGCATTGATCATTCCCAGTTCGTACATCATCTTTCTTCCCACTGCTTCCGTGAGCGTGAAATGCCGCACAAAATCTATTTCGGTATCGTTGGGCCGTTCGGTCTCGGATAAGTTATCCGCTACCTTACAATAAATAGGGACAACCGTGCCCATTATTCTTAGCTTAATATCAAATTTAAACCCTAAATCTTGATATCAAGCCGCCCTTTTTATATTGACACTATACGGCTGGACATGCTACTTAATCACGTATTCATATGAAGATAAATGCTGGCAAAATTGCCCCATTTTTCGTTTAAAACAGCAAGGAGAAAATTGTGACTTTTCAGGAATTAATTTTTGCCCTCGAAAAATACTGGCACTCTCAAGGCTGCGTCATTCAGCAGCCCTATGATATGGAAGTCGGCGCGGGCACTTTTCACCCCGCAACCTTCCTGCGAGCGTTGGGACCGGAACCGTGGAAAGTAGCTTACGTCCAACCTTCACGCCGTCCCACTGACGGCCGCTATGGTGAGAATCCTAATCGCCTCCAACACTACTACCAATATCAGGTAATCATGAAACCGTCGCCGGTTAATATTCAGGAACTCTACCTTAATTCGCTCAAGAGTTTCGGCATTGATCCCCTTGATCACGACATTCGCTTTGTCGAGGACGACTGGGAATCTCCGACATTGGGCGCCTGGGGCTTGGGCTGGGAGGTTTGGCTCGACGGCATGGAAATATCCCAATTCACTTATTTCCAGCAAGTGGGCGGGTTTGATCTTCATCCGGTTTGTGCCGAATTGACTTACGGCACCGAACGCATCGCCATGTATATTCAAGGCATAAACAATGTGTATGATCTGCAATGGACAGATAAGGTTAAATACGGTGACGTCCATCATAAAAGTGAAGTGGAATTCTCCACTTATAATTTTGAAATCGCTGACATACCGATGCTCCGTAAACTCTTTGACACTTACGAACAGGAAGCCCTGCGCATTGCCGAAAATAATTTAGCCCTGCCCGCCTATGATTACTGTTTGAAGTGCTCCCACACCTTCAACTTACTCAATGCCCGCGGCGCCATCAGTGTTGCAGAACGTACCAGCTACATCGGCAGGGTCAGAAACCTCGCGCGCCTGAGCGCTGAGCTTTACTTAAAGCAACGGGAAGAAATGGGTTATCCTCTCTTAAAGAATGGTTAATTTGGAGAAAAAATGAGCAACGAACTGCTTTTTGAAATTGGAACAGAAGAAATTCCCGCCGGGTTTTTGTCCAAAGCCGTAGGCGATATGGAAAATATCATCCACAAGTCTCTCACGGAAAAGAGGATTCTTTTTACAGGAATAAAGTGTATGGCCACGCCACGCCGCCTGGTTCTCTATATTGCCGAAGTCGCCCCAAAACAGGAAGATCAGACCATAGAAAAAATGGGACCGGCCAAAAAGACCGCCTTCGATGAAAACGGCAATCCGACCAAAGCCGCTATTGGTTTCGCCAGAGGACAAGGACTGGAAATCTCTCAACTGGAAACAATCACAACCGAAAAAGGCGAATATCTAGGCGCACGCAAGACCGTTGCCGGTCAACCGACGGCCGCTCTTCTGCCGGAGATTTTAATCAATTTCCTAACGGCCATACCCTTTAGAAAATCCATGCGCTGGGCTAATTATGACCTGCGGTTTGCCCGGCCAATTCACTGGTTGCTTGCTCTTTACGACGGTAATATTGTCCCCCTGAAAATTGAAGACATCGCCAGCGGCAATAATTCCTGCGGACACAGGTTCATGAGCCCGGAACCATTTGCTGTTTCTAACTTTGCTGACTATCTGAACAAGTCCAGACAAAACTATGTCCTTGTCGATCCGGCGGAAAGAAAGAAACTGATTCTGGAAGAAGCGCAGAAGGCGGCAGCCGAAGTCGGTGGTAAAATATTCTATACCGAAGATCTGCTCGATACGGTCAGTTTTATCGTGGAATATCCGGTGATCGTCCGCGGCAGTTTTGACCAGGACTATTTAAAAATTCCGAAAGAAGTGCTCACTACTACAATGATTTCACACCAGAAATACTTCCCCGTCATTAATGACGAGGGAAAGCTGCTGCCCTACTTTATCGCGGTAAGCAACACAAAAGCGCGCGATCTGGCTGTTGTAGCACGCGGTAACGAAAAAGTTCTGCGGGCGCGCCTGGCCGATGCTTCATTTTTCTTTGAGGAAGACCTCAAAGTTCCTCTGGAAAACCGAGTCGAATCTCTCAAGAAAGTTGTCTTTCATACACTGTTGGGGACATCCTATCAAAAAGTTATGCGCTTCCGAAAGCTTGCTGTAAAAATTGCACAAAAAGTAAAACCTGCCGTTAAGAAAAATGTTGACCGCGCGGCGCTCTTGGCCAAGGCTGATCTGGAATCACTGATGGTGGGCGAGTTCTCCGAACTGCAAGGCATTATGGGGCGCGAATATGCTCTGCTGTCCGGAGAAAATCCGGTTATTGCCAGTGCTATCTATGAGCATTACCTGCCGATCGTGGCCGGCGGTGATTTGCCTCAAACTCAAGAAGGAGCGATTGTCGGCATTGCCGATAAAATTGATACCATCGTCGGTTTTTTCGGTGTCGGCTTGCCGCCGACAGGCACAGCTGATCCTTACGCCCTGCGCCGCCAGTCTCTGGGTGTAATCAATATAATTTTGGATAAGCGCTATCCTTTGACGCTCGACTTGCTGATTGATGAAAGCATTGCTTTATTTAAGGGAACGCTGAAAAAGCCGGCAGACGAAATTAAGAAAGATATTCTGGAGTTTTTCAAAGGACGCCTGCAAAATCAACTTATCAGCCAGGGGCTTGCCTACGATACGATAGAAGCAGTTCTGTCTGATGGTGTAAACGATGTAGTTTTAGCTCTGGAGAAGATCAAAGCACTGCAGACCTTCCGGCAAAATCCCGAATTTGAACCGATTTCCATAGCCTTTAAGCGAGTGGACAATATTCTGAAGGACTTCCACAATGGGCAGGTCGATGTCAACTTGCTTTCCAATGATGCGGAAATTAACCTGTTTTCATCCTTTGAAAATATTAAATCCCGTGTGGAAAAAGGCATAGCCGAAAACAATTTTAATTTTGCGCTGGGCGAGTTGGCAAAGTTGCGCCCGCCGGTGGATGCCTTTTTTAATAATGTAATGGTTATGGATAAAGACGAAAATATCCGCACCAACCGGTTATCCTTGCTTGCGGAAATATCAGCCCTTTTCCATAAAATTGCCGATTTTTCTAAAATTGTTACTACAGGTTGATTTTTTTACTGATTGCGCTATAAATTACAACATTAGGCACATTGACATTAATATAAATCATTGCTAGGATAAAGAAAATTAGTTTCAAGATATAAAGGAAAAAATTACTCCATGAACGGTCAGTTAAACCCATCACCTACAACAACCACTAATGGAAACTCCCGGATACGCAAGGAGTTATTGGATATAACCAACCGTATCCATGCTGCACAGAACATGAAACAAATCCTTGTCGATTTAAAAAACGGCATCCTCAATCTTTTTAACGCCAATTCCATAACTATTTACGTCGTCGATAAATTACGCAATGAAATCTTTTCCATGTTTCTGGCCGGCACACAACTCAAAGAAATCAGATTACCAATCAATAATAAAAGTATCGCCGGCTATGTAGCCAACACAGGTACGGTAATTAATATTGAAAATGCTTACAACCAAAAGGAACTTAAGAATATAGAAGCTGAATTAAGTTTTGATGATAGCTGGGATAAAAAATCAGGCTTTAAAACCAGGCAAGTTCTTGTCGCTCCAATTTACAATAGTAATCAACTCATGGGTGTCATCCAAATTCTCAACAGAAAGATCGGTGAGGGGAAATTTTCTGAAGAGGAAATAGGTTTAGCACTCGAAATTGCCGAAGTTCTCGGCGTTGCCTTTTACAACCAACAACGTTTTGTGCGTCACCGGAAAACGCGGTTTGATTATTTAATCAACCACGATCTGCTCAAAGAAGAAGATTTGGAAACTGCATGGAAAGAATCACGGGAAAAAAAAGAAACGATAGAAAATTTTCTCATGCATAAATACAAAATATCCAAAGATGATATTGGTAAATCTTTCGAGGAATTTTATAACTGCCGTTTTATTAAATATAACGACAAAATACCCATCCCGGGCCATTTAATTAAGAATTTAAAAAAAAATTATTTGCACCGTGAACTTTGGGTGCCGCTGGAAATGATCGGTGACAAAATTCATGTAATCCTGGATGATCCGAACAATCTTATAAAGAAAGACACCATAGAAAATCTTTTAAAAACCAGGCAGATCAAATATGATGTCGCCTTAGATGACGACATAAATAAGTACGTCAATCTCTTTTTCAACTCTCCAGGGGACGAACACTCTTTTACAGAAATATTGGGCCGGATGGAAGGTGAAGATTCGACGCTAGGAGATGAAGAAGGCGACGAAATGGTCACCGAATCGGACAGCGTCATCATGCAGCTAGTCAATAAAATTATTAATGATGCTTATGGCCGCCGCGCTTCGGATATACATATTGAACCTAATGTAGACAAAAAAAATGTGGAGATTCGGCTCCGTGTTGACGGAGATTGTGCTCTTTATCAAACGGTTCCTTTCAGTTACCGCGCCGCCCTTATTTCGCGCATCAAAATCATGTCCAACCTGGATATCACTGTAAAGCGGCTGCCACAGGACGGCAAGATTAAATTCAGGCGTTCCACGGGAGATGAAATTGAATTGCGTGTAGCGACAATTCCCACCCAGGGTGGCGTGGAAGATGTGGTTATGCGTATTTTAGCCAAAGGCGAAACAATGCCTCTGGAAGATATGGCTCTATCGCCGCGCAATTACAACGAACTGATTAATATTATTTCCAAACCTTACGGCATGATTTTGTGCGTTGGTCCTACCGGTTCCGGTAAAACAACTACACTACATGCAGCCCTGCACCACATTAACCGGCCGGACAGAAAAATATGGACGGCAGAAGACCCTGTAGAAATTACTCAATACGGTTTGCGTCAAGTACAGGTGCACTCAAAGATCGGTTTTGATTTTGCGGCGGCTATGCGTGCGTTTCTGCGTGCCGACCCTGACGTCATCATGGTCGGTGAAATGCGCGATTATGAAACAGCCAAAACAGGCGTTGAGGCATCCCTGACCGGTCATCTGGTGTTCAGCACTCTGCACACCAACAGTGCTCCGGAAACTATTGTCCGACTGCTGGATATGGGCATTGATCCACTTAATTTCGCCGATGCTTTGTTGGGCATTCTCGCTCAACGCCTTATACGAACTCTTTGCAAGAATTGTAAAGAGCAATATCATCCTACAAAGGAAGAATACGACGAAATCGCCGAAAGCTATGATCAGGAGGAATTCGATAAATTAAATATTCCTTACAATGACGACTTCAAGCTTTACCGGCCGAAGGGTTGTGATATATGCAACAATACCGGATATAGAGGCAGAATGGGTATTCATGAGCTATTAGTCGCAACCGATGATATCAAAAGAATGATTCAAAAACATGAAACCGTGGAAACCATGCGGAACAAATCCAGAAGCGAAGGCATGACAACACTTTTACAAGACGGTATTATCAAGGCCATTAAAGGTTTTACCGATTTTAAGCAGGTGCGCCGCGTCTGTATCAAATAATTTTATTTGGTTTTAATGCTCCCCTTCCTCAATTACTGGTTGAACAATCCCGCAAAACGGAGGGTAATGAGACTCAAACTTCAAGAGCGAAGCGAATAGAAGTTTATTAGCCGCATTATCTCGCATAAGCAGGGATATAACACTCCACAGTTTGCCTTCCGTTTCAAACCCATGATTCAATACTTTTTCCACATTTCGTTAAA
>PLGI01000082.1 GCA_003139775.1 Syntrophaceae bacterium | reverse complement strand
GCGTAGCGGTTTAGTTCTTCAATGGGTAATAATCAAACATCGTAGAATTGCTGATTAACCTTTACCTATAAATTTGTTAATAATGAAACAAAAACAAATTACAAGAATCTCTTGACAACTGTTATAAAAGTGCATAGCTAACTCTACATTTTATAGATGCCTAAATCTATTAGAAAATAGATACGGGGGAACCGAGTTACTCAGGGGCGTATTTCCAGTTTGAATTAAAGGACTCTTGACCACAAAATATAATGGACGGTATTGAAGACTGTCGGGTGAATAGTGTTTATTACGAATTGAAAGCTATCGGGGCCTGGCCGGACGGCCATGGGTTACTCCCGTAATTGGTTCTTGCATAATTGTCTTTTGCAGTTTGTTCAGGGTGTCTTGACATAGAAGCATTACTTTGCGTTTCAGAGAGTCGTCAGTTCTTATTGACATATAAGAATGGTTTCCCTATACTTCCTTCCAGTAATACCAATTCGCTTTCTTTGGCTAACTTTGTTGGCTGTGTCGTCGGCTTCCTCAACGTATGTAAAATACGCCTCGTCGCCTCCTCCTTGCCGCCGTGTTATCCTTTGAAAGCGAAATGGTATAAAAATTTTTTTATCAAAACAGTATTAGCGTTGGGGTATAGTTACGAAAGAAAACAATCAATTCAATTTTCTCGTCGTCGACGATGAAGCGAACATCCGCAGAATGCTCTCCATATGTCTGGAGACGGAAGGCTACCGGGTGACAGCGGTCAGCAACTTCGACGACGCACTTTCTGAAGCATCGAGGAAATCCTTTGACGTCGCTTTCGTAGATCTCCGTTTGGGAACTGCCACTGGACTCGACCTGATTCCCGCCTTGCTCGCCACCACGCCCTGGCTCAAGATTGTCGTGATTACGGCCTATGCCTCTATAGAAACAGCTGTGGAAGCCATGAAACGCGGCGCTACCGACTATCTTCCCAAACCTTTTACCCCGGCTCAGATTAAGTTAGCTATCCACAAGGTATTTGATATTCTTAACCTGGAGCAAAAGGTCACTGCCTTGCGCGAAGACCTGGGGCGCTCGTCTTTTGATGTCGATTTTTCCAGCACCAGCGTAGCGATGACGCGGGCTGTTAATCTGGCGCGACAGGCGGCGCCGTCCAATGCCACCATTCTCATCCGCGGAGAAAGCGGAACCGGGAAGACGGTACTGGCCAAAGCCATTCATGCCTGGAGCCAGCGGGCGGCGATGCCGTTCAGTGTTATTTCCTGTCCTTCTCTGTCGCCGGAACTCCTGGAAAGTGAATTGTTCGGACATGTCAAAGGGGCTTTTACCGGCGCCGTGCGCGACAACCCCGGCCGGATCAGCATGTGCAACCGGGGAACGCTGCTGCTCGATGAAATCGGCGATTTGCCTCTCTCCCTCCAGCCGAAGCTCTTACGATTCGTCCATGAGAAGGAGTACGAACGCATCGGAGATTATACGACCCGCCATGCCGATGTGAGAATCATCGCCGCCACCAACATCGACCTGGAGAAGTCAGTCCGGGAGGGTCGCTTCCGGGAGGATCTCTACTACCGGCTCAATGTGATTCAGCTTGAAATCCCACCCTTGCGGGAACGGCCCGATGATATTGTTTCCCTGGCAAAGGGTCTGCTGATTTTTTTTGGTAAAAACTGTCACAAGACACTGTTGGGTTTTACCGACGAGGCGATGAGCCTGTTGAAAAGTTACCCGTGGCCGGGAAATATCCGCGAGTTGAGAAACATTGTGGAGAGAGCTGTCATTCTCTGTGAGGGAAACCGGATCAGTGTTGACCATCTCCCGGAAAATATGCACACCACGTATACGGCTATCAGGATCGGTGATCCGGTTCCTCTTGACAAAATTGAGGAAGAGCATATCCGACGGGTACTGGCCTCAACCCGGTCTTTACAGGAGGCGGCTGATCTTCTCGGCATTGATCAGGCCACGCTCTGGCGCCGCCGCAAGCAATATGGTATTTAGGTCTGCATAGTAGCAGTTATTCAGTCACAGAACCTTAGCCGCCTTGCAATTTTCAATCTTCTCTGATGCGTCTTTTGCATGATGCAAAGGGAATCGCCGAGCAGTTAATAATAACTACATAAATTCATTATTTTAACAGTGGCAGTCTTTGGCACGTTCGTTGCTGTATCAGCCGATTGACAAAATAAATGTTCCCAGGTGGAAGACCAGCGGAGGGCCAGGGCCTTAAAGAAACGGCCTCGCCGTGAGACTGCGATAGCGCGCTTGTCTGCGGTGGCGTGATGGCAACCGCTTTTTGAGAAATAGAGGTACTCTATGATGAAACGGCGAATTTTACCGTGGATGGGACTGATAGTCTTGTTCTTATTGTTCGGTATTAACCAGGAAACACTTGCCCAGAAAACATATTTAGACGGGGAAAATATCCAGAATAATCATGTTCTCACTATCCCCAATGCAACAAGGCAAAAAACAACAAAAGGCCAGAAACTATCCACCTCACAAGCATCTTACTATATGGTAAAAAAAGGGGATAGCATCTACAGTATCGCCAAAAAAGCGGGGATTTCTATAAGTACCATCAAAAAAGAAAATAACCTGAGCGGCAACGCTCTGAATCCAGGGCAGAAAATCCGTTTGACAAAACTTGATTTGAAGCCGGGGAAAATTGCCAAATCTGTGGAATCGAAGGATCTCGATGAGGATGAAGACAGCGTCCTGAACGATGATTCCCTCGGGATGGTCCTTTTGGCTGAAGAGGAAAAAGACATCTCCACAAGCGCGGAACTCATGGGTAAATGGCAGAATCCTGATGAAAGAAGGTTGTTTGTCAAGGTGGCCATTGCGTTCCTGGGAGCCCCCTACAGATGGGGTGGAGTTAACTTACGCGGCATCGATTGTTCTGCTTTTGTGCAAAAGATATATGAGCTCTTCGATATCAGTCTCCCCCGTACGGCCCATGAACAGGCCCATGTGGGTGTTCAGATAGCAAAGAGTAAGCTGGCCGTGGGTGATCTGGTTTTCTTCAATACCAAACGGCGCTCGCTGGGCCATGTGGGCATCTACATCGGTGATGGCAAGTTTGTCCATGCCTCATCGGTCGGCAGCCGGGTAGTGAAGATTGACGGTCTGGACGAGCCCTATTACAATAAACACTTTGCCACTGCTAGACGGCTGAAAGGTCTGGACGGAGAAGTCTTGTAGAGAGCAATACGGTATTTAGGTTTTGCAATTTTCAATCTTCACTGATACGTTTTTTGCAAGATGCAAGGGGAATCTCTGTCCAGTTAAAAATAAATACATAAATTCAAAATATTAGCAGTGGCAATCTTTGGCACGTTCATTGCTTTAGTTTTATTTGTTAATTGATAAAATAATTATTCACAAAAAAACAGATTTTGAAAAAGGCTGTTGTATGGATAATGACAAATTAAATGCGGAAGAAAATGCATTGGAACGTCGCGTCTCCGACTACGAGAAAACAATTATCATTAATGCTTTAGCAAGAACTAAAGGCAACCGAACAACCGCCGCCAGACTGTTAGGAACTACAAAACGCGTTCTAACCTACAAAGTTCGGAAATACGAGATTGACTGTAAACAATTCAAGTGTATAAAGGAGAATTAAACGCTATGAAAAACTATATGAATAAAATGTTTACCGCAGTTTTACTTTTACTGATTATTGCCGC
>PLGI01000152.1 GCA_003139775.1 Syntrophaceae bacterium | reverse complement strand
TACGTATGAAGCAAAATATCCCAAAGCGGCCCAGTGCCTGGAAAAGGATCGGGATGCTTTGTTTACCTTTTATGATTTCCCCGCTGAACACTGGCGTCACATTCGAACCACGAATCTGATTTTGGGCTTTTTCGCAACTTCCCGAAGTCAGTCAATTTACCTCTTAAGTCATCCTAATATAAAGTGTTTTCCATTGTTTCTGTTTTAGATTCTATCAGGTCGTTTTAGCCCAATTTAGCTCTCTCATGGACACTATATGGACACCAGATTTAGTTATATTTTTTATTGGAGGGATTCTCATGATAGAAAAAGTTTTAGTTTATCAAATCATTCTATAAAACTTTTATTGACATTTTAATATAATGCGCATAATGTAAGCGCATAATTATTTAAGGAGATGGAAAAATGAGAATAACGGCAAACATTCCCGACAACATTGGAAGGGTCGTTAAAACTTTCGCAGACAATGAAAAAAAGTCTGTATCTTCAGTGATAACTGATGCTGTCCAGAATTACGTTCTTCTAAAAAAGAAAAGGGAAAGTGGAATGAAAGTTTTAGGTCTTATCGGCAAGGCGCGTGTTTCCAAAGACATTCATAAAGACATAGAAACCATGAGGGCCGAGTCGCATGATAGGTATTGATACCGGCTTTTTTATCGAGCTTATCAAAGGCAATAAGCAGACTTCGGAAGTATGGAATGAAATATTGGAGGGGGAGGACTCCGTTGTCTCCTGCATTTCTTTGTATGAGCTGAAAAAGCTTGCCCTTAAAGGTTCAATTGATAGTCATTCCGTTGATACTTTATTGGAAGCTATAAAGAATATTTGCAACATTGCTTGGCTAGACGATTTGGAAATATTTATGACAGCTGCCAATCTATCTCATGGCCTCGGTCTTCATATGTCTGACTCCTTAATACTCTCCGGCTTTATAAAATATAACGCCGCGATAATTTATACCGTTGATCCACATCTTTGTCTGTACAAAAAAAAAGGTGTGAATGTCATCCTGATAAATTCAGTTTTGTAATAGGATTCTGTCAAAAAAAAGACGAAAAAATGAAAAAACAAGGTATGGAAAAGAAATCAAAAACAGATTGGCCTCCGATTAATGCTATGAAAGATGAGGATATAGATTATTCAGATATTCCTTCGTTAGATGCCAATTTTTTTGAAAAAGCCATAATATGGAAACCGAGAAAAAACCGCCTTTTATAACTTGCGAGAAAGGATAGGAGTCATCCTGCGGAGACCTGTTTTGACAAAATTTTTTGCGAGGATTAAGTTGTTTCAATCAGGGAATATTTAGATCAGGGTTTGCAACACGGGTACCGTAGCATCTGTGCCCTCGTATATCATTTTCCCTCTATTACTAACGAATATGTTATAAAACCTATCGAAAAGCATTTTTTCTAAATCAGTGTTGAAAAAAGAAGAATATGCTTTGTGTGGTAAATTGCGCGTATCCTTGATACTTCTATAATTATCTTCCGAATATGAAATAAGTTTGTTCATAGCGGTAGACAAGGCTGCCGGCATTCCAATTTTTTTTCGCGAAGCAATATCATTTAATAGTTGACAGTCGGATTTATGGGCATATCTTTTCAAGACTAATTTTGTGTTATTTTTATCCTTTACTTTATTTTCAATAGGTAGAGAGAGTGCCCAATCTCTAATATCATCATATAAATAAAATGGTCTTGCTTCAAAAGAGAATGCGGAGCTTGATCGATCAACGCTCCACAGGTGGCAGTTTGTTAATCCTGGACCCATCAAGATATCGAATATTTCTCTCTGCATTTCTTTTTCTTTAGAATCATCTGGCGGAAATTTATCCATTATATATTCATTGATCTTTGTTTTCCCATAATTGACTTTTTTTGATCTCATACGGATTCTGTCGGCAAAACCAAGAGGATGTGTATGCATCCAATAGTAACCGCCAAAGAGCTCATCCGCGCCTTCACCACAGTAAGCTACTTTAAATTTCTTACTAATCTGATATGACAATAAATGAAAGGCAAGACTACCAAGTACATTAAAAATACCATCAGTTACCAGTGACTCATAATGATAGAGATAATGGTCAAAAAAATTTAAGCATTCCGCCACATTTGTTTTGTGTTCAACATGGTCTGTTTTAAAAGCTTTGGAGACCAAAGCGGCATAGCGCCTGTCTTCGTTGTTTTCTGAATCGAATAAATTATATGTATAAATAGTATCCGCTGAATTTTTCCGCATGAAATATGTCATCAATGCAGAATCAATACCACCGGAAAGATAGATTGCTTGAGGATGCTTGGAATGATTAATCTGACATTGGGTTGATTTATCCATAAGGTTGCTGAAATCATCGATGAATATTTTCTCTGCAATCTTATCATCATAATATGAAGACTTTAGAGTATGAAACCGCTCAGTGCTTATTTTGTTATCTTGATATTTGATGAAACATCCCGGACGTATCTGTTTAATCCCTTTAAACATCGTTTTTTCCAGATCAAATATAAAACCAAAAACCGCTGTTTCAGCTAAAGCCTCATCATCTATTTCAATCATGTCATCTTTTATTCTGAGCAATGCTTTTATCTCTGAGGCAAAATATATACAATTATTAGCGGTATAGTAGACAAGAGGTTTAATACCAACAGCGTCTCGCGCTAAAAAGATTTTGTCGGGGGCCATGATCGCGATTGCGAACATACCTTTAAGCATTGTGAAGCATTGTTCACCAAACAATAGATATAATTCTAAAATAAGAGAGGCTTCATCATTGATTTGCTTATAGGCAGGAAGTTTTGATATGAGTTCTTTGAAATTGTAAATCTCGCCATTAAAAACTATTGCTGTTTTCCCATCACTGGAAAGTGCCGGCTGATTAATGCCAGAAGCGCCAAAGATATCTAACCTGCAAAACCCAAGAGCACCCCATGGGTAAATCGCAATGTTGCTGCCATCGGGACCACGATGGCTTATTGCATTTAACATTACGGTCGTTTTTTCAGGGTTATTATTGCCCCATAATCCACATATGCCGCACATTAAACTAATTCCATGATGCCGGCATAAAGTTTTTCGTATTCATTTATGGCCTCTTGGTCAGTTAATCCGGCAATATAATCACATATCCCCCGAGTAAGTATACTTTTCCAGAATGGGGTGGGATTAAGAAAGGGATTGTCAAGAATGGCTCTGAATTTACCTAAATATTCATTTAAACTCCCGATGTCCTTATCTTTATCGCTGTTCAAGTATTTCTGCAATTTACTTTTATCTTTTTTCATTTGCCGAATGAATTCATATAGCTTCCATCTATTGTCTAAAGCTGCTTTAATTTCACTGGAAACATTTTCCTTAAGATCATCAAATTCATCTTTAGTAATTTTCATAAATTTGGCGGATTTAATTTTAGCCATTTTCTCGTTTGTTTGACTACTTTCTGGTAAAGTCTTTTTCAAATTACTTAATATGTCTTCAAATTTTTCATTTTCTTTTTGTTTTAATTTATCACATATTTTTTCATTCTGAAGGGTGTTAAATATCATTTTGAGACCCATATCTGGTAATTGGTGTGAGTTGGATATATAAGCTTTAAATAATCTCGTTAAGATGTAACCTGCTTTACCGTCATTTTTTTCCACAGATTCACTTTTTAATATCGTGTTTTTTTGTTTTTCTTTAAAATCATCTATCTTTGCTTGTTTTTCATCGTTTTTAAAAACAAATTGCACATAATTATTTAGTACTTTATGACCATCATTGCCCAAAATTTCCTTCCATCTTAGAAATGCCTGCCTTGTTTTATATCCATCATTTCCATAGGCAAATTTTGTAAGATCTCTGGCACATATAATTGTATTTTCCCCTATGAAACACTTTTTATGAATTTTTGATAATGTGTAAAACTGGGGCAAATTCAACGTACCAAGATTTTTCCATGGTGTTTTATCCTTATTTTGGAAAAATACTTTACTTTCTTTTGTATAAGCATTCTTCAAATAATCCCGCATATTATCTAATGCAAGGATAAAATGGTAATTCAGTATGCTTGAACTACTTTTAACATAGTCGCATGCGATATCTTTACATGAAAGCTTATTGGAATCTGACGGTTTTATCTTCATTAATCGGCTTATAATTTTTTTTATTTTTGATATATATAATTCGCTACTGATAATATCTTTAATGTTTTTCTCAATACTTTCCAATTTATTCTTCGCTTTTGCTCTTTTTTTATTTATTTTTACGTGAGATATGAATAAACAAAGGATTTTAGACAAATTCTTTGAATATCCGTATATCTTAATTTGATTTTCCAGATGATCATAGATCGTAAGATATAGATATCCAATATCGTAATTAGGCCTGAATACGCGACTCCCAATAATCTTATTCGTAAGATGTTTTTTTTCAGTATTATTAAGAACAGGTGATTTCAGCTCCTCTATAAGCCATTTGCTTTTATGACTTAGGTTGTCTGACATATAATAGAGAATATTGAGCAAGCTATATATATTTATCAACTGAGGATTTATTTCTTTGCCAAAATAAGCGAAATATTTCATAGATCCAGCTACAATCAATTCGATATAGAAGTCAACTAGCAGTTTGCCTAGCTTATCTGGCTTCACTATTTCAGTAAGTTCTTTTGAAAGTTTTTTGATTTTTTGGTTTTCAGAATCAAATATTTTTAGTAATTTTCTAATATGTTCTTTCGTATCACTGAAAGATAGTAATCCTTTGCTAATTCCATCTTCGAGGTCTTGTTGCCTTTGTGCAATTTCATCTGCCTGACAGACAATTTGTGCTTCCACTGTAACATAATCTGATTTACTATTTTTACCATTAATTTTATTGGCAAAGAAGTCATGCACACCGCCAGCATAGAAGCTATTAGGAAATGGATGATCATATAAATAATGGTATTGACGATAGCTCTTAAAATTTGCTTGTTTGTATTTCCAGAGTTTTGCCATATAGCATTGATGAGAACAATATATCTTCTCAACAAATTCTCTTCTAATTGGTTCCTTTTTTAAATAGTCTTGGGTTGTTTCTCCATTATACAGAACGTTCTCTGTGACATCATC
Organism: Syntrophaceae bacterium; assembly: GCA_003139775.1. Lineage (GTDB taxonomy): Bacteria > Desulfobacterota > Syntrophia > Syntrophales > Smithellaceae > Smithella. The sequence goes on along the minus strand of PLGI01000152.1, from coordinate 33,565 downwards.
CTTATTATCTACAATTGGAAGATTTGCGCAGTACCAAGGCTTACAAATTGAATTATTCTCAGAAGCTATTATTTTGCTTTTCTTTTTCTGTATATTACGTTTACATTCCTTTTTTTCATCGTAATAACATACATGAACCCAATTACAATGGCTAGAGGATATTAATATCTCATAATCAATACCTGAATATGATTTTGACCACGTCATATTTGTATGGTTTAAAGCACCCCATAATATGGGCGACCAAATATCATTTTTTGTACATATCTGCTCCAAATCTGTCAATACGCGGAAACTTTGTAAATTATGCTTAAATCCAGAGTTTGCAAAATCACAATCACTGATTTTACCTCCTAGAGTATTGCAACCACACATGATTTCCCTAAGCGTTCTTTCCCCCACATGACCAAAAGGAGTATGTCCTATATCATGAGCTAGGGCAATGGCTTCTGCAAGATCAGCATTTAAATCAAGTCGACTGCATATTTCTTTTGCAATTCTTGAAACCTCGATAGTGTGGGTAAGTCGTGTCCTAACATCCGGACCAGCCAATGATAATATTACTTGGGTCTTACCAGCTAGCTTTCTGAAGGACAGGGTATTCATAATTAGATTAATGCAGTCCGAAATGTCTTTCCGATTTTCTTGCGGAAATGCGAAATCTCTTAAAGAGTAGGCGCTGCCAAATTTTCGATCCATTCAAATATCCTCTGTATAAGTTTTCTATCCAATGCATTCAGATCTTGAGGACGCAAGCCTTTATTTGCGTGATGGAAATCTGACCCTACAATAGGGGCAAGCTTTAATTCATCACAAAGTCCCAAAAGATGTTCCAGCTCTTCTTGGTTGCTGTTCCAAGAGTATACATCAACACCTTTTATTCCTGCATTAGCGAGTTCTCTAATTTTATTTTCTACAGTTTCTTTTTTTTCTCGACCATCCTTGCCTTGTGAACACCTATAAGGGTGTGCTAAAACTGGCACAGCATTCCAGCCATTAATGTTCTTTATTATTTCTTCTGGATTAAAAGGTTCAGGGCGTGTGCCATCGGGCATTGCTCTTTTTTGTCTTCTCACAATATCTTCTGCGTCTTCTTGTGCAATGTCAGATGCTTTTGAGACTGCTTCCGCAAATCCAGGAAGGCCGAGAATATTTTCAGGGTGGGCTCGCAGTTTAAGGGCTTCATTATAGGGTTTAAGCCGGGGGTTATCCTTTCTGAATTCTTCATACAGAGTATGCATACAGCTTTTTTCAGTTGCGCGACGTGCTTTCATATATTGATAGAATGCGTTGGGTACACCATCAAAGAAATAGGCTAATATATGGCAACCTGGCGCGAACCATTCAATACCCAAAACAGGCTTAATGCCCCTTTTATTTGCTTCTTTCTCAAACTCCGGCCATCCACCTATTGTCTCATGATCTGTTAATCCAGCAATGTCCCCCTCTGAAAACAAATCAAGAAGCTGCGGAATGGAATGTCTGCCATCAGGGCTATAATGACTGTGCAGATGTAGATCAATTATCATTTCAAGTTGCCCATGATCTGATCGACGACTTGCTTTAATGATATTTTGTCAGATTCTATTATGATTTCATCTTTAACCTTTCCGGCAGTTTTCTCGCAAGATTTATATAGTTTCTCAAGGATAATATCCGGCAAGGGATCCGTACCATCTCTTCTTGTCTTATTGCGTTTCTTTACTTCAGTAAACTTTGCCGTAAGATGAAAAATATGAATATCCGACTTGGGTAATATGTCCACATGGCTATGCTTAATTTTGTCAATCAGAAATTCTAAGTGCTGCGGAATATCAAATGTATATTCAATAATGATATCAAATTTATCACTTAGAAAACTTCGCGTAAGAATTGCTGCATTATACTTAGCTAGTTTCAGTTTGTCTTCACAAAGATTGCGCTGATCGATGTGGAGTAATTCATCAATGGAAATAAGTGCGATTTTCTTACTTTTGAGTTGCGAAACAAGTTTGCGCGCTGTAAATGACTTACCGACACCAGGTGACCCCTTCAGAATTATAACTCTGTTTGTCTTTGATGATTTTTTCATTTTTATACTCCTCATTTAAATTATTTTGTAGACCTATTGTGTAATGATCCATTTGATAAGGCGTACCTTTTGAATATTTACATCCTCCAAGACACTGATAAAAAAAAGAACAAGCATTTTTTGTATCGAAATCAACACATTTATCATTCCATAAAAAGCTACGGTACCTCTTAAACTCCTCCCATGTCTTCCAAAAGCTAGGCCATTTAACATCAATTATCGACGGACCAACTGCTGGACCGGTAGGGCAGAATTTAATTCCGCCATTATAATCGAGAGCCAGTTGCGCAATCCACATATAGCAACCACGATTCATTTTGTAGACTTCATTTAGCGTATTAGCTGAAATGTTGTTTTCTTTTGCTTTATGATTTATCCAGCAGAAAGGTGTCAATTCTGCATGAACATCAAACCCATATCTTCTTAGCATTGCAGCTTGTACTAGAAACTCAAACCATTCATCGTTTTCAAGAAATACGGATTGTGCCTTCTGTCCTCGTCCTATAGGCAGCAATCTGTTGATATCGAAATATTTAACCTCGTCACCGAAAAGTATTTTTATATATTCTGCAAGCTTCAGAATATCGCGGGATGAATTAAATCGATTAGGTGAGTATTGAATGAATGACGATATTCCAGCTAATATGCAATTTTGGAGACTTAATACAGCCTCTTGAAATGAACCCTTTCTGTTGGTAATCCTATCATGGACTGCTTCATCAGAAGAGTGAAAAGATATTCCAACCTCATCAAGGCCTTTCTCTTTAAAATCACGACATATATACGTATCTGTTAAGAAGCTGCCATTACTGACAGTGCGTTGGAAAATATTGTATTTCCTACCTGTCTCTAATATTTCAATGAAAGCAGGTAAAGAAAACGGCTCACCGCCTAAATAGAGAATCTCCTTTGTACCTGACAATCCGAGAATGGACACAATTTTTTTTAGATTATTTGGATCAGGCGAGCCACCATGGCCAATTGAGCTATCAGGGTTATAACAATAAATGCACCGATTGTTACAATCATTCGTGATGTCTAACATAACATTTACAGGGTGATCAGGTACATTAAACAACATACCCGGTCCAATGTCATTAGTGAAAATATGTGATAAGATCATAATTATCTACATTTCTATGTTATGTTGGTATAAAGATTGATATTATCATAAACGTATTTGTTAAATAAATCATCTTTTATATGGTTACATTCAACATCTTTTTTTTGAATAGTGAATTCAAATCCCATGATGTTATGTGCATCAAAATTTCTAATGAGACTAGAAAAACATTCTGGTATTTTTTCATTTCTTAGTTTTGCGGCAAATGCAGAGTTTACGATACAAGAAGTACCACTGTAAAGTGACTCCCAAATAATATTGGGGAAGTCTTCTACGTTCCCTTCTTCTTCCCATGCCCATACAAATTTACATGAGTTATAAATCAGAGGCATGTTTTCGGGTGGTACAAACTCCGAGATATGAATGAGCTCATCAATGCCATTAAAAGATATTTCCTCCAGCAATTTGTTCTTATAAAGCCCGCCAATAACAAAAAGAGCCTTAAGCTTATGTTCTTTAATGATCTCCAGCAATAACAATAAGCCCTTGTGTTGCCAATGATAATTAATTTTTCCTGTAAATAATATATGAAAAGGCTTTTCAGATTCGATATGTTTGAAAATTGACGGATCAGGTATGTATCGTTGCATAAGAAAAGTCTTGCTATCGAAGCCACATAATTTATTAACAAGTTTAACAGACGTACTGTTTGTAGCTATTGCAGATGCATGACTGAAATAGCTTTCCATAATCTCGAGGTATTCCTTATCCTTGCTAAATTTTATAATATCACTTCCGGCATGTCGGATAAGTAGTGGTTTTTTTAATATTTTAGAAATCAAAAGTGCATCTTTACAGAAAGGCCATAAGTAGTTTGTTTCAATCAAGTCTGGGCAGAAATCAAGCGCTATCTTTTTGGCTTCATTAATTAATCTATCATCCAGTAGATCTGTTTCCGGTATATGCCAAGGTGATTTTTTCTCATTTACGACGGTTACATTTGGATCGTTATGGTATTTATTTATAGTGTAAGCATCTGCTGCCACGGTTACTATTCTGAATTCAAAACCTTTCTTCTCAAGATATCTGTATAACCAGTAGGTTTTTGATGATATTCCACCCTGCAATGGTGGATATTTACCAATCAATAATATCTTCATAAACTGCATCCATTAAGCACATCCATTGTTTTGCTCCATCCCCAAAATATCCAAGACGAACCTTCTTCAATATAGTGCGTTGGGAATAAACCATTATTTAGTTGATTATTCTCAACCCAAGGAATCCCTTTTCTTAAAGACTTAATAATTATTTTATCTTTATTCAGTGAATATGAAAGAGCAAGAGCGCCCATACAGATACCTGTAATAAAGCAATCACTTTGCGCTGGATGATTTTTCCAAGGCCCCCAACCTCCATCATTTCTCTGCTCTTTAACTAAGTAATGAATGGTTTCATTAAATAATTCTTCAGAAAGCAATTTCGTGTGCACGTGATTCTTATAAGCAAGTAAATACCATGCAGCTTTGTAATTGAGCTTGAATGGGGATAAAATATCTTTCCTCCATTCCTTTTCTAGCCACTTACATGCCTCATGATTTAAATGATAATGTGAAAGAAAGTACAAGATTTGCGCAGTGATAGGAATACAAGGTTGATCTCTTTTGCAAAAGCCCCATCCTTTTTTTTTATTTCTTTCAGATTCAAGCCATAGCATTCCATTTTTAAATTTATTTTCATATTTTTCTATGTCTGAAAGATAAAAAAGCGACCATGCAGTGTCTTCACAATCAACCCAACCACCGTCATCATTTTGTTTTCTAACAAGACGGTTTTGAATTTTATCGCAAGTTGGTATTACAATATTACAGTCTTTTAAAAGTGAAGCAACAATGATAATTCTTCTTAATGGCAAGCGGCGGTCAAGAAAGTCATAGATTATATTAATTAATGCAGAGTATAGTTTATTTACTCTTTGATTGTTATCTGCAGCCATGGCAAGATGAGCATTGTCTGCAAGTTAATTTAGAATTTGATTTTTTTATTGCTTCAAACATGAATGTCATGTTTTTCTCCAGCTTAATTGCTGGTTTGATATAATCGGTGTCCTTTGTTTTAATCTTTCCTTCTTTAAGTTTTTTCATGAATTTAAATCTCCTTATTTGTCAATAAGTTATTTTCTTGCAAAACATCTATTAGCTCATCTATATCTTTTTTACAGAGATCTAAAGTAATATTATAATGGTTTGATAAAAATTCTGCAATCTCTTGTTTATCTTTGCCCATTTTTAAAAGCATTAGAATCTTGTAACTTGTTTTATTCAAGCTGAAATGCTTACCGCTACTGATACAGAAAAGATAATAACAATCAGTTCCCTCATCATGTTTTAAATAAACTTCTTCAGACAGTTCAATATTCAATTATTGTCCTTCCAACATTGAGGATCAGCTTCAAAATAATCACCAGTTATGGCATAGGCAAAAGCCCTGCATCCTCTGCAAACAGGAATATATTCGCAATGTTTGCATTTTCCTTTTAAATTATTCGGATCTCGGAACTCCCACAGGAGTGGATGAGTATACCAAATTTCATAAACACTATTTTTTAGTATATTTCCTAATTTAATGGGTAAACGCCTACATGGGAAAACATCACCATTAGGCATTATTGTTAAAGCATTGTTACCGACAGAGCATATTGCACCAATATGTTTGTCTTCAGGATTTAGCAGACAAAATAGAGTTCTGTATAAAAGCATTCTTGGCTTTAATGTATTTTTGAAATAGGAATAACATTTTTGATATATTTCTTTGATTTCAGTCGAATCTAAGACTGATTTTTTCATATCCGCACTTTGTCCTTCGGGGATAAATCTGTCCAGAATAAAAGATTCAACACCGACTTCTGCTAACTTTTCCGCCAAGGGGATGACCTCATCTTTATTATATTTTGCAATGGTCATCATAACACTTGTTTTTAATCCGCACATTGTTAGTTGTTTAATTTTACTAGTAATCACATCAAATGAACCGTTGCCTCGTATTTTATCATTAGTTTCTTCAAGTCCTTCTAAAGAAAACTGGATTCTTCTAATTTTTTTAAATCGTTTTAAATCGTTTATAATTCCCTGATCAATTAATGTTCCATTTGTTAAAATATCAATATGCCCTATCTCTTCTCTATTATCAAAAAAATCGAGTAATTGCATAACATCATCTTTTCTCATAAAAGGCTCTCCGCCAGTAATGCTAAAAGATCCAATTTTGCCCCAATTTTTAATTGCGTCACATAAATGTTCACCAATCTTTAATAATTGCGATGTATCGAGTCCAATTTCTTGATAATTATCATGATAACAGTGCTTACATCTCAGATTGCATCTATTTGTAATATGCCATTGAAAATAGAACTCCTTTTGATGATCTAATTCAGAATTGTCTAACATTAAGCTCACTTCAGCAAATTTATATTTGGGATAACATAAAATTTTTAAGACGCGTCGACCTATTTTACCCAATGCAACAGGTTACGGCTTATTTTCTCAATAGTGTTACAAAAGTTCAAATATTTATCTGTTATCCTCATCACTTTATAGAATACAAAATCCAAATTTTATTCCACATATCATAATTAGCACGGAAATCATAAACGATTCTGATGGGAGTCATTCACCCTCAATAGTGTTATCGATTTGTGCGGGATACTGACTATAAATTCTCTTTAAAGAAACGGACTGATTCACGATAGGACAGCCCGTCTTTATTTGTTTAAATCAGTGCTTCCTTGCCGATTTTATTTTGACAGTATATAATAAAACAGTTCTTGATTTGTGGATTTTTCCTATAAAACAAGTTCAAAACCTTGTTTTATTTTCTCCCATTCGCGCAATTCAGCCAAAAGCTGGTTCCAATGGGTGAACGCAAAGCCCACCAATCGTTTTATGGCTTACATAAGCCTCTTTTTTCTATTGCCTTTAAAAATATTTAGAATATTTATTTCTTTACTGACCCTTTACTTTACTTTTTATTATTACCATATTTGACGGCAATAGTTTAATTGGATATAATTGGATATAGTTAATTATATCCAATTATTATGAACAAAAAATTGAAAAAAAGCAGTGTTATTGAAAAGAAATTTTCAAAACGGCTCAATATAATTCCAACGGAAATAATTTCAAAGATTGCCAAAATTGATGAATTAAAAGGAAGTTGGATAACAGGCGCTCAGCTAAATCCGCAAGTTCTCGGACGTCTTAAACGTTCTGTTTTAATAACCTCGACTGGTGCCTCCACTCGCATTGAAGGGGCGCAGCTTTCAGATGAAGATATTGAGAAAGTGATGCGCGGCATAAAAATTCAAAAATTTGCTGATCGAGACAAACAAGAAGTTAGAGGTTATTATGAACTTTTGGAAAACATTTTTAATTCATGGAAAAATTTGAAATTTAGTGAAAGCTCAATCAAGCATTTTCATAAGGAGCTTCTAAAATATTCCGACAAAGACCAAAGACATCTGGGTGAATACAAGTTCGGCGAAAATAAAGTTGTGGCCTATGACAATCAAGGCAAGGAAGTTGGAATAATTTTTAATCCAACTCCTCCTCATCTTACATCGAAAGAAATGATGGAACTTGTAGAATCAACCAATCTATTGTTAGCTCAAAAAAAATATCATCCGTTGCTGGTGATTGCCAATTTTTTAGTTGAATTTTTAAAAATTCATCCTTTTCAGGATGGCAACGGTAGAATTTCCAGGATTCTGACAAACTTGCTATTGTTGCAAAGCGGCTATCTTTATATGCCTTATGTTTCCCACGAAAAACTCATAGAAGAAAACAAGGCAGAGTATTATCTCGCGCTCAGGCGCAGCCAGAAGACTTTTCACACTAAAAAGGAAGATGTTGCTCCGTGGCTCAATTTCTTTTTTACAATTTTATTGCAGCAATCCAAAACGGCGATTGAATTTTTGTCGAAAGAAAATATAGAGAAAATATTATCAGAAAAACAACTTATAGTCTGGGATTTTTTTGAACATGTTAATACAGCTGGAACAGGAGAAATTGCCCGTGAAACAAAAATTCCGCGACCGACCGTCAAACAGGCATTGGAAGTATTACTTAAACTGAAAAAAATAGAAAGAATCGGGCTTGGTAGAAGCACGAAATATAGAAAGGTTTCAAAAGGATAATTTTTTAGAAATCAAATAAAAAAACACTCTCTCACGTCTTGCCATAAACATAAACCCAAACGGAACACAAACACATAACATATAATGTATGGGAGAAAATAATTAAAAAAGAATTTTTCCTATGCATTAAGCAAAAAACTCTCCCTCAATTCTTTCCACTGTTTCAATTCAAGCATAATTTTTCTCCAACCAATGCGTCTGATGTGTGCCAGTTGTGCGGTAATGTCGAAACCGTCCATGTACCGATTTGTTTGACTATAGGAACTTCAATAATCACTGTTACAACCAGGGCAAGGATAAACAAAACCAATCCCATTAAGTACAAATAGAAAGTTAAAGGTCGCTGATTGTATGAAATAAATAGAACCGGAACTATCGACAATAGGGCAACCGGCGTCAAAATGGTCATGAGTGGCCCCATGTTTTTATTCATCCGATCTACGATATCCAAAAACACCTCCGGCTTAAATGTTTTAAACGACCGACTCAAAGCCTAGCCACGGCCCCCAGTACATACCGCCGACCAGATCCGACAGAATAATGCTTATAAGTTCAAATATTTTAAGAGTCATAATTTAATTTTGTTAAGAAATTTCCCGTCTATTTAGTGGTGAGATCAACACCTCGGTGGCACATGGGGCGTTAATTACTAAAGAATTATTCGACTTAGTTCAGAAACAAATTAAAAGTATGGGGTTATTTTATTCTACCGAACTAGCAACAAATTGACTGTTGTATAATGATTCATAAAAACCTTTTTCAGCTAGCAATTCTTTATGATTTCCTTGCTCGATAATACTTCCATCCTTCATTACTAAAATCAAATCGGCATCGCGAATTGTTGAAAGACGGTGGGCAATAACAAAACTTGTTTTACCTTTCATTAAGTTTTCCATCGCTTTTTGGATTAAAAGTTCGGTACGTGTATCAACTGAACTCGTTGCCTCGTCTAATATTAACATTGGAGCCTTGATCAGCATCGCCCTAGCTATTGTTAACAATTGCTTCTCGCCTTGAGAAATATTATCAGCTTCTTCATTCAATTTTAAATCATAACCCTGAGGCAAGGCGTGAATAAAATGATCTGCATGAGCAGCTTGGGATGCAGCGACTATCTCCTCATCAGTTGCATCCGGTTTGCCGTAAGCGATGTTTTCACGGATTGTTCCATTAAATAACCATGTGTCTTGTAATACCATACCAAATAATTTTCTGACCTCTACTCGTTTCATGTTACGAGTGTCAACTCCGTCAATTTTGATTGCGCCCACATTAACATCATAAAATCGCATTAATAGATTTACGATTGTAGTCTTGCCTGCGCCAGTTGGACCGACAATAGCAATTCTTTGTCCTGGTTTAATGTTGGCATTAAAGTCCCAAATAATGATTTTATCTGGGTCATAACCAAATACTACTTTATCAAAGTCCACTTTCCCATTCATATTTTTTGGCACAACTTTTTTTGAATCTTCGACAGCTTCTTCTTTCTCATCCAAAAATTCAAACACACGTTCAGCTGCAGCGGCCGTTGACTGCATCACATTGGCGATACTTGCCGATTGAACGATTGGCTGATTGAACTGGTTGACGTATTGAATAAATGCCTGAATATCACCGATCTGTATTTTGCCTTGAATGACCAACCATCCACCAAGCACCGAGACTCCCACAAAACCCAAATTGCCGACGAAGGTCGTGATCGGCATCATTAACCCGGATAAAAATTGTGACATCCAAGCACTGCAATAAAGTTTTGTATTAATTTTTTCAAACTTCTGGATTGATCGTTGTTCTCCATTAAAAACTCTCATCACGTTATGGCCAGCATACATCTCTTCGATATGACCATTGATTTCACCAAGGGAGTCCTGTTGTTCTTTGAAATAGTGCTGTGATTTTTTAACGATTACGGCCATTAAAATAAAACTAAGTGGAACCAGTATTAGCGAAACGAGAGTCATTTGCCATGAGATTGAAAACATCATAATCAGGATCCCGATGATCATCGTGACTGAGGTGACAATTTGAGTCAAGTTTTGATTTAGGGTCTGACTCATAGTATCAACATCATTTGTCACTCGCGATAAAACCTCGCCGAAAGTTCTTTTGTCAAAATATGCCAAAGGGAGACGGTTGATTTTTTCGGAAATGTCGCGGCGGAATCGATAAGTTATCTTCTGCGATACGCCGGTCATAATCCATCCTTGGATGTAACTGAAAATCGAGCTCAGAATATAAAGAATCGAAAGTTCGATAGCGAAATCCTTCAGCTTGTCAAAATTGATTGCCTTAGCGATAAAACCGTTGACAACTTGATTGGTCATATTGCCGAGAATTTTAGGACTTACAACAGCAAAAACCGTGCTGGCGATAGCAAAAAAAAGGACAAAAATTATTGAAACCCAAAATGGACTGGTATAGGAAACCAGTTTTTTCATTGTTGCCGAGAAGTTTTTCGGCTTTTCAATCAGCCCGATTTCACGCCCGGATCTACCCGGACCGATTGGCAGCGATGATTTTGGTTGACTTGCTCGAATATTTGTTGATTGTAATTTAGGATTTTCGCTCATGTTTTTAATTTTTGGCTTTCTCACGGTCAATGTTAATTTGATAAGATTTCAATTCGTTTTCCGAAAGTTGTGAGTAAGCGATTTCACGATAAATGCCGCAATCTTTGAATAATTGCTGATGAGTTCCAACACCCACAATCTTACCCTCGTCCAAAACGATAATTTTTTCTGCCGATAAAATAGTGGAAATTCTCTGTGCAACAATTAACACTGTTTTATGTTCGGTTTCGCTCTTCAATGCCTGGCGAAGCATCGCATCCGTTTTAAAATCAAGCGATGAGAAACTGTCGTCAAAAATATAAATCTCCGGTTTTCTGGCAATGGCTCGCGCAATCGCAAGTCGTTGCTTTTGACCGCCGGAAATATTAGATCCGCCTTCAGCAATTGAAGCATTAAATTTACCGTCAAGATTGTTTATGAATTCTTCCGCTTGTGAAATCTCAGAGAATTTTTTTACTTCATCGTTGGTCGCATTTGGCGCACCGTATTTGATATTTGATTCCACTGTTCCGGAAAACAAAACTCCCTTTTGCGGTACATAGCCAATTTTGGCATATAGGTCTTCAAGTTTATATTTGCGCACATCAACTCCGTCAATAATAATTTCGCCTGAATTTATATCGTAAAATCGCGGAATTAAATTTATCAAAGTTGACTTACCCGAACCAGTTGAGCCGATAATGGCAGTTGTCTCTCCAGAATTTGCTTTAAAAGAAATATTTTTTAAAACTGGCGTATCGGCACCGGGATAACAAAAAGTGACATTGTTAAATTCAACCATCCCGCCGTGGAGATTCTTAGTAGAAATTGGTTTTTTAGGATCTTTAATAATCGGCTCTGTATCAATCACTTCATTGACTCTTTCAGCTGAAACCGAAGCGCGCGGAACCATAATGAAAGCAAGTGAAATTATCAAGAAGGCCATGATCACTTGCATTGTATATTGCATAAACGCAATCATATTGCCGATTCCCAAATTACCGGAGTTAATTAGGTGCGATCCCATCCAAACGATTAGTACTGAGGCCAAGTTTAAAATTAACATCATAGCCGGTTGTATCACCACCATCAATCGGTTTACAAAAAGATTGGCTTCTGTTAAATCAACATTGGCTTTTTCAAATTTTTCCTGTTCAATTTTTTCATTATTAAAGGCGCGAATGACACGCAAGCCGGTCAAATTTTCCCTGGTTACAAGATTGAGTCGATCCACCAGTTTTTGTAAAATCTTGAATTTTGGTATGGCAACGGCAAACATTACAAAAATCACTCCAAGCACAACAGCAACAGCCAGAGCCATTATCCATGAAAGTGATGATGCCAAATTATATGCTTTGAAAATCGCCCAAATTCCCATAATTGGAGCTTGAAGGACTATTCTAAGAAGCAAAACCATTACTGTTTGGATTTGTTGAACATCGTTAGTCGAACGAGTTATTAAAGAAGCGGTTGAAAATTTATTAAATTCAACCAATGAAAAACTTTCTACACGGGAAAATACCTTGTTTCGAATATCCCGGCAAAATCCGGTTGCAATTTTTGAAGATAAAAAACCGATTCCGATGGTACAAATACCGCCACCAAAAGCGACCAGAAGCATTAAAAGTCCGCTATGAAAAATTACACTAGTATTCGAATTAACAATACCTTTGTCAATAATCGTAGCCATGTAATCCGGCAATTGAAGGGTTGCCACGACTGTACCAAAAACCAAAGCGATTAGCATGATCAACTGAAGAGTGTATGGTTTTAAGTATTTTAAAAGTTTAAACATTCAGTATCGGTTATAAGTTATAATTTTTTTTATATTATGATTTTGGGTATGACCTTGCTGGAAGCTACCGGGTGCCACTTCCTAATTGGTGAGTTTAACACCTCGACCGCCATACGGCTCGGATGGATAACGTGTCGCTGATGCTGGTTGTTGAATCGCCGAAAGGCTGCCGTGGAACGTGACGGCAAGGCTGGAAAGGGAAACATTGACGACGGTAGCATCCAGTTGGGACAGAAAAGAACCGGGCACTGCAATGGAACTGATCTTCCAAATCAATGGATCGAGCCGATCGGAGTCACGATGGGCTTCAACGGGACCTGGCATTTGAATCCTTGGGGGAGTTGCCGCCGTGGAAACGACCGAAGTTGCGCGCACTCATCAAGCCCATAAGAAGAAAACCCAATCCCAGGACCGCCACATGGGTCGTAGAGCGTAAGCTGAACTCTCCGACCTGACAGATCAGGACATAAGAAAACGCGAAGTTGAGGACACCCCAAAGCACGTTTACGGTCGAAGAAGAGAGTCCCTGACCCGGTGGCTTGGCAAAGGGGCTTTGAAAAGGACGCCCCGTCATTCCGCTGACAATATGCGGGATGGCGTTGGCGAGGAAAGCTCCTCCAAAAAAATAAGAGATATAGTTTGCCCAGTTCATATTGAGTTCCTCCTAAATTGGTTATTCCTGTTCAGAGATAAACGCATCCGTAGTGGTAATGCGCGCCACGCATGAGAAAAAGAAATCCTCATAGATCGACAAGTTTTTTTATGACTTCACCCGCCGCGAACAGCTTTTCCTGCTCTTTCTTGTCGAGTTTTTCTATAGCGTGAGCCAACCAGGTATGCTTGGCCTCTCGCGTATTTTTGCGCATGGTCTTACCTTTGGCGGTCAAAACAATGTTCATCCGGCGACCGTCAGTGGGGTGTGCCTTGCGCTCGACCAGCCCCATTTTTTCAAGCGTTGCAAGGGCCGTTCCCATGGACTGCGACTTTACTCCCTCGGCACGCGCAAGGTCTGCAGCGGTTGCCGGGCCGTCTTTATCAAGGCGAACGATGACGGACTTTTGAGTCCATGACATCTCATTCAATTCTGATGGAGCTGTCGCCCGAACGCGCCTCATGAGGGAACCCAAGGCAAGCGTCAGTTCGGTAGCTGCTGTTTCGATGTGTTTGGACGATGACATAAAACTATCATATCATATAGACAGCTAAACTGTCAAGTTAATCTTACAATTAGTCCCGTCTTATCCATGCCACATAGTCTGCTGGCTATTTGGCTTTCCATCAAGGGACTGGTCTTTTGATTGCTTAGCGCTTGATTTTGGCCGTGTCGGGCTGATAGGCAAGGACAGTTCCCAGTTCGTAGATTCATCCCGTCCGGGACACCCTCTGAGTTAAACTGAAGAATGCCTACTCCTTCATCTGGCTCTCGATGATGTCCAACTCATGTCAGGCGATAGACATCTTCGCCTTTTTTACCGCCGTTTCCAGCATCACATCAAACAGTAATAAAAAATAAGGCGTGTTTAAGCTTTGGTTGGTTTTGGTTATATTGCGTTTTTGAAATGGTTTTGCGAATAAAACAGTACGATTCAGCTCTAACCGGGCCTCTCTTGCTCTTTTTCCTATGCATTAAGCAAAAAACTCTCCCTCAACTCTTGCCAGTGTTTCAATTCCGTGATAATCTGGTTCCAATGGGTGAGCGAGTAGCCCACCACGAAACAGAGGTCTCTTTTATGAGGCTTCTTTTTTTAATATGTTATCTTGGCTTGGTTATGCGCTAACTAGCGGGGGATATTCAGGGCTGCTGGTAGGCAGGTTCTCCGAGTGAGTTTTTTCTTCAAGCCTACGCTTTCTTTCTTTTGCCATGTCTATTTGCCATTGCTCAAATATGATCTCAGCCAGCGAGTAAAGCTGGTCTCGAATTTCCAAGACCTCTTCATCCGACAAAGTAGGATCATCCAACAATTCTTTGGCTTGTTCCAAGGTTAGCATGGATTATTTGATTAATTATTATTCAACCTCTATTTTCATTATAGCGAGTTTGGGGGAGTTTTGTGACATTTAGAATTACATGGTAAAATATTGGTGTATCTTATTTATTAAATACAAAAAAATGAACAAAAAAATCGCTAGTGAAATTGCAATCGGAATTATTTTACTCTTGGCAATTTTTGTTGGACTATTATTTTGGATGCAGGGCGAAAATGGAAATAATATGACAGCAATACCGGATAACATATCCCCGCAAAAAGAAAGTAGTATAAATAAACAGACCTGGCATACGGAAAATGATAATACATATATTGATGAGTTATATAAATTTTCAGCACAATATCCAAAAGGATGGTTTTTGGAAGAAAGTCTGCCGATTGGACCAAATGATGGTGGATGGAAAAGAAGAATTGCTTTTTCAAATTATGACTTCAAAAATGACTTCAACATTAGTAATTCACCAAATGACTATAAAATTTTTGAATTTGTTCTTGATGGATCAGAGGATTGCAACAAAGCCGTTTTAAATGGATACGAGGTTACTACAGATATCAATAAGTGGAAAAAATCTTTTGATACTATTCGTGCTCAATCAAAAGAATATTCAAATCTTTCTGCAACCAAATTGTTTCAATTTAATTCTTTTTGCTTAAACGTGGACGCTTTTTATCCAGAAAATAATGGTGCCGATGTCAAAGCAGAGGAAAAAATCAATATTATCAGAAATTTTGCAAAATCTTTTCAATTCATAAATTAAAAAATAGTCCCAAATAATTTTTAATAAGGAGGATAAAAATTTTAATTACATCCGATAATAACGCATATCTAGCTAAGGTAAATATAAAAATTGAAACGGGCTAATCCACGATAGGACAGTCCGTTTTATTATTAATAGCATAATCCGTTATCCTTATACTATCTCTTGCCGATTTGAT
Organism: Syntrophaceae bacterium; assembly: GCA_003139775.1. Lineage (GTDB taxonomy): Bacteria > Desulfobacterota > Syntrophia > Syntrophales > Smithellaceae > Smithella. The sequence continues at coordinate 17,969 of PLGI01000152.1, read as the reverse complement.
TTTTGTAGTTTATAATAAAACAGTTATTAAGTTTGCGAAATTTCCTATAAAGCAAGGCCAAAACCCTGCTTTATTTTCTCCCATTCTCGCAATTCGGCCAAAAGCTGGTTCCAATGGGCGAACGCAAAGACCACCACGAAACAGAGGTCTCTTTTATGAGGCTTCTTTTCTTTAGTATGTTATCTTGGCTTGGTTATGCGCTAACTAGCGGGGGATATTCAGGGCTGCTGGTAGGCAGATTCTCCGAGTGAGTTTTTTCTTCAAGCCTAAGCTTCTTTTTTTTCGCCATGTCTGCTTGCCATTGCTCGTAAATGATCTCAGCCAGACTATAGAGCTGGTCTCGAATTTCCAAGACCTCTTCATCCGACAAAGTAGGATCATCCAACAATTCTTTGGCTTGTTCCAAGGTTAGCATGGATTATTTTATTAATTATTATTCAACCTCTATTTTCATTATAGCGAGTTCGGGTGGATTTTGTGACATTTTGAGACATTAAGTTTATGCAAAGGCACGTCTAGCCTGTGCTTGCTAAGGATTATGCAACTGTTATAATAAAATTAATAAATTAATAATTAATATAACTAATAACTATGGATAAACGCGAATCATTCCCTACATTCCCTAAAGGAATGGACCAACAACGAATGAAAGGAGTAGCCGATGAAGTAATGAAAGACGAACCAGAACTATCAAAACTTTCTAAAATGCGCGAAAAAATGCTTGCTGCTTTAGAAAAAAAAGGTAAAAAAGGTTTCATTAATGATATTAGCAAGAATAGCGATGATCCAAATTGTCCAGGGTTGATTGAATGGAAATTAGAAGGCAACATAGACGGACACGAAATTTGTGTGGATTTATTAAATAGAACGTTAATACTTGATGGGAAAGATTTTTCAGAATTATATGAAAAATTTAACTCTGAATATGCTAATATCGCGTATCCTTTACGTAAGGAAAAGGGTATGTTAGAAGAGCGAAGTGAAAGACTTAACAATGAAAAAAGCTTAAAAGATGCTGCGGAAATATTATTTTAATAAAATTATAAAATTATTTAAATACAACACAAAAGATAAACGGGCTAATCCATGATAGGATAGCCCGTTTTTGTTTAAACTGATTCCTCTCTTGCCGATTTAGTTTTGACATTGTATAATAAAACAGTTCTTGATTTGTGGAAATTTCCTATAAAACAAGACTAAACTCTTGTTTTATTTTCTCCCATTCTCGCAATTCAGCCAAAAGCTGGTTCCAATGGGTGAACGCAAAGACCACCACGAAACAGAGGAGTCTCTTTATGAGGCTTCTTTTTTGTATCCTTTATTGATGTGGCTCCTAATTAGCTAGGCAGGTTCTCTAATTGAGTCTTTTCTTCAAGCCTAAGCTTCTTTTTTTTCGCCATGTCTACTTGCCATTGCTCGTAAATGATCTCAGCCAGACTATAGAGCTGGTCTCGAATTTCCAAGACCTCTTCATCCGACAAAGTAGGATCATTTAATGATTCTCTAGTTTTTTCCAGGGTTAGCATGGATTATTTTATTAATTATTATTCAATCTCTATTTTCATTATAGCGAGTTTGGGGGAGTTTTGTGACATTCTGTTTTTTACTTATTAATTTTTATTTATATTCAAAATTATTTATTCAGCTAATATTGACAATAATTTCAATATGTTATATAATGTATCGTCAGACTTATAGATGGTAGTTTTAACAACAAAATAAAGATTTAAAGCCAATAAAACAAGAACATTCCCCTTGCATCTAAAATTTCCATTTGCCATGGCAGGAAGCGATTTTCTCAATATCTTTTCCTGCTGTGGCAAATAAATTGCCAAATTCAACAGCAAATTTTTAAAGGCACATGTGCCAAAGGAGGAAGACATGTCTTCTTACAAAGAGGGGCAAGTCCATCAGTTGATGGAAAAATTTGAGGCAGAGGGATTTACAGCTGATGATATTACAAAACTCGGACAGTATAAGGATTTGGATAAGATAAAGCAGGTGCTTGATGGCTATGCGGAAATTATTCCGTTTAGTCATGTTGTTGATTGTGATGTGGCGCCAGAGATTCTCTCTGATTGGCAGAAAGAAGAGCACTTCAAAATGGGAAAATTAAAGTTGGAAAACCGCGATGGAAAGCTTTATGCCAATGGTCAAGAAGTCATTCGTTTTCTTTCAAAAAAACAGAAAGACGGAAAAACAATTGAAGGTTGCGAACTTCGGCTGGAATTGGCGAGCAAGTCAACATTAAATGCTTGCATATTGGACTATTTATTGAAACACCCCGAGCTTATCCCTGAGGAATGGAAAAAAGGTCTCACATATTTTTGGGGAACCATTTTCCGCGTCTCGGGTGGCGGCTTGTGCGTCGCTTACCTCCACTGGAATGGCCTCTGGTGGCACTGGAAATACAATTGGCTCGACAATGGGTGGGGCGGACATGGGCCAGCAGCCTGTCTCGGCAAGTAGCTAAAACCTTGGGACCTCGGATTTCTTAGAACTTTTGAAATCCTTGGTCCCTTTTTATTTTTATCTGTTAGGTGTTATATGAAAGATTAAAAACCCTTGCTCTTGCCGATTTAGTTTTGACATTGTATAATAAAACAGTTCTTGATTTGTGGATTTTTCCTATAAAACAAGACTAAACTCTTGTTTTATTTTCTCCCATTCGCGCAATTCAGTCAAAATCTGGTTCCAATGGGCGAACGCAAAGACCACCACGAAACAGAGGAGCCTCTTTATGAGACTTCTTTTTTTGTATTTTATCTTGATAGGACCCCCTAACTAGCGGGGATATTCAGGGCCGTTAGTAGGCACGTTCTCTGATTGAGTCTTTTCTTCAAGCCTACGCTTCTTTTCTTTTGCTATGTCTATTTGCCATTGCTCAAATATGATCTCAGCCAGCGAGTAAAGCTGGTCTCTAATCTCCAAGACCTCTTCATCTGACAAAGTAGGATCATTTAATGATTCTCTAGTTTGTTCTAGGGTTAGCATGGATTATTTTATTAATTATTATTCAACCTCTATTTTTATTATAGCGAGTTTGGGTGGATTTTGTGACATTTTTGAATAATATCTATTAATTTGCGCATTCGCTATCCTATGTTAAAATGAATACATAAGAAATTCTGATAATTAATTAAATCAAAAATATGAATATGCTAGAAAAAACGACACATAGTGAAAAGGTAGACGAGAAATTAGAAAACGCAGACAAGATAATGAGATTACTAGGACGCATCACGAGGGGAGAACAAGATATGACCATGTTCGAGTCATCATTCTCTGAAATTATAAGTGGATGGGAACGAATTAACGAAGAAGTAAAATCAGTAACGATAGAGGCATTTCCTGAAATAAACCAAATTTTAGCTAAAGAAAAATTGAAAAAATTATTTGACAAAGACTACCCAAGATATGCAAGTGGTGAATTTAAATAAATCGCCGAAATTATTAAATATAAACAAGAAAAGCGAAACGGGATAGTTCATTATAGGGAAGCCCGTTTTTGTTTAAACTGATTCCTCTCTTGCCGATTTAGTTTTGGCATTATATAATAAAGCAGTTCTTGATTTGTGGATTTTTCCTATAAAACAAGTTCAAAACCTTGTTTTATTTTCTCCCATTCTCGCAATTCGGCCAAAAGCTGGTTCCAATGGGTGAACGCAAAGACCACCAGAAGGGATTTTTCAGTCCCACAAGTCCTGTTAAGTTCGTAAATAAGCCCCAATTTGGCGGTTCCAAATCCTTCATTTCTTTTATATGAAATTCCTTCCGGAAATACCATTTTTTGGAACCGCAAATGAGAAGTGGCTAAATCAAGCCATTGTCTACCAAGATCGGCAATAAAATTATTTGCGTAAGATAATACGCCTTCAATATCAAACTGATCAATCCTTGTTTCATTCAAGGATATTTTTATTGCCATAATTTGATTTTCAATTTCTTCTTTTCGCTCTTTAAATTCTTCGGGTGTGTACGATCCTTCTTCCCGCATTTCAAAAATTCTTTTCCGCTTTCCATCTAATACCGCCAATTGCTTTTCATAGTTTTGGGCTTCTGTTTTTAAGTCTAAATCTTGTCTGTTCCACAAACTCAAAACAACCGCCTTGAATACATCCAAGAAATCTTTTTTTGGTGTAATCTCTTTCAGATATTCGACAAAATCATCTTCCAGTTTTTGTTTGCTTATAGCCTTGCCGTACATTGAACATTCTTTATTGAAACAATGGTAGTAATAATATTTCTCGTTTCTACCAGTTGAACAGCTTCCAGTTAATGGCTGTCCGCAACATCCGCATTTAACAGTTTGCCTCAATAGGAAATTAGGATTTTTCCTGATTCTTTTAACTCTGTTTGATTTTCCTGATAAGATAAAATGTATTTTAAAATATTCTTCTTTGGTTATCATCGACTCGTGTATGCCTTGAACTTCTTCGTTAGTCCAGGGATTCACGATGATGCCAGCATAATATTTAAGATACTTAACGAAAATTTTACTGACTAACTGCGGACTTGTTTTTTGGCCTCTGATTTTGCTTAAGCCCAGCTTATCTAAAAGCCGGATCATATCTACTTGCGTATATATTCCTTTGGAAAATTCTTGTAATGCCTTTTGAATGATAGGGAATATTTGCGTATCCGGTTTATCGGCTACAAGTTTCTTTTCGCCTCTTTTTCTTGCATGTTGGCATTCATAGCCAATAGGCGGTCTGAAAGGAGTTATGCCCTGATTGATTTTGGCTATCATTCCACTCACGCTTCTTTGAGCTCTGACGGCATTGTCAAATTCGGCGCTTCCGGCTAAAACAGTTTCAATAAATTTCTCTGCCGGATTGTTGCCGATGGGTTCAGTTACGGAATGCAAAGTCACTCCGTATTCAATTAGCATTTTTCTAACGAAAAAATGATCTTCGGTGTTCCTGGCAAACCGATCCACTTTATAGACTACAAAAGCATCAACCTTGCCTTTGTTCTTCCGGCAGAATTCAATGGATCGTAAAAACTCGGCTCGCTGGGCTGTTTTAGCTGAGGCTCCTTCTTCGCGATAAATACCTAAAACCTCAATGCCCTTATTTTTACAATAGGCACGGCAAAGCTCATCCTGATTTTCCAAGGATGTGCCTTTGACTTGTTCTTCGCTTGATACTCTTACATAAATTATTCCTTTCATATTTTTGTTTTTTAACAACTTAAAAGGACAGTCTGACTACCCAAATCAGTTTCTCCGAAGATCAACATCATTGGCAGACTGTCCGTTTAGGACAACGATGTTGATAAAAAAATCGGAGATTAATTTGATTTGGGTAGTAAATTAATTATATGATAAAATAGATTTTTGAGCAAAGCGAAATGCGAATAAAAATATTTTGATCAATGTTACGTGTGGTAGGCTGTGCGTTAGTCCGTCTCGTCGATATGCTTGTTAGGCCAAATATGGCTTTTCATCCTGCGACTATAAGTTGGCATAAGGCTTTGCCCGTAGATTGTATCTATCAGTCTTGTTTGAAGTTCAACGTGAAAAGCATTAAGATCGTCATACAGATGCTTTTCATGGCTCTTCAAGTTTTCATAGTTTTGTCTGTTAAGGACAGATGACAACTGAGTTTTTCTATATTCTAACAACGCATCATGTTCCCGACGCAGGACTGACTTGCATAGTTTTATTGGGTTGTAAAAGAAACCACATGTTGATATCACCGCACCTATGGCGAATATGATAGCCCAAAGGTTTGTTCCATTGTTCCCATCTATATCTGTATAAAAATTATTCACGCCATGCAAGAACATAAATAGACAGCTTAGCGGAGGGAGTCCTGGTGGCTCCGTCTGAGTGTAAAATTTGATGCCTGCAAAAACAAGGATGCCAATGCCAATGGATATTAGCAAGACTCGATTCCAAACGCATGACCTATACAAGGAAAATGGTATCATTCTAATTTGTGTTCCGTACAAAGTGAACATTAGTCCTAAGATTGATGCTATGCCACTTGCAAAGGCAAACCATGATGTTTGAGAGGACTTGTCGAATATGCTGTTCATGGCATCGGGTGTGTTGCCGCCAGAAGCTACAGTGAAGTTGTGTCCAGGACTGACATAGACGATACCCCCATCGTTTACACCACTACTGGCATGACCGATACCCGTGCGTCCAGTAACTTGGACACTACTGGGATTATGCATTGGCGATGGATTGGTGTTTGGAAGAGTTTGCGTCATAGATGGATTGTTTGGAAGAGTTTGCGTCATACCGTAAGTATCGGCATGTGCACTAACTCCCGAAGCAAGACTAGCCAGCATCAAGGCCACATAAACTTTGCTCATTTTCATGATATTCAATTCCTGAAGTTTATTGGTAACAAGAATTAGCTTTTACCGAAAGGTAGTTTAGGGAAATCATTTTTGTATGTCAATGAAAAACTAACCATAAATATGAGGTCGATGTTTGTCGTCGTGTGAATTAGAAAAATAAGAAGAACAATATTACAGTATTCGATATGTCTTGGCAATCACTGCATGGTCAAGTTCTGTTCAGGACAAAAGAAACGGGCTAATCCATGATAGGACAGCCCGTTGTTGTTTATTCAAACCGGAAGTAATTCATTTTGTTTTCTGCCATCTGAATTGCCAGCGGTTTTACAAGTGGTTCATCGACGAGCAAAACAATGTGCTCTACTTGATGTAAAAGTTCAAGCTGTGTATCGGAAAGATAGGGCAGTCCGAAATTGCAGACGCATTGCCTTCCACTCTCAATGTTATAGACGCAACGGAACATATCAGTTGTGAAATGCACTGGCTCGCTGAAATCAATGTTGCAGAAATTGTAAAGATACAATTCGGGATTGAAGCTATTGTGAAATACCGCTTTGCCATCTTTCATTTTTATTCCGTAATAGGCGACTTTCATTCCTTTGGTATCCCTAACCGCAAAGGCGACGCTTCCGGCAAGCATGGTCTTGCCTTTGGGAACTCCGATCTCAAGCAACTTACACATCTCTTCTTCGATGCCCTTTGACTTGATGAAATCGTTATAAAACAATTCATAGTTGATATTGAGTTCTTCTGTGATCCTCTTGGCGTGGTTACTGCGGGCTTTGAGTAAAAACTCATTAGCGGCATCCCAATCAATATCCTTTATTTTCATAACCAGGGAAATGATATGGCCGCTTGATTTGCACTTCGGGCAGTAGTAAAGATTTTTCTTGTCGCCGTATTCTTTGATCGCGGCTTTACAGTCACAATTAGGTTGAGGGCAAGCGAATTTCGCATAAGCTCCCTGTGACTCAAATTCGATGCCGATCAAGCCTAAAGCTTTTTCGGTATCAATGCTTTTTAAAGTTTCTTTGTAGTTCATAGTTTTCCTCCTGTGGGTAGATTTATCTCAATCTTATCCATTGCCTTCCTGATGCCATAAGTTGTGATATGAAAATTTCTTAGACTTACGGCATAGAAGCAATGACTTCGCCTCAATGGGCTTCTCCCAGCCCTCTTGCGAGGGCAGGAGTCCCATAGTCCTTTAGAATTGCGTGTCATTCTTTCGCCAAAAACACGTTTTCCATGTTTGCCATGCGAAAGTCCTTTTCAGCATCGGCCTATCGGTATTTCTACCAAATGGTTTTCGCCCTCAATCGTTAAAAGGGGCTACTAGCAAACACCTTTCAGCCCTCATTGTGATTCAGGCTGGTTGGTAGGACTCCATCGTAAACCAAGATGGCTTAGCTTTGCGTTGGGGTTCTACCGATATCGGCTTAATTACATTTTACCCGCCTGTTTGATTTCTGGCCTGTCCTCCTGCAAGATCAGCTTTAAAACCTTTTCGGTATCGCTGAGAACTTGCAGACATGCGGTAACGGGGGTTAGTCCGGCTTCAACTGCGTATCTCTCAATGTACTTGTAGCAATTGCCAGTCGTTGACTGAAGCCCGAAAATTCTTGAAAGGGCTTCGGCTGATAATTCAGCCACAATTTCCTGTTTCCAGTCCTGACCGTCTTTGAGTTCACCAAGCACAAGTTTATGGGCGTGGTGCGATAACTCATGGAAAAAGACTGATTCTTCGGGTGTGGCCAGTTTTATTTCTTTCCCGTTGTATGCTCCCCAATACCTGCCGTTGCCGGAAACGGCGTGGACATCCAGCCCCCATTCTTCGGCTTTCTCAATCAAGTGGAAAGAGTTGATCTCCGTTTTCTTGTAATTGAGCGGTTCGCCTTCCGTGTCCTCATAACAGAAGACCGGAACTTGCAGAAAACCTAATAAACTAAAATCTTCATCGCCGTTTTCTTTCTTTTCCTTTACCATCCGGGGCGCGAAAATGTGAAAAGCGGTTGCGCCTTTTTTAACATGCCTCCCGACTTCTTCCCATTGGCGGTAGCCTCTGGCATCATGAGTTCCGTTCAGCCACATAATAATGCGGTTCAGGTAACTCCACTGCTCAGAGGGAATATCGAAAGATGGAAAGGCCGCATAGGAAACGGCTTCGGGTATCTGCCCGGATTTAAAAATTTCGAGAATTCCACAGAGGGTTTCGTTTATCTTTTTCGTCATTGTTTTTTTTCTCCTTTCTTTGATTATTTTCGATTTCATTTTTGATCATGCGATTAACCAAGGCCGTCATAGAGACGCCTTCGCTTTTCGCCCATTGGTAAAGATAGGGAATGAACTCTTCACTTATTTTGGGTGAATACATAAAACCTCCTTTCTAATAATTTGATTAATGGTTAAAAGGTTTTAGCTTCGCCTGTCCTTTGCGATTGAAAACGGTTCCGTCTTCAAGGTAGCTGGTATAACAGGCTCCTAAAACCTTGTTAGGCTGGTGGGGAAACACCTTGCTTGAAATTTGAAATACTTTCCTGAGCCTTTCGGCTTCGAGATGCGGACATTCGCGGTGCCGCATTATAAAAATGAGTTGGACGTTGAGGTGGGAGTAATACTTAACCAACTTTTCTTCGAGCTGGATGCCGCTCATGTGGCCGTTGTCCAGTTCAAAGCGGTACTGCCGGATAGAGGCGTCGGCTGGTTTCTCGAAAGAAACCTCCTGCATTCCTCTGTCGTGCAGAAACTTTCCGATAATATTTCTAACACAAACGTCATGGTTGAATAAGAAGGTCGGCAAAGTCTTGGACAGCATCGTATAGGCGAAGTGGCCGTCCTGGTTCCTGATCCGCTTGAGGCGGAGCGTCCTGTCTTTTACTGTCTGCATTTCAGACAGTTCCGACGAATAGACGCGGCTTCGGTCGCTGCCTCCTCTGCCCTCCATGAAATAGGCAACATTGCGGGGAGTCGCCCAATGAACCTCTTTGATAAACCACCTGATCAGGTCTCTTTTTGTTGCCATAATTTAAGAAGACGGGGCAAGGGGTCTGTGGGCGGAAGCCCCAGCAAATAGGTTCGTGTTGTCGGAGCGTCCGAAGCTATTTGCTGGGGATTTGTAATGCTCTGCTTACAAGCCCCAGACTCCCTTTGCCCCAACATAAAACACGGATAGGACGCCATTTTAACTGGTTAAAAGTGCCGTGCGGGAAAACAACAATGGTTAAGCGGCAGTAGCCTCAGTTACCGCCGGTAATACTGTCTTTTCTACTGTACCAATCTTCCAGTTCCGGGGGGTTTTTGCCCGGCAGTTTCCCAGCCGCTTTGTCCTGCTGCCATTTCTCATAAATGATTTCAGCCAAGGCATAAAGCTGGTCGCGGATTTCCAAAACCTGCTCGTCGGGAATAGACGGATCGTCCAGCAGTTTTTTCATTTGTTCGAGAGTAAGCATCAGTTTAGGTAAAAATTTCTTAATTTAACCAAGGCGCGCTGAAAGGCTTTCCTTTCGGTGGGGGTTAACTGGCATTCGGTCAGCTTTTTGACTATCGCCCTTTTCTCATTCGTGGCAAAAAAGCCTTGTTTGAAGAGTCGCGAGAGATCGGCCTTGATACCAATATAATCGGTATCCATCTCGCAATAGAGTCCCAACTTATATTCGAATAAAGTGGACTCGTCTTCGTCATTCTCCTTCTCCCGCAGTTCATCCAAAGAAATTTCCTCCACGGGAAAGCGTTTGTGGATGTTCATATATTTTGAGTGAAGAATTAGAAAAATTGAGAACAAAAAAAGCCGTTGATAACAAGAAAAAGATGCTCCGCGTAAGTTATACTGGTGAAGTACGTTTTTTTATTACCACTGGCTTGTCGTTATGCTAAGAATTCTAAAGGCAATAAAGAAAAGTCCTTCCCGACGAGATTTTTATAACCATGTCAGTTTTGATTTTTTTATTACCGTAGGCTTCTTATAGGGCATATAAAGCCACTTTGGGGCGGTAAAGCCGCAAAGGGTAAGATGTATGGGTTTGATAAGGTGCAGAATGAAACTTGGAATTATAGAGGATAGGCGGGATTCGTCAAGACTGGCGAGCTTGCTTTCCTCACCTGTATTTTCATTATAGCGAGTTTGGAGGAGTTTTGTGACATCTGACTTTTTGTGATATGTGAGAAGATATAAGAATTACAAAAATAAAAGACAATTTAAAAGCTCTGAAAGCGCTGAGAGATTTTAATCTTAAATTTGGAATTTGTATTGGGTTATTTATCGGCTTTTGGCTTGGATGGTTCGCGGGCATATAATGCCCAGCATATTATTCTTTTATCCCAATTAACCAAATTGGACATTTCAATCCAATTGCTGGCAAAGTATTTTTTGCTATATTGAAGTATGCCATTCCGCCTATAGCATTTTTTCTATGTGTGAAGTAATCATATGGTTCAGATAAAACTATTTCTATTCCTAATGATAATCTTTTCTCGTATCTTGCTATTCTGAACCCACAGAAGTCTTTGAACATGGATTCAACCTTACCAAACTGAGCTTCAATCTGAACTAGTTGAGAGTCATATACCCTTGCAAAATCACAATGCCAAGAGGCATCTAATGTTGTTGATGTAATACAAAGGAAACGATTATTGTTATTCTTTGTTTCTGACATAGTCACATTTCTAACATTGATTCCTTCCGGTGGAAAATCTGATGTTCCACCTATAGTATCAAACGACCATCCTCTGGATGTCAGTAACCAAAACAAGTCATTATTTATTTCTGTTTGAATCTGTCTTTTAGGTAAGTATGAAATGACTTTTATAATTTCGTCATAAAGATTAGGATTGATAAAATCTATGGACTCCTTGGAACAATTGTAAAAATAATTGTCGTTGTTCATAATGGTTATCCATGATTTTTAGAGCCGTGTTGAATTGTTAAGATGCTCTCTTTTTTTATTTATCACTATTTGTATATGATATCTACTGTGAAATAATAAGATAGATTCTATAATGTTTTAATACTTGACTTCAAATTATTTTAAGAAGTATATATTATCACATTTATATTATTAATGTTCCTTGAGTTCTCAGAAAAAAGAAGGATTATTTTGAATGAATGAGATCCTACGTTTTATAGCGGAAAATACTGGTGGAACATATTATAAGTCCTTCAGGTATTCTTTCGAAGGTGTAGAAGTCCCAACTGTTGTTTATGACGATAATAGAGTTATCATCATGAGCCCAGATAAAATATGTGAAACAGATAAAACCATAAGAACAAGCAAATCAGTAGAAGACTTAGCTAATAAAATTATGCGAGATAATAAACCTCTCTTTAGATATTTTCTGGATGGCACCAGAAGGACTTACAAAGTAGATGATATTTCTTATGGTGAACGTATATATCCCATAATTGCTGGGCAGATTCTAGTGGGTTGTTGTAAACGATCCCAACCAGATATATTCAAATCATCCCTTCTTGAAAAGCAAATCGTATTAGTCTTGCCTGATTGTGCTGATAAAGACGATAAGAAAACTCTATTTTTTAATTCACTTGCAGACAAGATAAATAATCTTAGTGTTATTAAAAAAAGAGGGATGTCATTTCAGAAAGTGCTGAGCTATCCAGATGTAGAGTTAAAAGAGGGAGAAAAATATGAAAATAAAGGGATAGCTAAAATACAAGATGAAATGGTTGAAGCTGAAAAAAGAATGGTGGTACAACTTGTTAAAGAAAAAAAGCTCAATAATGAATCATATCTGATTAAAGATGGATCAATAGAATATAAAAAAATAGGAACTGACGATTACAGAGACCTCTCAGCAATCAAAAGTAATTATAGATGTGTAGTTGGTGTCTCAAAAACTTTTAACCCTGAACTTTTTAAAGATAAACGCCATAAGACTTTGGCAAAAAGAATTGCTGAACTACCTTTATTTCATAGAACGCAGGCATTCAGGTATACAAATGAAAGAGCTCCTGGTGTTGAATTTTGTATTTGGTATCTGCGAATCAGATCAACTGAAAGGACGGTTGGCCTTTTTGACGGCGTTGTAAAGGTTGAAAAGATTCTTGTTTCAGATGAGGAACAAGAAAAAGGGTTAGATTCAGATGAGATCGATCTTATAAGCGCTAATCTCGTTAATGAACGTAATCCAACATGTTATGGATTAGATACTAGGTGGGCAAATCACCTATATCCCGTTTATCTCACTGAGAAATATATTAAAAGTAATTACATTAGTGAAGTACAATTCCTTAACCTGTTTTAGTTGTATCAAATTGTTAGGAGAAGAATCATGGCTAAATTAATAGGTAGAGTTGCTGCGACTGAAAAAATTCCGACTACAATTGATGAATTCTATTTTTGGACTGACAAAGAAAAAATTCTAAATCCTTTTGATGTTATAAAAGCAAAACACATACAAGATTCTTACACTTTCGGAGTAGTTGAAGAAATTTCACATATAACCGATGCTCCAAGCTATTTAGCAAGCTACATTTCAAGCGATTTTGGTGATGTATCATATAAAACTAATACACAAAGAGTTGGACTAAATTTCGTGAAAGCTAAAGTTATAGGCAACACTAAAGATATATATACTCCCGTGCTAGATGGCAGTGAAGTCAGCTTAGGTGATGAAAAAGAGGTGCAAAAGGCGTTAGGCCTCGATGAAGTAAAGAATCCGTTAGCATGTGGATATATAGAGATGTATGAAGCAAAAGATAAGATTAGACTTCCGGTTTTTCTTAATTCCGATTTTTTATTAGGACCTGAAGGAGCACACTTGAATATATCTGGCATTTCTGGTTTAGCAGCCAAAACCTCATATAGCATGTTTTTGATTAAGGCGGTCCAGCAGAGATATTTGCAAAGAGATATTCCCAAAAATGAAAGTGTTGCATTTGTATTGTTTAACATTAAAGGCAGAGATTTACTAGCCATCGATGAGCGGAATGATGAATTATCTGAAAAAGATAAGGAACTGTACCGCAATCTTAAATTAGATGATCAACCTTTTAAGAATGCAACATATTTCTATCCATATGATAAGGATGATTCGACAAATACTTATGCAAAAAAGAAAGATGTAGAGGCACAAATAGATGCTGAAAAAGCTTTCAAATACAAATACCTCTATGAAGAAGACAAAGATTGCATGGAACTATTTTTTTCCAATATTGATGATCCTCAGGAAACAATGAGTTCGATTATCAATTTAATTCTTAACGGAGAAGCTAATTTTGGAGGCATTAGAAGTTGGGGAGATTTTGTAGAAGAAGTTAAATCTTACACTGAAAAAAATGCCTCCGGGAAAGACAAATCAATTAGTGTACTAAGTTGGCGAAAATTCCTTCGGATAATTAAAAAATCACTAACCAATCCAATCTTTGCCAAAAGGGTAGATCCAAAAAAGAACGAAACCAGACTGAGAGAACATATAACTCAAAAAATAAAAAAGGATGATGTTTATGTCATTGACATCGCAAAATTAGGTGAAGATATGCAAGCCTTTGTCTTTGGTGACGTTGTTAATAGTATATATGAGATGAAATTAGGGCAGGTTGGAGATAGAGAACCAGATGAAATACCTTCAAAGATTGTTATTTTTGTTGATGAATTAAATAAATATGCTTCAGGAGATGTGCCTAAGAATTCCCCAATATTAAGAAAAATAATCGAAATTACCGAGAGAGGTCGATCATTAGGGTTAATCTTATTTTCCGCTGAGCAATTTAAAAGTGCAATTCATGACAGGGTGAAAGGCAATTGCTCTACTCATGCGTATGGAAGAACAAATGCAATTGAAGTATCAAAAAATGATTACAGGTATCTGCCCACTGTTTATAAAGGAATGATGACCCGTTTGCCACAGGGTGAGTATATTATTCAAAATCCCGTTCTCAGGTCTTTATTAAATATAAAATTCCCAAACCCGGTTTATAAGCAATTTAAAAATGGATAAAAATAAAACAACAATAGGCAAAGACGTTATTGAATCACTTACATCAGGAATGTATGAGGATTCAAAATTTATTTTCAGAGAGTACATCCAAAATGCGGTTGACCAGATTGACAAGGCAATCGAGAGTGGAATTATAGCTACGACACAAGGCGGAAACGTATGGATAAATATCAATAAAAATGAGCGAAAAATAAGTATTGAAGACGATGCCACTGGAATAAAATCTAATGAGGCATCAGATATTTTACGCAATATTGCACAATCGACAAAGAAGAGAGGAGTTGATCGAGGTTTCAGGGGTATAGGTAGACTTGGAGGTCTAGGATATTGTGAGCAGCTAACTTTTGAGACATCTTTTAAAGGTGAAAAATCAAAATCAATTATGTTGTGGGATGCAAAAGAACTGAAAAAGATAATAAATGACAGGACACAGAAAGAAGAAGCATCCCATGTAATAGATAGAGTAACAGCTTTTGATATCGAACCTGAAGACATTGATAAACACTATTTCAAGGTAACATTAGAGCAAGTCAGTAATGATGCTTTATTTGATAAAAAGGCAATAACTGATTATCTGGAAATGGTTGCACCTGCCCCATTCCATACAAGATTCCTTTTTAAAGATGCTATTTCCAACAAACTGAAAGAAAATGGACTAAATATTAACGAATATAAAATCTTTGTAAATGCGGATCAGATTTATAAAGCATACACTACCAGCATATATGATGATAATAAAAGAAGAATTGATAATATTTTCGATATTAAAAATTGTAGAATAGAAAGTCATAAAAGTGAATTATTGGGTTGGGGATGGTATGGACTGTCAACCTTTAATGGAGCATTGCCCGAAGCAAATCTGGCGAGAGGGCTTAGATTAAGAAAAGATAATATTCAAATTGGCTCAGCAGATACTCTTGCTAGATTGCACAAACAGAAAAAGAACAATTTTTATTTTATTGGTGAAATACATGCGTTTAACCAAGATCTTATTCCAAATTCCAGAAGAGATTATTTTGTTGAAAATGAATGTTTATTCCAATTTGAAGATGAATTAAAAAAAATATTTGAATCAGAACTTAAACCGCTATTTAATGCAGCTTCAAAAATAAGAAGCGCTCAAAATACAATAATAAGTTTTCGCAATAAGAAGAAAGAAATAGATGAAGTGGTGAAAAAGGGAATTACAAGTAAAGAAGACAAACAAAGACTAGAAGATGAGGTTGAACAAAAGAGAAAAAAAGCTGAAGACGGAAAAAAATTACTTGAAAAAATGGAGGCTAAATTTGAAAGTGAGCAAGACCCCATAAAAAAAATATTCTCTAGAATAGTAGAAAAGGAGCTTGAAGTTTCAGATAGTACATCAACCAAAAAAAAGATTGGTGAAATGACTTTCAGAACAGATAAGTATAGTAAACTATCAAAAAATGAGAGAAAGCTGATATCTAAAATATTTCAAATTATTGATGACGTTTTAAATAAAGAATTAGCTGAAAATCTTAAATGCAAGATTGATGAAAAATTTGAATAAAAAAAAAAGAGAGGTTCTCCTATTAGAACCAAATTACCATAATAAGTATCCACCGATAGGGTTAATGAAAATAGCAACCTACCATAGGAAGTTAGGTGATAATGTGACTTTCTATAAGGGAGATCTAAAAAAGTTCATACTTGATCAAATATCCATTGAGTGCATTGAAAAACTTCAAAGAATTGATGATTCAATCAATTGGTCTGTAGAAAAAAAAAGTATAACTGATCGTATATGTTTCGGGAAGAAGACTCTTCTGGAGAAGGACTATATTGTCCAATCAAAAAACAGACCACTAATTAAAGATTGTTTGGAATACTACAGATCATATTATATCCAAGGAAAATATAAGCAAGAACCCAAATGGGATAGGGTTTGTGTTACAACACTATTCACCTTTTATTGGAATATTACTATCAAGACAATCGAATTTTCTAAATATCTCGTCAAGGATCTAAATGAATTAAAAGTCGGCGGGATTATGGCGTCACTTCTTCCCAGGGAAATCGAAAAAGAAACAGGTATAAAACCATTCAAAGGGTTGCTCGATAAACCATTTACTCTTGATCCAAGCGTTAACCTAATCATTGACGATCTTCCATTGGATTATTCAATAATGGATGAGATAGACTATGAGTATTCAAATACAAGTGCCTATTACACACACATGACAAGAGGATGCGTGAATAAATGTGGTTTCTGCGCAGTGCCTAAAATTGAACCTATATTTAAAGAAAAAGTACCTGCGCTTGTAAAATTTAATCATATTAAAAAGGTTTATGGAGATCAACAGAACCTTATACTAATGGACAATAATGTTTTTGCCTCACCTAAATTTGATAATATCATTAAAGAAATAAAAAAAATGGGCTTTAAAGAAGGCGCTGTTTATATTGAACCTAACCAGTTGCAGATTTCAATAGAAAATCTAAAAAAAGGATTGAATGATAAGGCTTATATAAGAAAATCTTACAAGCTCATTCATAAAATACTTATTAGGTTAAAAGGAAAAACTGCTCAAAATTTCTATAATATATTAGATAAATATTCTTTGATGAGCAGCGATACAACAACGAAAGGAAATTTAATTTCATGTTATCCTGAAATAAAAGACACATATGAACGTATGCGTTCAAAAAAACCTATGCCAAGATATGTTGACTTTAATCAAGGTACAGATTGTTATTTTGTTACTGAAGAAAAAATGAAACTGCTGAGTGAGATACCTATTAATCCATTAAGAATTGCTTTTGATGATATCAAAATGAAAGCGCCATATGTGAAAGCTATAGAATTATCAGCCCAATATGGCATTAAGAGACTGTCTAATTACATACTTTACAACTACAAGGATTCTCCAGAAGATCTTTATGAACGATTAAAGATAAACATCGACTTATGTGAAAAATTAGATTTACACATATATTCATTTCCGATGAAATATATTCCAATATATGGGGAAGAAGCAAAAAAAAGGGACTATGTTGGACCAAAATGGAACAAAAAATTTCTTGGAGCCATTCAAGCTATATTAAATGTCAATAAAGGCATTGTTGTGCCTCCAAATAACAATGATGGTAAGGGTAGAAGTTTTTTTGAGAAAGCATTTGGAGAGAACTTAACAGAGTTCAGAGAACTCTTATATATGCCCGAACCATATATTATTTATCGCAAAATATGTGAAGAAAAATTAGATTATACAAATAAGTGGCGTGAAGCATTTAAAAATATAGAATCTTCTGAATTGAAAAAAGTTAAAACAATGATTGAAAATGAAGACTTCAGAAAATCATATCCAGAAATTAAAAATAAAAAAACACTAAAACTACTTAAGCACTATAATATTAAGAGAGATGATATAGAAAAGTATGAATACAAAGAGACTGTAAATATTTAAATAATTTCAAAAAATAATTTTTTATTCCCTTCATCTGATTCAGAAATACAGCACGCACCATGATGAAAGACAAGTCCCTTCAATTATCATTTATTAAATACTGCGCACACAGTCCTTCGGGTAAACTTACAGTATGTTTTACCATAGCCAATATCGTTCCGCCGATCCTATCCAGCCTGTTACGAAAACACAAGATGTAGCAAATAAGGTTATTTTTAAGGAAATATTAGACCATTATTTATTGAAATCTTGCATATTGACTATTCCGCTTAAATCTCC
>PLGI01000073.1 GCA_003139775.1 Syntrophaceae bacterium | reverse complement strand
TCGTTTGCAATAATACTTTGACGGCCGCATTGCAGGGAGCGGGAGAAGTTCAAATCAGTCATACATCAAACACAGTACAGGATTTGGAACAGGCAACCACAATGCTCGGGTTATCAAATTATTTATACGAACAACTCAGCGCTATATTCAATGGTATGGCGGCCAGGAAGATCACGGATGGGCAATTGCGGGATTATGTACAGGCACTGGTTCCGGATAACGAAGAGGCCGAGAACACTGCAAGAACCGAAAAGATCAGGAACAACGTGCTTCAGTTGCATGAATCCGGACGAGGCGCACATTTGGCGCGCGGGACATTGTGGGGAGCTTTCAACAGTGTAGCCGAATACACAGACCACATGATGTTGGATGAAGATTCAAACACGCGATTGAATTCAATCTGGTTTGGCCGTGGAGAGCAATTAAAGTTGAAGGCATTCCGTTTAGCGGAGAAAATGCTGATGAGACCTGAATCTGGGATTAAAGCGATCAACAAAGCCTGTGTTTTGTGATTCGTGAAACTCTAATTCCGAGAGCGAAGCGTATTTGAAACCGGGTAATTTGTCAGCAAACTTTTTCGGGCAACTTGATACCGGTTCGCTGACGTATAGACAACAAATTCTTATCAAAGGAGAAAGTTATGAAAAGAATAATTATGTTGGCAATGGTTTTAGTGATGCTGCTTACATCTATTGGCGGATGTTGGGGGCCGTGGGACGAAGGTGGCAGAGGTGGAAGAGGTGAAGGGCATGACAGGGGTGGAGAACATGACGGGGATGGAGGTCATGAAGAACGACATTAGGAGAAATAGGGGATGCTTAGAAGATGTTAATCGTCTAAGCATCTATGTATGGTCGCCATATCCGCCGTATGACGAAGGCCATGAATGAGGGAGCGGGCGGCGTAAGCGGTGCCGATGTCAGGATTTATTGTGTTTTGGAAACTCTCCCGGAAGCAGAAAATAATCATTGCCTCCGGGATTACGGGTATGAACCCCGAAGCACGCTACGGGGGTATTAAACCATCCGCTTCGCGGGATAATTCGACATGCAAGCTTCAGGGCACTTTGTTTCTGAAGCTTGGGTCTTGTTACAACTTACCAATTCCGTTACGCCTATAGTGGCCTTTAGGTTATTCGCTTTCGGAATTGGAGTTTCAACAATAAAAGAGAAGGAAAACAATTTACAGAGGGAGGACAGGCATGATCAATTACGGATTCACTAAGGAGATGAATCTCCCTTATGAGACAGTTGTTGTTCTGGTGAGAGAGGCGCTGAAAAAAGAAGGATTTGGTGTACTGACAGAAATCGATGTCCAGGGAAAAATTAAGGAAAAGCTGGGCATTGATATGAACAAATACATTATCCTGGGGGCCTGTAATCCTCCGAATGCATATAAAGCGATCCTTACCGAGGAAGACATCGGACTTATGCTTCCCTGCAACGTTATTGTTTATGAAAAGGGCGGCAAGACGGTACTTTCCGTTATCCGGCCGACGGTTGCCATGCAGATGGTTGATAATTTGGAACTTCAAAAAGTTGCGCAGGCAGTAGAGGAGCAGTTGAAGAAGGCCTTCGATGCCATAAAATGAGGATAAGGGATTGATAATCGAGAAGGAGGGGAAAATGGCAAACGATGCGCTTTTAAAACCTATAAAGATTGGACGATATGAACTTCCGAATCGCGTGTTCATGTCCCCGATGACAAGAAGCCGTGCGAACAACCCGGAAAACGTTGCAACACCACTCATAGCCGAGTACTATTCACAGCGGGCCTCTGCCGGCCTCCTTATAACTGAGGGTTCTCAAATCTCAGAACAAGGTGTCGGTTATATCAATACCCCGGGCATTCATAGCCTGGCCCAGATTGAAGGCTGGAAGCAGGTTACCCTGACCGTGCATGACAAAAATGGTCATATCTTCTGTCAACTCTGGCACTGCGGACGAATGTCCCATCCTGATTTTCATGGCGGCGGGCTTCCCGTCGCACCCTCCGCGATCAATCCCAAGGACAAATCTTTTACTCAAGATGGATTTAAAAACACTGTAACGCCACACGCCCTGACCGTGCGCGAAATTCATGACATTACTAAGGACTTTAAAAAGGCGGCTGAAAATGCGATCGCCGCTGGTTTTGATGGTGTAGAAATCCATGCAGCTAATGGGTACCTTTTTCATCAGTTTTTCACCAACTGTTCCAATATACGTACGGACGAATACGGCGGTAGTCACGAAAACAAAGCGCGCTTTTTCTTTGAGACGCTGGAAGACATAGGTGACGCCATCGGATTGGAAAGGGTGGGAATACGGCTGAATCCCTCGGCACATGGTTTCTTCGGTATCACGATTGATCAGGATACTATCCCCACCTTTGAGTATATCGTGGAGCGATTAAACAATTACCCGAATCTTGCTTACACCCATCTTGTTGAGCCCATGGTTCCTGTGGATCAAGTGCCTTATGCAGTGAAAGAAATCGCCAAACATTTTCGTCCGCTTTACCGAGGCACACTAGTGATCAACTGTCGGTTCAATCGTGACAGTGGCAACCATATCTTGGAACAGGGTCTTGCAGATGCGGTCGCTTTTGGTAAACCCTTCATATCGAATCCTGATCTTGTAGAGCGCATCCGTCGAGGGGCAGACTGGGCAAATTGGGATGAAAATACTTTTTATACGCCCGGATCAAAAGGCTATACGGACTATCCACATCTTGAAGGGTAACCGAAAGAACCTCTGTTTCGACAAATGTCGTTCAAGAATTTTCCGAACAATTAATTTTTGGCCGGAAGATGGACGATTAGGTCACTTCACAGAAACAAGATGGCGCATCGATGGAAAAGATGGGTAGCCGCCATTTTGGGCTTCCGAATATCTTAGGAGCGAGGATGCATAAACTCGGGATGGCGCGGCCTCACCGTATCCCTCCATATACTGAGGTTCCACCAAATGTTGAGGCCAAACGATTCATTGCCTGCTTTTGGACTATGATCTTCTGTTAATCTAACCACTTGTTATTAAATAATTAATTATAACTTCTGATTATCTTTTGCTTGTTGGCAGGCTATTTGCTCTAACTGTTTTGATAGCCAATTAATTAATACGAATGGAGGTTCTATTCCATGAAGCTTTTAATCATACGAATGAATGTCCTTTCTGAGAAACGCATGGAGTTGTCACAGACGATTTCTTCACTATCCAGTTCCACAAGGATGGAAAAGGGATGTCAGCGCTGCGACTTCTGCCGGAGTATCGAGGATGAAAACAGATTCTTTCTTCTTGAAGAATGGGATACCCAGGAAAATCTTAAAAACCACCTGAAGTCGGAGCATTTTAAGGTAATCCGGGGAGCAATGAACCTTCTCCAAGAGCCCTATGAAACGATGTTCCACAATGTTTTCCACCCGACGGGAATGGAGAAGATTTAAAAGATCACCTAATGAACCATTTCACAAGTAAGCTTAGTTAAGAGGAGTAACAGTTATGAAAAAGAGAAATATTGTTGTTCAGTTTTTATTGCTTCTTATGGTGATCGCCGTCATTGCAGCGTGGACATCGATACGCACACATGAAAGTGCGGGTGAATACGTTGACGATTCTCTCATCACGACCAAGGTAAAATCTCTGCTGGCCGCAGATGATTTTCTTAAGTCATTTCAGATCAGTGTTAAAACTTATCAGGGGACTGCTCAACTGAGCGGCTTCGTTAATTCTCAAAAGGCCGTCGACAAAGCGGATGAAATCGTAAAGAGCGTCAAAGGTGTCGCAGGCATAAAGAATAATCTGATCGTGAAACAGGGGAAGGAGAAATACCATGAAATCGAGCATCAGGGATAATGTTCCCATATTGAATTGTTTTGTTGCCGTCTATCTCATTATAATCGGCATTCTCGAGTTGATCCGCTGATTAGTTCGCGAGTCTTCTATTGTGAAATTATTATTGGAAACAAAATATCTCAGCAGTCAAATCAAAAACCTAAAGGAGAGGAATATCATGAAATCAAGCAAGAGGGACAAGACGGAAGGCAAGTTTCACCAAATGAAGGGTAAGATAAAGCAGGTCGCCGGGGAAATAAGCGATAATCCAAAGTTGGAAGCTGAAGGTACCGGTGAAAGGGTGGCCGGTGTAGTTCAGGAAACGGTCGGTCAGGTCAAGAAAGTTTGGGGGAAGTAGTGTCAGCGGCGTGTCCTTGCGCCCCGGCTACGGTTGCAAGATACACCACAAACAGGACTCCGAAAGGCATTCGGAGTAAAAGAGTTCAAAAAACAACAGTAACAACAATAAAAGGAGAATGTACCAATGAAAACAATTTATAGACTAGGAGTAATGATGTTTGCGGTTGTCGCTCTGCTTATGCTCAGCATGCCTGTGCAGGCGTCCAAAATGGATAACAACATCGAATCATCAGCCAAGAAGTCATATGTATTCCAGACCTACCTGAAGGCTGATGATATTAAAGTCAAGTCCGAGGACGGCGTTGTGAGCTTAACGGGAACTGTCTCCGAAGAATCCCATAAATCATTAGCCCAGGAGACAGTAGCAGACCTGCCCGGTGTTAAGAGTGTGGACAACATGCTGGAAGTGAAAGGTACGCCTCCCGCTAAGATGTCGGATGCCTGGATCACTGCGAAAGTGAAAACCATCTTCCTGTTTCATCGGAACGTGAGCGCTATGACGGAGGTTGACACTAAAGCCGGAATCGTTACTCTGCAAGGCAAAGCTGCCAATGAAGCACAAAAGGATCTAACGACCGAGTATGCCAAGGATGTCGAAGGGGTTAAAGGCGTAAATAATGAGATGACTGTGGGAAAGATTGCGAAAAAGAAGCAAACGGTAGGTCAAAAGATTGATGACGCTTCCATCACCGCTCAGGTCAAGATGACACTGCTCTATCACCGCTCGACCAGTGCTCTTAATACCTCAGTCAAGACCAAGCGCGGAATCGTCACGCTGAGTGGCAAGGCGAAAAGCGGAGCCGAAATGGATCTGGCTACCAAATTCGCCAACGATGTAAATGGTGTGAAGAGTGTAAATAATCAGATGACCATCGAGTAGCACAAGTTCAAAAACAAAGATTCTGTAATCCCACTGCCTGTTTTGCGAGACGCGCAAGCCGGCAGTGGGAATTAGCAATCAGAAAGGAGGATCATATGTTGTGGACAATCGCTGTGATACTGATAATTTTGTGGGCGCTAGGGTTAGTGTCTGGCTATACGCTGGGTAATTTTATTCATGTTCTGCTGGTCATTGCCATTATCGTTATACTGGTGCAAGTCATTCAGGGGCGTAGAGTTACATAAAAGATTTTCTAATTTGAACGTGCCCGGGCAGTTCTATTAACGTTACAATCTATAAAGAGGAGACGAAAAATGAAAAAAGCTATATCATTGACAATACTAATGATTGTTGGATTAGCCTTGTTTTCGGGTTGTGCAAGCGCCCCACCGCTACGCACAGAGGCGTCAACGTCAGAGATCAGCGCCGCCGAGGAAGCCGGGGCAGCCAAAGTACCGCAAGCCTCGCTTCATTTGCAAATGGCCAAGGAAGAACTGGAACTCGCTAAGGGGCTGTCTGCGAAAGGCGAGAAAAAGAGGGCCGCGTCGATGCTATTGCGGGCCGAAGCCGACGCCGAACTGGCTGTCGCGCTCTCCCGCGGGGATGCAGAGAAGTCGGAAGCACGAGCGGCAGTTGAGCGTGTGCACCAACTCCGGCAAGACAACCCATAACCCAATCATGACCCCAAAGGAGAATTTCATGAAAACGATGCAATTTTTGATACTAGTCACGTTCGTCGCGTTCATCGCCGGATGTGCAACCGTGGCGCCAAATGAACTCATCAACGCTCGTTTAGCCTACCAGCATGCGAGCGAGGGTCCGGCGGAGCAACTAGCACCGGTAGAATTACACAAAGCGCATGAGGCGCTCGACTTGGCGGAAAAATCATTCCAGAAGGAACCCGACTCTTACAAAACTAAAGATCTCGCTTACGCCGCTCAGCGCAAGTCTGAAATGGCGGGAGCGCTTGGCGTCATGGCCGCCGACAAGGCAAGCAAAGATAAAGCGAACGTCGCTTTCCAGAATAAACAAACCGAGATTGTGAAGCAGGGGAAGCAGGATTTGAGCGACTCCGAGAAGCAGACGGCTGAAGCACGGGCTGAAATCGACAAGCAAGCCGCGCTCAAGGAAGCTAAGGAAAAATCAGACGCCGATCTCGAGATGCAACAAGCCGAGATCGTGAAGCAGGGGAAGCAGGACTTGAGCGACTCCGAAAAGCGGACGGCCGATGCACTGGCTGCACTGGCCTCGCTCGCCGCAGTCAAGCAAGAGGAACGCGGACTGGTCATCACTCTCTCCGGGGGTGTCCTATTTCGATCCGCCGAGTCAACTTTGTTGTCCTCAGCGCAGGTAAAGCTTGATCAGGTGGCCGATGCGTTACTAAATGTCCGCGCGCGCAACCTTATCGTTGAGGGCCACACCGATTCCCAGGGCTCTATTTCATACAACCAGGATCTCTCGCAACGTCGGGCCGACGCGGTTCGCGATTACCTCGTGCAGAGAGGCTATCCAGCCGACCGCATTCAGGCACTCGGAAAGGGCAAAGGCAGTCCGATCGCCGATAATGCTTCACCCGAGGGACGCGCTAACAACCGTCGCGTCGAGATCGTCATCGAACGTTAATTGCAGACATTCAACCCGTAGGCTGGAAAGTTGCCGGCTGTCATAGGAATATGCCAGCCGGTAGCGGATCTAAAGCAAACTGAAAGGAGAAAGATATGTTGTGGACAATCGCTGTGATACTGATAATTTTGTGGGCACTCGGGTTGGTGACCGGCTATACGATGGGTTATTTTATTCATGTCTTGCTGGTCATTGCCATTATCGTTGTGCTGGTGAGAGTCATTCAGGGGCGTAGAGTTACATAAAAGATTTTCTAATTTGAACGTGCCTAGGTTAGTTCTATTAACGTTGCAATCTAAAAAGAGGAGAAAAAAATGAAAAAATATATATCATTGACGATACTAATGGTCTTTGTATTAGCCTTGTTTTCGGGCTGCGCCACTATGCCTCAAACATGGCCGGATAATCAAAGAAGTGCGGAGAACAAGATGGTTGTAATTCAGGAGAAAATTGGGGATGGGCTGAAAACCGGCGCGCTTACCCCCGATCAGTCACAGATGTTTCTGACGACACTGAAGGGTATTCGAACAGATTATGAGGCGCTGAGAGACAAAGTTGTTTCCCGGGATGAATGGGACAGCCTTCTTGGAAGACTTGATGTGCTTGGAGATGAAATAAACAGGGCGCTTGGCCGGCAGGCAAGAGCTGAAGAACCAAGGAATGGGGATAGGATTGTCGCACTACAAGGAAGAATTGATGATGGAAGAATCAACGGGCACTTTCCTCCTGCAGAAGGGCGAGAATTTCAATCCAGACTGGACGCCATTCGGAGTGATTATTTGCGGATGACGGAAGGGGGCAGATATACCGCGCGCGAGGAGAGAAAAGAAATCTCCCGTCGGCTTGATTCATTGGAAACGGATATAAATCGGTTCCGATAGAAATTTTCATAACATAGCATAAAAGGAGAAATACTATGCCGTTGATCCAATTAGTAATTATTTTGGTTGTCGTTGGGGTGATTCTATGGGTCATTAACAGCTATATACCAATGCAGTCCACCATAAAGAAAATCCTCAACGTAGTCGTTATTATTACGGTGATTGTCTGGCTATTAAGTGTTTTCGGATTCATAGGAAAACTCTCAACGATTCGTGTTGGGAAGTGAAGGGTCTGAAAATATTATCAATGGAATGAAAACGGAGCACATATGCCTGTAAAGGCACATGTGTATTTCTGAAGAGGACAACATTATTAAGAGGCGCGGAGCTTAGCCTGCAGGAGGTTATCAATCCATACAGGGTGACAATTGAAAGGGGGGAGAGAAATGAAAACATACACATTGATAGGCATCATTCTTATTGTGATCGGAATCATCGCTCTTGCTTATCAGGGCATCACCTACACAACCCGAGAGAAAGTCGTTGATATCGGTCCCATCCAGATGACTGCCGATAAGACAAAAACGATTCCGCTGCCGCCGATCGTGGGAGGAATCGCGCTCATGGGCGGCATCATACTGCTGGTTGCGGGAGGCAAGAAAAACTGATTAGAGGCAAAACATTAAAATTTATAGGAGACAATAAAATGAAAAAGTTATTTTTGGGAACATTGCTTTTGGCGTTGGTATTTGTATTACCTATTCCGACGATGGCAAGAGTAGACATCAATATTTCTCTGCCGCCGCCCATCGTATTTGCAGCACCACCGGAGATGGTAGTGCTGCCGGAGACGAATGTCTACGTAGTCCCTGACTCAGACGCGGACATTTTCTTCTACAATGGTTGGTGGTGGCGTCCGTGGGAAGGACGCTGGTATCGCTCACATTACTACAACTCAGGTTGGGGCTACTATCAAAGCGTTCCATCTTTTTATGTAAGCATACCCTCAGGCTGGAGGAATGACTATAGGGAGCATCGTTGGAGAGGACAGCAATGGAACTACCAGCGAATACCTCAGCAACAAGTTCAACGGAACTGGAAAGGCTGGGAAAAGAATAAACATTGGGAGAAGCAAAACTCTTGGGGTGTCCAGGGTTTGAAACCCCAAACGCGATCACAACAGCCTTCTCAAACGGTACAACCAAAATATCAGGCAAGACCGCAAGCCCGGGATATCCAGCAACAGCAATCCCGGCCGCAATTAAAAGAGGTCAAGCCACAGCGGTCACAACAAGTTCGCGAGGTAGCCAAACCACAACAATCGCGGCCGCAATCACGAGAAGTCCGGACACAGCAACCCCGGCCGCAATCTCAAACGGTTAAACAACAAGTTCGAGGGACAGCGAAACCACAACAATCTAAACCTAAAGAAGAAAAACCTGAAAAAGGGCAGGGTGAAGAACGGGATAGAAGGTAAGATTACAAAAAGTTCACCCGACTATAAAAAGAGTTTCGTATCTATCAAAGGGGGGGCTCGCATAGCCCCCTCAAGTACCCAGAGGTGATCTGATTACACATTGGGCAACAGGCCGAGAAAAATAAGACACCAAAGAGAAAACACAATTTCATAAGAAATTAATTCGGCCAATAAGTAGCCTAAGGCGTCATCGAGCGCAGGGAGATAGAAAATGGCCGTGAAAAAAACCGCAACAAAATCTCAGGAATACGCCGAGAGCATCATCGACACCGTGCGCGAGCCCTTAATCGTTCTGGATCAAGATTTAAGGGTGGTCACCGCCAGCCGTTCCTTCTATGAATTTTTCAAGGTTAAACCTGACGAGACCGAGGGACAACTTATTTATAATCTGGGAAATGATCAGTGGGATATCCCCAAACTGCGGGAACTTCTGGAAACCATCCTTCCCCAAAAGACAACCTTTGACAACTATGAAGTTGAACACGATTTTGTTACCATTGGCAAGCGCGTCATGCTTTTGAATGCCCGGCAAATTAAAAGAGCGTTGGGCAAAGAGCACATCATCCTCTTGGCTATTGAGGACATCACCGAGCTCAAGCAACTGGAAAGTTTATTANNTAATAGACTCCGAAGAGCAGTATAGGCGTCTTTTTGAAACTGCAAGTGATGGAATAATACTTTTAGAAAAACGCGAAGGGAAGATAACCCAGGCGAATCCGGCCACCGAGAAACTATTGGGTTATACCGAAAAGGAGAGCATCGGGAATAAGCTTCAGAACATCGGTGTTGTGCTCGATACGAGTGATTTCCAAACGACAATGCGAAATTTGAACAAGAGCGGCATTATTAATTATCGCAATGTAAAGGTAGAAACCAAGTCCGGGCAACATATCGATACAGAGATATATCTTGTAGATAGGGCAAAATTAGTACAATGCAATATTCGTGATGTTACCGGGCGCAAGCAGACGCAGGAAGCGCTTAGGGAGAGTGAAAAGAAGTATCGTTTAGTGGTCGATAATATGGCAGACGTCGTAGCGGTCATCGACATGAATCTGCGTTTTACCTATGTCAGCCCCTCCATCACACGTTTGCGGGGATACACTGTCGAAGAGGCCATGGCGCAGACCCTTGAACAGACCATGACACCTGAATCTCTGCAGATCGTCGCTAAGGTCTTTGAAGAAGAGATAAAATTGGAAGCCAGCGGTACGGCAGATCCCGGCAGAAGTCGCATTCTGGAATTGGAGGAATACAGAAAAGATGGTTCCAACGTTTGGATCGAGAACCACGTGTCATTTTTGCGGGACGAGGCACAGAAGCCGGTGGGCATAATCTCATATAGTCATGACATCACCGACCGCAAGAGGGCAGAGGAGGAACTGAAGGAAAGTGAAAAAAAGTATCGCCTGCTGGCCGATCATGTCAATGACGTCATTTTCGTTTTAGATATGAATCTGAATTATACCTATGTCAGCCCTTCCATGAAAACTTTGAGAGGATACAAACCGGAAGAGATAATGGAACAACAAACATCATTTGATGCTTCGTTGACGCCCTCCTCACGAGATCTGGCCATTAGGACATTATCGGAAGTCATGGAGATCGAGAAATCCGAACATAAAGATATAAACGTGTCCAGGACGCTTGAACTGGAAATTAGGCGAAAAGATGGGACCATCGTGTGGACGGAGGTGAATGTTTCCTTTATCAGAGATGAAAATCAGCAACCAGTGGGCATTCTCGGCGTAATCCGTGATATCACCGAGCGCAAACGGGCGGGTGAGGTGCTGCGGGAGCGCGAAGAGCAGTATCGTCTGGTCATAGAAAATGCAAAAGAAGCAATCATTATCACCCAGGATATGAAGGTGGTCTTTTTAAATCATGCTGCTATGAACATGGCGGGATATTCCAAAGAGATATCAACATTAAAATCTTTCACAGACTTTATCCATCCCGATGATCTTAAGATGGTCGTTGATTATCATATAAAAAGACTAAAAGGTGAAGAAGTCCCTCCTGTTTATTCTTTCAGGGTCATTGGCCAAGACGGAACTGTAATATGGTGTGAAATTAATGCAGCTGTCATTCAATGGAAGGGAAAACCCGCCACTCTGAATTTTTTGAATAACGTCACCGAGCGCAAGCGAGCGGAGGAGGAACTTAAACAGACTCTCGAAAGTCTCAGGAAGGCTGTTGGCGCAACCATCCAGGTCATGGTATCCGCTATAGAGATGAGAGATCCCTATACGTCCGGTCACCAGCTACGGGCTGCAAACCTTGCCTGTGCCATCGCCACGGAGATGGGACTACCCCAGGATAAAATCGAGGGAATCCGTATGGCAGGTTCAATCCATGACATCGGAAAATTATCCATTCCCGCGGAGATATTGTCCAAGCCTACCAGGCTGACAGACATCGAATTTTCCCTGATTAAAGAACACTCCCGGATTGGATACGAAATGTTGAAGGATGTGGAATCCCCCTGGCCGTTGGCACAAATTGTTTACCAGCATCATGAACGGATGGACGGATCCGGCTATCCAAGAAATCTGAAAGGGGATGAAATTATTATGGAGGCCCGCATTATGGCTGTGGCCGACGTGGTGGAAGCCATGGCCTCCCATCGGCCCTATCGTCCCGGCTTGGGAATCGATGCGACACTGATGGAAATTGAGAAAAATAAAGGAATCTTTTACGATAATACTGTCGCGGATGCCTGTCTGAAATTATTCCGGGAGAAAAGCTATAAACTGCCTGCATAGAAAATAATGGGCACAGTTTTGAACCTCCTCCAGAGTGGAGCCCCCGCAGCCGTTGCCCGCCTTATGAGACTTATCGAAATGACTATGGAGAACATTCTTATTATGCAACGCTCATACATGATTTTAAATTGAAATCACGGATATGAATCCCAAAGCAAGCGGTAGAGTTCACTCCCTCCGCTTTGCGGGATCAATTCCATTTGCGCTTCAAACTTCGTTTCACTCATTTGCGGCGAATACCCCCCCCCAGCTTGCTTTGGGGTTCATGCCCATGATTGTGTCTGGCGCAAGAAACTTTTTCTCTTGAAATAGGGAATACTTTAAGCTATAGCAAACGTCACTTGGGCGGTTAACTCAGCGGGAGAGTGCTACCTTCACACGGTAGAAGTCACTGGTTCAATCCCAGTACCGCCTACCAATGAATATCAAGGGGTTACGCGACATAGCGTTGCCCCCTTTTTATTATTTGCTAACATTATTTAATATAGTACGAAATTATTTAGACAAAAAGATGTAAAAATGAATTGCACATCTTATTGTAATGTTGTTTTTCTTTTTTCCCCAATTCAGGCAACATTTAAATTCGTAATCAACAAAGCTGCTGACCTCTAACTTAA
>PLGI01000178.1 GCA_003139775.1 Syntrophaceae bacterium | reverse complement strand
TTGCTGCGGGGAGGTTCATTTATATTTACCTTAGCTTGATTATCCGGTAAATGAGGAAGATCATTAAAATTATAATAAAAATAACTTAAAAACTTCATAGTTGTCAATTTTTTTCTATAATTTCGTATGCTTTATTTTAGTAAACTTTTTTTACATAAAATGTTATTTAGAACATTAATTTTCATCAGGCAACAGTTATTTTATTGTGAAACTCCAATTCCGAAAGCGCAGCATAGCGGAATTGGTAAGTTGTAATGAGACCCAAGCTTCAGAAACAGAGTGCATAACCTGAAGGTCATCTGCGACTGAAGCTTGCAGGTCGAATTATCCCGCGAAGCGGAGGGTATAATACCCCGCAGCTTGCTGTGGAATGTTTCCAAAGCTTGCTTTGAGGTTCATATTTGTGATTAAAGGAACACTGTGATTAGGAGCTTTTTTATGTTTGGCCATTCGGTAAACCTTTTTAAAGTTTTTGGGTTTGAAGTAAAAATTGATATAAGCTGGTTAATCTTAGCGGCTTTGATAACCTGGTCATTGGCAAGCGGCCTTTTTCCTGAATATTACAAAGATCTTCCCCATGCTGCTTATTGGTGGATGGGAGCCGCCGGTGCGGTCGGACTTTTTTTATCCATAATTGTTCATGAATTGACTCATTCCCTTGTGGCCAGATATTACGGGATATCCATGAAGGGAATAACTCTGTTTATTTTTGGCGGTGTCGCCCAGATGGAAGATGATCCTACTAATCCTAAAGCTGAATTTATGATTGCTATTGTGGGTCCGCTTTCCAGCTGTTTGATCGGTTTTTTCTCGTTTTTACTCTACAATCTTGGGGAAAAAATCGGCTGGCCGGTGACAATAAATGGTGTTTTAGCTTATTTGGCTTGGTTAAATATAGTTCTGGCGGTTTTTAATTTGATTCCTGCTTTTCCTCTGGATGGCGGAAGAGTATTGCGTTCGATCCTTTGGATCTGGAAAAAAGATATACGCTGGGCAACAAGTATTGCCGCGCAAATAGGGTCCGGGTTTGGAATTTTATTAATTATTATGGGAATCGTTTACATCATCAGCGGTAATTTTGTAGGTGGCCTATGGTGGTTTTTGATAGGCCTGTTTCTCCGTTCGACGGCACAAATGTCCTACCAGCAGCTTTTGGCGCGCAACCTTTTTAACGCAAAAAAAGTAAATGAATTGATGGTTAAGAATCCCGTGACTGTGCCGCGTTCTATCTCATTGGAGAAATTCGTTCGTGATTATGTATATAAACATCATTTCCAGATGTATCCGGTGCTTTCTTTTGGCAAGTTGACGGGCTGTATTTCCATTAAACAAGTAGCGTCAATTCCACGCGAGGAGTGGGCAACATCCACGGTAGGAGCAGTGGCTCTACCCTGCAATGAAGAAACAACAGTAGGCCCTGAGGAAGATGCCAATAAGGCATTGGCGATCATGAATCGCACAGGAAACAGCCGTTTGTTGGTTGTCAAAGGGGATCAACTGGAGGGCATTATTGCTTTGAAGGATATGCTAAATCTGTTATCTCTGAAAATGGAATTGAATGATTTGGAAAAAAAGGCCGTGAATTAAATCTCTCCGGGTAATATTCCCCGAAGCTTGCTTCGCTTGGAGAGTAGCTACCAACCATGAGATACCCCGCAGCTTGCTGGGGAGGTTCATTTAAAATATAAAGAATTTCTTTAATAACTATTTCTCTCCAATGGATATTCATTTTATCCGTTTCATAGTTTCTTTCACTCAGCAAAATAAAGAAGACTTGTCTTTTGCGGCGGCGTTGGTTAGTCGATACGTGAGAGATGGACATATTTGTTTGGATTTGAACGATATTGCCGGGAAGGTTATTTTCAAAAGTGAAGATGGGAAAAACATCATTGAATGTCCTCAACTGCAGGTGTGGATTGCATCTCTGAAGTCAGCATCTTGCGCAGGAGAACCTGGCGATTTTAAACCATTAATCTTAGATGAAAAAGCCAGCCTTTATTTGCAGCGCTACTGACAATATGAAAAAGATGTCGCTGAATATATTTCCACCAGCATTTCCAAAACAAATGAAATAAAGTTGGATAAAGTTAAACTTCAAAAAAAGCTGAATTTGTATTTTGATGAAAGTTCTAAACAAAAAATCAATTGGCAAAAAGTCGCGGCCATTGCTGCATTGTCGAAAAATTTTTTGTGATCAGCGGCAGTCCGGGAACAGGAAAAACAACCGCCATTACGAAAATTTTGGCGCTGATTCTGGGTATAGGAAATAAATCTTTGCGGATTGCTTTGGCTGCGCCTACCGGCAAAGCTGCTGCGCGTCTGCAGGAGTCCGTCAAAAAAACGAAGGAAAAATTAAATTGCATGGCGGCGATAAAAGAGATGATCCCCAACGAGGCGCAAACAATTCATCGCCTTTTAGACTCTATCAGTAATTAGCCTTATTTCCAATTCAATAAAAAAATCAGTTACCTTATGACCTGGTTGTAATTGATGAAGCATCGATGGTTGATTTGCCTCTTCTGGCGAAATTGATTGCCGCTTTGCCCCCGGAGGCGAGCTTGATTTTGCTGGGGGATAAGGATCAATTAGCCTCGGTTGAAGCTGGAGCAGTTTTAGGAGATATATACGGTCAGGGTGTTCCTGACATTTTTTCACCGGAATTTGCCCGGCAGATTGCGCTCCTATCCGGTGAAGTGATCGAATCCGGCAATGTGTATGCGGGGATTCAAGATAACATCATCTATTTGCAAAAAAATTATCGTTTCTCTGATCAAAGCGGCATCGGTCTTTTGAGTCAAACTGTTAAAAACGGCCAATATCAGGAAGCCGCGGAATTGCTGCGTTCGGAAAAATATGCGGATATTCATTGGACCGAATTGTCCAAAAGTGAAAAATTATTTAAACACTTTGGCGAAATGGTTATTGACCGTTATCAGGGATACTTAAAATCGGCAACTTCCGGCAGCGGTATTCCGGATAATATCTTTGATCTATTCGAAAAATTCCGTATTCTATGCGCCTTGCGCGTGGGGATTTGGGGTACGGAAAGGATGAATGTTTATGTAGAGAAAATTATCCGGGACGCGGGACTGATCAAAGCACAAGATATTTTTTACGAAGGAATGCCAGTTATGGTTTTACAGAATGATTACCGTTTGCGTTTATTTAACGGCGATGTCGGTATTATCCTGAAAGACTCTGAAGAAAATGACCAATTACGAGCTTTTTTTCGCGATGAGAATAACGGTCTGCGTAAATATTTACCGGCAAGTTTACCCCGACATGAAACAGTTTGGGCGATGACTGTTCACAAAATTCAGGGGTCGGAATTTGAAATAGTCCCGCTGGTTTTGTCCGACCGCGATATTCCGCTCATAACCAGAGAACTTATTTATACGGGAATTACCCGTGCGCGACAAGACGTGGATATATGGGCAGGTGAAGATTTATTGAAGAAGGCAATCTCAAGACGCATTTCCAGTCAATCCGGACTAACCGATGCTCTGCAAAATTCCCCAAAAGAGATATTGTCTAATTCCAAGCCAATACAATAAGTTACAAGACGGAAAACATTTAATATTTCACTTTAAATAATCCTTTCATAAATCTTGACAATTATTGCGCAATCCATTAGTTTACCGCATTAAATTTAAGAGCATGACGCAAGTGTAGCATTATTGCTTAAAGGCGTTTAAGAAGGGAGATAATAATGATTGGTACGCTTATTATTACGCATGGTAACTTTGGAAATGAGTTGATAAAAGCTGCAGAGTTAATTAAAGGGCCGTTAGGCGATATATTACATGTTTGTGTTGATCAGACAAAAAATGTTGAAGATTTAAAAAAAGAAATCAGCAATGCCATAAAAAAACTGGATAAAGGCAAAGGCGTGTTGATTCTTACGGATCTTTTTGGCGGTACGCCTTCCAATATTTCACTTTCTTTCATGAAAGAAGGAAAAGTTGAAGTTCTTACCGGAGTTAATTTACCAATGGTGATCAAGTTATCGGAAGTTAAAGAAGATATGACCTTACGGGACTTTGCCTGCCTTATAAAAAATTACGGGGAAAAAAATATTATGTTGGCCAGTGAAATTTTAAGCAAGAAAGCTAGCAGGTAATTATCCCGCGATTATTATCCGCGGGATGTCGCGTTATCCGCTGCTTCGCGGGATAATTCGACTAACAGATATTACCGCACTACGTCTGTAATATCTGAGTCTCATTATTATAGGGAGCCTTCAGCTCCCACCAGAGGGGGCTCCACTTGGCGAAAGATTTGAATATAGCTTTGGTGCGAGTTGACAGCAGGCTTGTCCACGGTCAAATATTGGAAGCATGGGTGCCCCACGTCAGGGCGAAATGCATTATTATTGTTGACAACAAGGTGGCCGGTGATTCCTTTTTTGAGACCATCATCAGAATGGCCGTGCCCAGTGAAATCGAAGTAATTATAAACTCTGTAGATGATTTTACCAAAAATTATATTTTCACCCATGGTGATGGGAAAAAAACGATAGTGTTGTTTAGTAGTATTGCTGATGCGTGCGATGCTTTTAATCAGGGGTTTCATTTTGATAAGTTAAATATAGGTAATGTTTATAATAATGAATACAGGATTTGTTGCTCCCCTTCCGTCTTTTTATGTGATAAAGAAATTAAATGTATTGAAAATCTATTAGAAAATCCCCGGGTTGTTGTTGAATTAAAAGGGATACCGAAGGGAAAGACTATTAATATTAAGGAAGCCCTGAAGGATTGTTGGAATACCAAACCATAAAGGTATTTTAAAGTGTTTACGGAAATTATTTTAGCATCTTTTTGCGGCGGCCTGTTATGTCTTGATCGTGTTTTTATTCAAGCCATGATTTCCCGGCCGGTTATCATTGCTCCTATTATCGGACTCCTTTTGCATAATCCTTATGCAGGATTGGTAATCGGAGCATTTGTTGAACTTATTTGGCTTGATCGCATCCCCATAGGAACTTATATTCCTCCCAACGATTCCATTACGGCTGTTGTGGCAACTTCAACGGCTGTTATTGCCGGCCAAAAATTGGGAGGCATGTCCCCCCCGGAATTAATCGCGCTTTCTATACTTATAGCCATTCCTTGCGGAATATTAGCCAAGCAGATGGATATCCTGATTATTAAATCCAACGACACTCTTTCCGATCGGGCGTTGGTAGATGCAAAAAAAAATAATATCCGGGGAATAGAACAAAAAAATTATTTAGGGTTAATTAAAGTATTTCTATTCGATGTCTTTTATATTTTGGCAATTCTGGTAATCTTTATTCCTTCTGTAATCTGGCTGTATCCTAAATTAAATGCGACGGTCATATCAACGCTTTCTTTTACCTATTATTTTCTGCCGTTGTTGGGGATTGCCGTGGCAATTAATATGCTAAAACTTCAGAGAGCAATTCCCGTTTTTTGTGCGATATTTTTAGTTGCAGCCGTACTTTTGGAATTTTTCCATGTCTTATGAAAAAGTTGCCTCTCAGGTTATAATTGATCTTATGAACAATACTGACCTGCCGGAGGTGCTGGATATTGAGCGAGAGTCGTTTCCATCACCCTGGACGGAAGGCATGTTTGCAAGAGAACTTGGCAGCACTCATTCCGTGTGTCTTGCTGCGCGGATAAATGTTGAGGAGAAAAATGTCATAGTCGCCTATATTATTTTCTGGCTTGTTGCCGATGAAGTTCATTTGCACAATCTGGCGGTAAAAAATGAGTATAGAAGGCAAGGTCTTGCTTTTAACCTTATGGAAGCAATGACAGAAATCGCAGGGAAAAATGAAATTACAGACCAAACATTGGAAGTCAGAAAATCAAATACCGAAGCAATAAAGCTTTACGAAAAATGCGGTTTTGTAGTAAAAGGAATCAGACCGCTTTATTATACAGACACACATGAAGACGCCTTAATCATGTGGGCGGACATAAAGAAGTAAAGATAAAAAAATGACCAAAGACATTTACATCGGGGAGATTTTAAGAAACGAAGAAATTCAGGAAGACTGCTTTCTGATGAAAATGAAAGTTGCCTCTTCCTTTCACGATCCTTTGCCGGGTCAGTTTGTCATGATTCGTATAGCCGGATTAAATGACCCGTTCTTGTCGCGTCCTATCAGCATTTATTCTTTTTCCCGTGGGAAAAGTTTCTGTTCGATTGAATTGCTCTATCGTGTCGTGGGCAAGGGAACACAAATTCTAGCCGGGTTGATTAAAGGATCGCAAGTGGAAATCCATGGACCGTTGGGTAACGGCTTCGAAATTTCCACCGTCAAAGAAAACATTGTTTTTATCGCTGGAGGAATCGGGATAGCTCCTCTATCATTGTTGATCGAACATTTATGCCGGAGCGCTTGTCTTTTTACATCGGCAATAACTGTATATCTGGGTGCTCAAAGAGCCTCTGCGATAGTTGGATTAGATAAACTGCAAAAGCTTTGCCGCGATATTACCGTTTGTACTGATAATGGAACTCTCGGGACCAAAAGTTTGGTAACGCAAGCTTTTCAAAAAAACATAAAAAAATTTTCGCCGGCAAATACCGTCATTTATGCCTGTGGTCCCAAAGAAATGCTCAAGTCGCTGGCGAAAATATTGAATACAAGTAAATTCAGTTGTCAGGTGTCGCTGGAAGAGCGGATGGCCTGTGGCACGGGAGCCTGCATGGGTTGCGCGGTAGCCATAAAAGATCAAAAAGGCACTCTCAATTATAAGCGGGTTTGTGCTGATGGTCCGGTATTTAATCTGGCGGATATAATATGGGATTAATTTAGGGATAAAATGAAATCAAAGACATCTCCGCAAATGGCCGTAAATATAGGGCAGCTGAAATTAAAAAATCCGGTAATGACGGCGTCGGGCACTTTTGGTTACGGCGAGGAATATTCCGGTTATGTTGACTTAAACAGGCTTGGCGCTATTGTTGTCAAAGGGTTGTCGCTGAAACCACGGTTGGGAAATCCGCCGCCGCGAATCATGGAAACGGCCGGCGGTATGCTCAACGCCGTGGGTTTGCAGAATATCGGAGTGGATACTTTTATTGAAGAAAAACTTCCCTTCCTGCGCAATTACGATGTGGCGGTTATTGCCAATATCTACGGTGAAACTTACGATGAATATAAAAAAGTGGCGAAGAAACTAAGTGCAGCGAAGGGCGTACACGCACTGGAAGTAAATATTTCCTGCCCTAATGTAAATAAAGGCGGGGTGAGTTTCGGTTCCGATCCGAAAATTGCCGCCAGAGTAACACGTATAGTAAAAGATGAAACCAGCCAGCCTGTTATAGTTAAGCTTACCCCCAATGTTACTGATATTGCGATTATTGCGGAAGCGGTGGAAAAAGCAGGCGCGGATGCGATATCATTAATCAATACTTTGACGGGCATGTCCGTTAATTTAAAAGCAAGAAAGCCGCATTTAAAAAATATTACTGGAGGATTATCCGGTCCGGCTATAAAGCCGGTGGCGCTGCGGATGGTTTGGCAAGTAATCAGAAGAGTTTCCGTGCCGGTTATCGGGATTGGCGGAATAATGACCGCTGAAGATGCGTTGGAATTTTTAATTCTGGGTGCAAAAGCAGTGCAAATAGGCACAGCCAATTTTATCAATCCCCATGCCACCATTGATGTAATAGAGGGGATAAAAAATTATCTCTCCAATAATAAAATAAAAGATATTAACGAAATCATCGGAACTTTCCAACCATAATACCGCTTCTAAATCAAAGCGTTATCTTTGTTGGCAGCGTCGTCGGTTTGCTCCTTGCCCCGCTGAAGCGGGACAGTTTAACCAACGAATTACAGTTCACTGCGTAACTGTAATTCGAGTTTCACTGCCGCCTCGATATCATCTCTGATTTAGAAGTGGCATGAAAAATTTAGGATAATTTAAGGATTACTCTCATGATGACAAACACTGAGGAAATAATCAGTGGAGTTTATTTAATCGGTGGCCCCGGAATAACATCAGCCGATGACGCGGCAATATACTTGATCGATTTCGCCGGTGATCTGGTTTTGATCGATTCAGGAGCCGGTAGAAGCGCTTCTCAGATTGTGCGCAATATTGAAATACTCGGCTTAAATCCCGCCAATATTTCTCATTTGATACTGACGCATTGCCATATAGACCATATAGGCTCGGCGCCTTTCTTTAAAAATCAATACGGTATAAAAATTTTGATTCACGAACTGGACGCGAAGGCAGTGGAAATTGGCGATTCTCTCAAAACAGCGGCAAACTGGTATGGCACAACTTTTCCGCCAACTAAAGTTGACAGGAAGCTATCCTGTTCCCACGAAATATTAAGATTTGGTAAGGAAGAATTGCATTGTCTGCATACACCCGGCCACACGCCCGGTTCTATTTCTCTTTATCTGGACAGGGAGGGGAAGAGGGTTCTTTTCGGGCAGGACATTCATGGGCCATTTCACGCAGCCTTCGGCTCCGATATTGAAGCATGGAAAAAATCCATGCAAATTTTATTAGCTCTCGACGCCGATATTCTTTGCGAAGGTCATTTTGGAATATTTCAACCCAAAGAACGTGTGCGCGGTTATATTGGGAGGTATTTGGAAGAATATGAATAATTAACTTAACCTTTGCACCGTATGCCTATAAAAAAAGTTGACAAATAAACTTATTTATAGTACTACTAACAGCACTAGAATAAGGATTATTTAACATGGCGCAAACAATTACAGCAAATGAATTGAAAACAAAGGGTGTAACCATCCTTAACGATGAGACCGCCGATGGGACGGAAGTTATAATTACTGTCAGAGGGAAAAACAAGTTTGTTGTTCTGCCTATCGAAAAATATAATTATTTAAGAGAATGCGAACTGGAAGCGGCTTTGCTGGAATCAAAAAGAGACATTAAAGAAGGAAAATTTATTAAAGAGACAGTGGAAAAACACATCAAGAGAATAACTCATGGCTGAAATCTTATATACTGACAGTTATTTAAAAAGGGCCAGAAAATTTATCAAAAGACATCCCGATTTAATATCGCAATATGAAAAAACATTAAAAATATTAGAAATCAATCCATACCATCCTTCGTTACGCTTACATAAACTGCACGGAAAGTTATCTGAACTATATTTAGTCTCCATAAACATTTCTTATCGTATTTCTATTATTTTTTTGATCAAGGATGATAAAATAATTCCAATTGATCTCGGTAGTCATGATGAAATATATTAACAACAAAGCTCTTCAATATCGCCGCAAACCAACGTTTTGCTGGAGCTATAAATATTATTCTTTGACATTTACTTAGCAAAATAATTTATTATCGACTTAGAAACGGTCCACTCGTAACCAAATGACACAATAGGAAAGGTCGCCCGGAAACAACCGGAGCGGCCTTTCTTTATATTTTTTGAGCGGCATTTTTGATTTGTAATTGGAATAAATATCGGCGAGAAATTATCTCCAGCCGAAATCAATATTTATATCGTTTGGCGCATCCAGCTCAATATTATTTTGTATGGTTTTTTTCTGTCCGGTGGGCACATCCAGAAGCCAGACAAATTTGGCGTGGTCTTTTTCCGCCGGTTCCGGATTTTGCTTGAAGTTCAACTTTATTTTTTTGTTACGCGCCTGAGGAACCGGTTCTTCAATACGCAATTTAATATCGGCATTGCTGGAATTCTTTGCCTCAATAAGCCATTGCCAGCTTCTGGTTTGTTTATCCTGAAAAATTGTTTTTTCGCCGGACTGGTCGGCTATCGTCGAAGAGGTAACAGAAATCAGCGGACTTGTTCCGAAGAAAAGTTCTCCCTCGGAACCGGCAAAGGAAAATTCACGTTTGCCCAATATAGCTCCATCAATAACGAAGATCGCCTGCCCGGAAGGTATTTCAGCGGGCTTATCCAGTTTAACCAAAGCACGGACAAAAGCTTGCGGATTTATAGCGGGACGCGCCAGAAAAAGAAATTCAGCAGGCCAGGATTCATCTTTGATTTTCAGGCGCTGCCGGTAACCGGCCGGAATATTCTTTTTGCCCAGCGACCAGATAGAATAAGTAGTATTTTGGGTTTCCGCAGGCATTGCGCCCAGAGCTTCATTGTCAGAGGCTTCTTTCTCCATTAAAGGCGCGGTGGCAATATTTTTACTTCGTGATGCTTTATAAAGCACTCGGGGTTTAATAATCCATTCCGGTAATTCGGGAGGAGCAACGTTTATTATTGGTTGCAAAGTGGCTACGTTTAATTGTACTTGTTTCCAATCCTCACCTGAGGATTGCCATATTTCCGCGTCCCAGCTAAAAGAAATAATTTTATCGGCGGGTAAGGCCTCGATACGATAAAGGGGAAGCCAACCACAACCCGCGAGAGAGTAGGTGTAGGAAAGCGCTATTTCGTTTTGGCCGGAGCCGGATGTTGTTAAAGTTATTTCCCAGGCAGTTTCTTTTTTACCGGCAGCTTGATTTAATTCTTCTTTAAGTTTTTTAATGTTTTGGTCAATTTTTTCCAACTGAGTTTCGATTGTTAATTTTTCTTGATGATCCCTCCGGACATTTTTCCCGATAGCGTCGGCTAATTTACTGGTATCGGCAAGTGTTTTTGTTTTTGCTTTTGTTTGCGCCTGCCAGAACTGAAGCTGTACTTCGAGCGCCTGCAACTTTGCCAGCATCTCTTTTCTTTCTTCTTCCCGCCCGGCAATTTGCTTGCGCAGATCGGCGATTTTGATTTCATCTTGAACTTGGATTGGTTTTACTTGCACGTCTTCGATTTTCACGCGGCTCTGCGGCGGAAGCGAAACAACAAGCGATTCCGGATCAGCCTGTGAGGGCAGGGTTATGACAGAAAGGCATTTTCCTTTATCACATTGAGGATTAATTTTTGCTGTTTCCGATATTTTCGCGGAATTAGGAAAAAGGGTGACCTCCTTCACTGTCGCTATGGAACTTATAGGGAACAGCAAAATTAAAATAATAATTAACTTATGGTGGATAGAGTAATTATGTAATTGCATAAATTTTATTATCTCCTTTATTTTTGCAGACTATTTTTTATATTAACAGCAATTTCTCTTACCTTTTGCATGACTTCAGTTTCGTTGATAGTTAATAGTTTACGATTTTCCATGACAATATTACCGTTTAT
This sequence comes from Syntrophaceae bacterium, assembly GCA_003139775.1. Lineage (GTDB taxonomy): Bacteria > Desulfobacterota > Syntrophia > Syntrophales > Smithellaceae > Smithella. The sequence goes on along the minus strand of PLGI01000178.1, from coordinate 8,987 downwards.
TACTACCGTATCAATATCAGCGCCGCTCATCGCGTAAACAAGATGAGAATATTCACTATAAAGCGGCGTCAAATGAGGTTCGTTCAGGCCTATAATAATTATATCAGCTTTTTTCCCCGCTTCCAGAGAGCCGGTTATCTTTTCCATACCGAGAGCTTTCGCGCCTTCGATAGTAGCCATGCGCACGACTGTCCGTGCGTCCATTACTGTCGGATCAAGCCGGGCCACCTTGTGCAGTTTGGCGGCCGTGGACATTTCTTTGATCATATCCAGATTGTTGTTGCTGGCGCAACCATCTGTTCCCAGACCGACGGTGATACCGGCCGCTTGCATCTCCGGTACAGGAGCTATGCCGCTGGCGAGTTTCATGTTGCTGGCGGGATTGTGGGAGATTTTACAGCCATGCTCAGCAAACAATTTTATGTCTTCTTCTGAAAAACAAACACAATGAAACGCGATTAAATGTTCGTCAAGATAACCGATGTCTTTGAGAAACGAAACGGCGCTTTTTCCGAATTTTTCTTTGAGTTGTTTTTTTTCGGCGGCGTTTTCTAAAAGATGAAATCCCAAAGGCACATGATAATTGTTGGCAAGCTTTTTTGCTTCGATCAACAGGGCAGGGGAGCAGGAATAAAGTGCGTGTGGCTCGACAATGATATTGATTAGTGAATCGTCGGCCCATTTTTCGATAAGCATCTTTGTGTAGGCAATGCCCTCCGCCGTGGTTTTGAAATTAGGGGAGGGGAAATCAAAGAGCACTTCGCCGACAAGACAGCGTATGCCGGCAGATTTTGCTGCCCGGGCGGTTTCATCTTCAAATATATACATATCGCAAAAGGTGGTAGTTCCGGACTTGATCATCTCGGCGGCGGCTAGAAGCGATCCCCAGTAGGCCAGTTCTTTATTCACGTTTTTGGCTTCAGCGGGAAATATGTAATTATTGAGCCAATCCATGAGTTCCAGGTCATCAGCAATGCCACGGAAGCAGGTCATTGCCGCATGCGTATGACAGTTGACAAAGCCGGGCATAATCAGGGAATCTTGGGCAATGATGGTTTTTTTTGCGCGATATTGTTTTGTTATTTGTTCAGTATGGTCAACAGCGATTATGTCGCCGGTGTTGATCGCAATGGCCGCATGATCAAGACATGTGTTTTTAGAATCAAGCAGAAGCGCTTTACCGCCAATAATGATGAGATCAATTTTCTGCATATAGAAAACCTTTCCTAACAGGTTTTGTTTATCATATAAGTTATCAAATCTTCAAGAAACAAAAATATTGAGGAAAAAGTTAATCAGTAAGACCTTGACAGTGCAATGCAAAAATAATATAAGCCGAATCGCTTCTCGTATTTGTAAATTTTCATGCCTGGGTGGCGGAATTGGTAGACGCAAGGGACTTAAAATCCCTCGGTCCTTGAGGCTGTGCGGGTTCAATTCCCGCCCCAGGCACCAATAATAACAAGTGGTTATGAGTGTTGTCATTCTCGTAATCATTTTTTTATTTGTGGGATAGGCGATTCTCTCCCCACTCTCTCCCCACTTTATGATGTATCTTCCCTGTGGCCAAAGATTTCTCATCCCTCCATTTCTATTTCGCTGTCAGTCACGCCGATTTATCTTATCTCGCGGTCCGCGTTATTTCCGCAGAGCTACGGCCTTAACGGTCGGGCGGTATGCGCTGGCTCGTCGCTTCGCGGCCTCGCACCCCGCTTAATCCGACCTAGCCTACCTCCGCAGAATAACGCTCTCAAGGAAGTCCGCATCATGACACTGATTGCCTTAAAGAAAGCTTCCCAGGGGGTCGTCAATTCCGATCAATGAGCCTGTATAAACTTATCCAAAAGGGAATAAAAGAGTACAACGCACTAGGTTGGACATACGGGGGGTGCCTGAATCGGCCGCTTTGGGTGCAAAATGGGGCGGGATCGATGGACGCGCATATGCTCACGCCATACGAAGAGAGTATAGGGCAGTTAATGCTTTATGGGGGTTCATCGGGTTGAGGCTTACTTCCTGAAGTCTCATTTTTCACTTTTATAATTTTATGCTACATTACAATTGGTAATTGTTGAAATACTGCCATTTTGCAGTTTAATGATGAGCAAGCGATGAAATTAAAAGTTATATTACAGTATTAAGTAAACCATTCTATACCGGTAAAAATGGAAAATAGAGAAAAGTAATAAATTAGGAGGAATATGATTTCGCGTATCGACCACGTATCAATAGCAGTTAAAGATCAAGAAAAAGCTGAGCATTTTTTCCGTGACATTCTTGGAGCCATTGCTGGAGCCGGAGCAAGCGATCCCGCAACCAAGTTTTTCTGGCAGCTTTTTTCCCTTGGTGATCTATCCCGCTTAGAGATTATCTCGCCCACAGGAAAAGGAAGTTTTTTGGATGGTTTTCTGGAGAACAGGGAGGGAGGCGTCCACCATATCACCCTCCAGACACCCGATCTTAGCAAAGCAATGACACATCTTGAGGATCAAGGCATTCCCTTCTTCGGTTATAACGAATATCCCGGAGGTGTGTGGAAGGAGATATTCATTCATCCTCGTCATGCCTTCGGTGTTTTGATTCAAATCGCAGAATTCGCGGCCGCAGACTGGTTGTCTGAGAAAGTAAAATTTTCCCCAGAGACGCGGTGGCAAGTTGAGAAAACGGAAGCCGGTGCAATATTAACAGTTACCCACCCTGGTGGAGGCAAGGTTTCTTTGAAATTGAATCGTGGAGAGTTGAAAAAAATGGTGAAATCATTGGAACAGGCTTATGTGTAAGTAAAAACTTCTTCCTGTAAGAAACAAATCCTCAACCATGACTAAATCGCGCCGCTCTTATGGAGAAGAGTGGCAATGGATTCGGCCATGCGGCGGTATCCCGCAGCGTTGGGATGGATATAATCAGATTTGAGAGAGCCATCGGCCAGTATAGCGGATAATGTCTCCTCTTCGATGGGGATAGACAGCTCCTTGGCAATTTCGTGGTACATGGACGCAGGTGAAAGGGATAGCCCCAGAGCTGGTACCGCAATAAGCACAACAGCCACTTCTTTTCTTTGGGCTAACCGAACCATTTCTCTGATGTTGTTGGCTGCTTGCTGCTGATTCAAGCGCCTGAGCTCGTCGTTGCCGCCATGGCACAGCAACAGAAGAGCCGGTTTCTCCCGCTCCAGAACTTCCGGCAGGCGGGATAATCCATCACCGGTTATTTCTCCCGGTACCCCGGCGTTAACAACTTGCCGGCCAATCATTTTTTCCAAAACCGCCGGATAACTCTCCGTCGGCTCAGCCCCTGTTCCGAAAGTCAAACTGTCACCGAATGCCACAATGACTGCATCATTGGCAAGAAGCTGTAATTTAGGTTGGGAAGAGCAGGCCGTCAAACCAACGCCTACAATTATTGCCAGCAACAACGAGGTCAGCGCATTATATTTTTTTAAGTCCATGCTGATATCGCCGATAATTAAAAGTCTTTCGTAAGGTAATTAACGAGCCTCATGGCCACATTTAAAAATAGTCCCAACTTTTTGTCAAGAAAAAGCAAATTAGAACTTTTTGAAATGCCCACTCTGTAACCCATGAGGTTATTTTCCTCTTTTAATAAAAATGAATAGTGCTATTATGATATGCAACTCATCGAAAAAGTTGTCGATATGATAATAAAATTGTAACATCAACCGAACAAGAAGGGGGATGCTATGGCTGAAATTATAGGGGAAGGTATAGATTTTCTTCTGTCTTTATTTTTTTTCGTCGTATTTTTGATTTGGTGTCACTATATGCTAAAAAAAAATATCTGGCCGGATATGTGGCCGAAGGATAAACGATATTGACAAACTATGGGGCGGTGCCGGAAATGATTCAGAAGAAGGTCTATTCAATTCTGGATAATTGCCTTGGCAAGGTAACTCGAAGATTCATGGAGTGCTATTGCACAAGTCAATGAATGAACCTAGATATGTTTCTCTCTTTTAAAAAAAATGAATAGTGCTATTATGATACTCAACTCATCGGGAAAAGTGAAGTTCATAAAGGAGATATAAATGTAATGAAAAGAAATTTATTTCTATCCCTTCTTATCGTTTTCTTCACAACATCATTTATATTGTTAATTGGATGCAATAATCAAACCCCAACAAAAGAACAATCATCTGTCTCACAGAAAAAAGTTGATTATGAACTACAGGAAAAATGTGGAAAACAGTCAAAGGAGTATTTCAGTAAGGAATATGAAAATGGGACTGTCAAGACCAAAGATGGAACAATTTCTACATATTACACAAATCATTATAATAAAAAACAAAATAAATGTTTCTTGTTATTGAGATTCACACACATATACAACAATAAAAAAAAGGGTTACTCATATTCAGAGGAATTATGGGACATAAATGAAAATAATAAATACGGATTCTTCGTAGAAAATGGTAAAAATAATTTGTGTTTTGTCTTGGATAAGGAATGTAAATCTGAAGAAGAATGGAACTCACTCGTAAAACCTTATATGGAAGAATAACGAAAGGAATAGATATGAAAAAGATTAGTTCAGTTATTTGTTTAGTAATTTTTTTAATATTCGCTAATCAAGCGTGGGCAGAGAACAAAATTAATTCTGATTCCGATTACGATATTACAATTGCAGTCACAATTAATGGAAACGATTATATAATGGGGAGATTAGATTATTCCAATTATGGGCTTCAGTTGGTAACGTTTATTCCAATAGGTAGTGTGATTTACACTGAACCATATGTCTTTGAAATTCTTGAAAAGAAAATCTTCTCAAAAAATGTACATAGAATTAAATGTCGCTGCATAAATGATAAGTATGCCGGCAATTCAGTGGCTATTGGGACGATTGATTTTAGCAATGAATCAAAACCTAAAATTCATTTAGTGAATGAGGGCGGGTATACTTATATTAGCAACATGTCGGAAAAAGGTAAAAAAACAGCTGAGAAATATATACCAAATGTTTGGTTGGGGAACTAATTGTAATCTTCAATGCCATTTACAATCATAGAACGACATGAAAATTAAAACAAAATATTTTCACTGTGGGGAGCAGTTACAGAAAACACTTGCAAAAGAAATCAACGACGTTGAGTCTGTTGTCAATCAAGTGCAGTGGGCACCTTCATTCCAATATTGCGAAAACGGCAAAACTTATGAACATCAAACCGCTTACAACAAAGCCTTATCCGCACAGTTTAATAATCTCAAATGGGAACCTTACCCACTGCTAAGAGTAGACCCAAAATTAATTGGTGATTTCCGAAGAGGACTGGTCTTCGTAGAAATTCAATTCGGAAACAGCTCTACTCTATACAGGGACTACTACAAATTCCAGTACGGCTTGGCTAATGGTCTCCTCTCTAGCAGTGCTTATTGTTCCGACAAAACCAAGTAAGTTTTTTCCTACAAGACCAAAAAGTGTTAACAATATGGCAGAATACGATTTGGCAGATAATTATTTGACGGTACTACCAATCAATGTGCCTGTGATGTTGGTAGGGTTATTACCGGAAAACTAAAGACTAAAGGAGATGGGGTAAATAATGGAAGAAGAAAAAGAGAAACTTAAAGCCAGTCGTGACGCCAATCTATCTCTTTACGGCGAATATAATAAAACACTTCGTTCTTGGTTTGTTGCATTCGGAATCGCAGTCCCTGCAATATTCATAACGAGCAAAGAAGCAAAAGAATTTTTGCTCAAGTCACCTAACATTAATTTTATTATAAATTTATTTTTCATTGGTGTGACCTGCCAGATTATCATAAGTCTCCTGAACAAATTCATATCATGGTCGGCATACCATCGCGATGACTGTAAATTGATGTATGATAAAGACTGTCATCCGGCATTTAAACATATTGCATCTTTAGAAAATGCAATATTGATAGATTTCATTTTTGATTTAGCAACAATTATTTGCTTTGCTTGGGCGATATATAAACTGCTTTCTGTTGGTTAGGGGGTCGTCCCGAAATTTTTATGGAAAAGAATGTCCTTAAAAAAAAGTCTTTACCGCAATGCAATAGATGTAATCAATTGTGTTGCAAATACATTACTGAAAAAATATCTGCTCCTCGTACAATCTACGACTTTGACGGTTTATTGTGGCAATTGTTACATAAAAATATAAAAGCATTTAAGGATTCTTCAGGTTGGCATCTGCTTGTCCATAATGCCTGTGTTCATTTGAAAAGCAACGGAAAATGTTCCATTTATGACAATCGGCCTATAACTTGCCGTAAACATTCCATTAAAAAGTGCGAATATAAAAATTCTATTTCAAAAACATCAATACAATATTTTGGCAATTATCAGTCGCTGGAAAATTACTGTAAAAAGAAATTCAAGACTTGGAATAGTCGCTTTAAAAAAAATGAATAGTGCTATGGTGATACTTAATTCATCTGAAAAAGCGAAATTTGTATATTAATCGTTAGATAAAATAAAATTTTTAAAGAGTGCTTCTTATGGCAATGTCAAAAACAGTTCAAGTCTTGAGGTGGCTCGCAGTTTTACCGGGTGCTCTCTTATGCGCCTTGATTGTTAATTTTCCTATTCACTGGGTTGTCATGCTTATTCAACACTTCGGAAGCATTTCTATTGATGCTGAAACCCCTATTGCTGCAATTAACCCCGAAATGCTTGAGTTATTAGGCTACGCTTTCTTTAACCCTTTTATTATCATTATTTCAGGGGCATACATCGCTCCAAGATTCAAATTCCAGACAGGTATAGCATTAGCTGTATTATGGGGTATTATCTTTGGAGTTAGCAACACAACATCTATTTCTCAAGGTCAATATTCTGGATGGGGTTGGTTACGCTTCGTTATTACTTGTATGCTTTGCGTTGCTGGCGTATGTCTAGGTTTTTTCCAAGTTCAGAGGAAAGGAGAAAAAGAAAATCAAATGAGAAAATTTTTTGGAAGCATTTTTAAAGTATTTGGCGGCATTGCGTTTTTTATTTTTGGTTTATGGGGCTTAATTATCGAATTAGCAATAGTAAATCAAGCAGCTGGTTTTTGGGGTGTTGTAATTGGTATTTTTATATTGCCTGTCACATTTGTTGCAGCGCCTTGGTATGCAATTGTTGAATGGGGGAACTGGTTTCCGTTATTAATTGTTTACGGTGGAGGAATAGTATCAGCAATATTTTTTGGTATAGGGTCATTGATAGCAGGTGATTAAACCTATTATGTCGCCATTGAAAAAATGCTGAATGAAGAAATTATTTTGGCGTTAAACCTTATATAGAGTGAAGTGAAATAAATGAAGAAACAACTCTGGATTCCGCAGGTCATCTGTATCATTATGCTTTTGTGGGCGCTAAACCCGGACAATCCGTATGCGTATTACACACTACTTCGCTGGGTTTGCTGCGGGATATTCGCTTACCTGACATTCCAATCATTTGAACAAAAAAAGCAAGGCTGGGCGTGGCTTCTTGGCATAACTGTTTTGATTTACAATCCGATTTTTCGGGTACATCTGAACAGGGAGTTGTGGTCGGTAGTTAATGTTGTCACCATCGGGATTGCTGTGGCAACTGTTTTTGCTTTTAAAGAAAAAGAGAGAAAACAAATCAAAACCCTTAGCGATAGTTGAGTTTAAAAAGCTAAGTTCGGATATTAATTATTGGGGGGGAGAGATTATGCGCAAAATTATAATTTCCATCTTTCTTGTTTTAACCTTTCTTTGTTCCACTGCAATGAGCGAAACGGCGGTGGATTGGTTTCGTAAGGCATAAGCATTATGGGATGGTGCTAAATTTACCAACCCTAAAAAGGCTATTGAATACTTGAGCAAAGCTATTAAACTGAAACCTGATTATGTCGATGCCTACGATAACCGGGGTAATGCTTATGATGACCTCGGCCAGCATAAGCGAGCCATCGAGGACTATAACAAGGCCATTCGCCTGACACCGGATTTAGTCAAAGCCTACTATAGCCGAGGGGTTGCTTACGGTAATCTCGCCCAGAATCAGCGTGCTATAGAAGACTTCAATGAAGCCATCCGCCTGAAACGGAATTATACCGATGCCTACACCGGCAGGGGGCTTGCTTACGCTAGACTCGGCCATAATCAACTAGCCATTAAGGACTTTAGTGAGGTCATTCACCTAACACCGAATTATGCCGAGGCATACAACAACAGAGGATTTGTTTATTTAAATCAGGGCAACAAAAAGCTTGGTTGCCGTGATGCGCAAAAAGCCTGTTCATTGGGAGACTGCTCATTGTTGGAAAAGGCAAAACTCAAGGGGGAAAACTGCCGCTGATTAAAAAAATACGGACAAGTATATTTAATTTTAAAATTACCTATAGGAGTATTATTTGCAATGAATCCCATTAAATGGTTGTGTGAAAAAGCCCCCGGGTTTAATGCCCTTTCTAAAGAAGAGAGGGAAGCCATCATGCATTTCTCATTGCTATGGAGCTTCTTTGAAGCTAAAGCTCTTAATACTAATGCAACAGCAAATCGCATCCTTGCACTTGTTCATAAATGGGCAAGTGATGGCTGTTTAGACATAACGCTTTTTAATTCAAGTCTTGCTTATTTCCGCAACCGCTATTTCAATCAAGGCAAAGTTACTGCGAACTTCAGCGGGTTGAAATTGCGCAGCAATGACAATCCCGCGCTAGTGGGTGCGGTAATCAGGGGTGAGAATACAAACCCAGCAGACTGCGTCGCTGTTCTTCTTATTATTATCCTCCGATTACGCAATAACCTATTTCACGGGGTCAAGTGGGCTTACGATATTTGTGGACAACTTGACAACTTCACAAATGCAAACGCAGCGCTCATTGCTGCCATGGAAACACATCGTCATTTCTAAGTTGTGTATAATGGGAAATTGGTTTCAAATCTTTGTTTTTTCGTTAATCGATGTTGGGTGACACAATTCAAATGGTAATCCTCAATTAAATTCCAAATCGAAAAACACTGACTTGTAGGGTATGCCGTGTA
>PLGI01000030.1 GCA_003139775.1 Syntrophaceae bacterium | reverse complement strand
CCAGGAAGATTCAATCAGTAACGCCCTGAGGGCGGCATTGCGCCGGAATGTGATGCCGGCAGCATATTCTGTTTCGCCGCTTGACCTTATGTCCGGAACCAAACCTGCATAACTGGCAAGCTTATCAAGGGAGGAGAACCGGGAGAAATCGGCAAGTTCGGTCAGCAAAATCATGGCCGTCAAAGTGCTGATGCCCGGCACGGATTTCAAAAGAAGGACATCCGCCCGATATTCTTCATCTCTCGATAAACTTAATATGGCCTTGTTGAGGTTTGCGATAATCTGTCGCAGGTGCTTCAACTCCTCAAGATGTGCCTTGAGGGCAAAATCACCACTGGCCCTTTCCATGCGAATGGATTCGATCCAATTGATAAATCGCCTGGACCAACGGCCCTCTTCAGGAATCACGATGCCGTAGAAAAATAAGATCGACGTGATCTGGTTCTTACACCGTGTTTGTTTTCTCACCATGCTCTGACGGGTGCGCACCAAGGTGCGATCTTCCACTTTCACTCTTGGGGGAACGTAGATGCCATTGATTTCACCGTTGCGGAGACCGCGGGCCAGTTTCCGGCAGTCTACCCGATCCCTTTTGCCGGCTCTTTCCTTGTCTTTTGTCGGAACATCGGCAGGATTGACGACCATGCAATCGATTCCTTTTGCTCTTAATTTGTCGTGGAGCCAGAAGCCGCTGAATCCGGCTTCATAAACAGTATGATACGTTGCTCCGGGAAATGTTCTTTCCAAATAATACGTCAATTTCTCAACCTCCGGCGGTTGTGTAAAGGTCTTATGCTCAAACTGTTCGGTATGTATACTCACGCTCCAGCTCTTCTTGTGGACATCCATGCCCACGTAAATGTGTTGACCTCCAAAGTCAAGTTTGTTATTCTTTTCCATGGCAAGCCTCCTTTGGGTATTTATGTTTTAGCGGACTAAATACACTATAACAAAGTTGAGACTTGCCCTTGTATTTTTTTTAACATAAGGTCTAGGTGTCGGTTACTGGTTCGTTGGTGACTATTACAAAGGCGATAGCAATAATAACCAGCTCAGAGATGAGTACATGCTAATCAACAAGCTTACTCTGACCTTCTAATAACAAGAGTTAATTGTTATTTTGAACCTCCGGGAGGACGGGTAACCTCCCGGAGGTTTTTATATAACGTTGATGATTTAATTATAATCACTAGTTAAAAATTAAGCACTGTCTTAAATGGAGACGATTTACCTAACTATTATAGTTAATGAGGATTACCACTTCAAATCTTCAAAGATGTTCCCTTGCGACAGGGTAAGTTTCAGTAGAACAACACCAGACAAAACAAAAGCGTCACCAGCAAATACAATTCGTATTTAGGATACAAAAATCCGAATGATTTTGAAAAGAATTTTATACTGGCAAATGCATCTTAACTGAGTGTCCGTTTTTACTTGACCAGATCATACTTTTAGATTATCAGATAGATAGATAATACGAATGAGGTGAATGATGAAAAGAACATTGGTAGTATTTTTAGCCGTTATTTTCCTGTTTTCTTTTTCGGGGCTGGTTTCTGCCACGGAAAGAATTGTCCAATTAACCATACCCGGCTGTTCCTCCTGAGGTGGCACCTTCGGCAGGGTAGGTTCTATCCTGAAAAAAAATAACGGCATAAAGCAATACGAGTATAAAGGTCATGACCTGGTGAATATTACTTTTGATGACGAAAGGACTACCATCAACATTATTCTGGATGAACTGAAAAAAGGGGAGATTAATCCAACGGGCGATCCGGTGTATATAAAGTAATACCACTTCTAGAGGAAATATCTGCCATGCTGGCAAACATTATCGGTAAGGTCATAATTGCCAACAATATGACATGCAATGATTGTTTTCAGTGAAGTATCAATATTATCAATTTTGGTTTCGAGTTCTTTTGACTTGTTTATCAAGGAAGCATCTACATATTCTATTCGATCAACAGCTGTGCCTATAACTGTTTTGATGTGAGTGACTTGTTGCATTAAGTAACCAACTTTGTTCTCAATGGTGGCATCATCCGCGATAGATACTTCTAAAGAAAATTTTTCACCGATCATTGTCATTGAACCTGATCCCAACTCCGTCGAATATCCTTTTGGTTTTCTCTTGGGAAAGGACATAATCCAATTACGAGATGTATTTGGTGTGTGATCAGCAAATTTTTTGGCATTGAGGATTTGTAGTGCCAGAATGATCGCGAGTCCTGTTATGGAAAATAAGAAGGAGACGATGTTTGGATAGAAGTTCAAGCCACCAAAAATATAGAGTATCATAATAATCACCGATATGTAGGCGAGAACATAATACTTCCCACGCCAAACCCAAAGCAAAACCTGCTTCAAGAAGTTAAGAGAAGAGTTTAAATTCATGATGGATTCCAGTCAATTGAACAGCCTAACAGTGTTTATATGTATCGGCATAATATCCAAACTCCTATACTATACATTGCCTACCAACCTTCTCGCCGAGCTTATATTAAAGACTACCATTTGAAATCTTGTATACACTGTTGGAAATATATTTTCAACACTACAGGAAGC
>PLGI01000129.1 GCA_003139775.1 Syntrophaceae bacterium | reverse complement strand
TTGGAGAGTCGACACTTCCATCAACATAACATCTTGAAGGAAAGGACACTGCTCAAAAATTCGCTGCCTAAATTTTCCATACACAACTATTGACCATCGTTCTCCGCTCGCTCATATTTATTTAATCTACGGTATAAAGTGTTTCTGGAAATTTTCATTTTATTGGCAATATCGCTCTTTGAAAAGTTAGATCTCAACATATTCAATATCATTCGGCGTTCCATATCGTCTATAGAAACTATCCCATAACCGTCCTCAGTGATTTGTTGTCCATGAACAACTTCGAAAGGAATAAGATCCAATGTGATTTCATTTAGAGGGGCTATGTTTATTGCTCTCTCTATTATATTTTGTAGTTCCCTTACATTCCCAGGGAAGGCATAGTTAAGTAAGACTTTGAAAATCTTATCATCAACTCTATTGATATTTCTATTCATCTTTTCGCTTATATTCTTAATAAACTGATCAGCAAGGATGGGAATATCGTTCTTTCTTTCCCGAAGCGGGATCATTTCAATTGTAAAAACGTTTACCCGATAATATAAATCCTCACGAAAAGCCCCCTTTTTTACTTCTTCTCGTATGTTTTTATTTGATGCGGCAATTATACGAACATCTAGCTGGACTATTTCTTTCCCTCCAATTCTTGTAATTGTTTTATCTTCAAGGACTCTTAGAAGAGTCGTTTGCAACTCTAAAGGCATCTCAGTTATTTCATCAAGGAAAATCGTTCCCCCACCTGCCAACTCAAACTTACCCTCATTCCCCCCTTTTTTAGAACCTGTAAATGCTCCTTCGGAATATCCAAAAAGTTCACATGATATAAGATCTCGGGGTATTGCGGCACAATTTATAGCTATATAAGGACCGTCTTTTCGACTACTTTCATTGTGGATTGCCTGAGCAAAAACATCCTTTCCAGTACCACTCTCGCCAAGAAGAAGCACAGTCGAGACACTCTTAGAGGCTAATTTAGCCTGCCTGATGGAATCTAAGAATCTGGTATTTTTGCCGATCATGTTTTTGAATCGAAAACTAGCCCTTGCCCCTGTCAGCCTGTTGACTAAAGACCTTGCTCTTTTTATTTCATTCAGCATTATAATTTTACCGAGTATATTTTTTTGGGGCGAAAGGATAGGATTACAGGATATTGTACAGTCTATAAATTTGTTTTGTTGAAATATCCTCACTACAGCATCAGTAACAGGTTGGTTAATGCTGATAATATTTAGAAGGTCTTTATTTTTATCTTTATTAAAAAAGTCCTTAATGTTTTTACCCACGATCATATTTAAAGGTAAGTTACACTTATTAGTAAACTTGTTATTCACCATGGTAATAAATCCATTCTGATCGATTGTAATAAGTGCTTCTGTGATAGACTCGATCACTGTATTCTTGAAATTATTGGCAGCTTGGCATTCCTCAAAATTTTTTGTTTGACGGAGGTAATTTTCAATAGCATAAGCCGCAGCAACTACCATTCCCAGCGTATGTGAATTTGCCTTTTGGTAAGGGCCTGTCATGTCAATGCCCCCAATTATCTTGCCTTCGGGATTCCTGATTGGGGCTCCTGAACACGTCCATTTGCGAGAGTTTATACAATAATGCTCACCGGCGAAAATTTGGATAGGTTCGCCCAGTTTTAAAACAGTACCACCTCCATTTGTTCCTGCCGTCTCTTCGTCCCAACAGGCCCCTTCTATTAAATTGCCTTTTTCAGCACTCTTTTTTACTTCTTCATCTCCAATAATTTTTAGTATATATGTTTCATAATCATACAATACAACTACGAAACCAGAGCCCTTTACAAAGGTATATAGATTTTTAACAAATGGCAAACTGGCATCAATAAGTTCTTTATTCTTTTCCAATCTTTTTTTAAAATTGTCTCTATCAAGCACCACAGGAACTTTTGTTAAGTATGGGTCGGTCCTCTTTTCTTTACATCTTTTCCATGAATCCAGAATTTTATTAGGTATAATATAATTGTTATCGATTTGAACACCGGCTATAAAATTTTTCCATTCTGCATTTATTGCAACAATATTTTTGCAATAGTCATCCATTGAAGCATACCTCCTTATTTAGTGCTCATTCAGAAACCGATGTTTACGAACTACTGTAGTGCTGAAAATTGGTCTAGCTAGTCTCTATCTTACTCAGGGAGAGTCAATTCTATCTGCATATCAAGCATGATATCTCAATTCTCCATCTCATGTACATGGTTTTCGGCGTCCTACCCCCCTCGTTACTGTCTAATCATTTTTATACTTCCCAATGAGAAAATTCTTTTTATCAATTGTTCCGATCAACTATAGTTCACAGATGCATACTAGTCAAATATAATGCTAATGATATAGTATCTCAATTTTTGAAGAAACGCATGTACTCACGTGCAAAATGAAACACATTTTGTTTCATTTTGCAACAAACTTTTTTTCTTATAAAAATATTCCTTTAAAGGATCGCCCGCCGATCTTTTATTTTAATTATATTGTTGTAAGACAAATGATCTAATTTATTTATTAAATTGACAATATAAATTTACTTTAACACTTCATACACCAATAAACGTTTAGATAGGCATAATGATTGCTTTATAACTAAAAGATTTGAAAAATCTATTAACTAATGTACCGAAGAAGCATGTGATTCTATCATAAGGAGTGTGTATAGACTTGGATATATTAAAAAAACTGTTTTCCTTGAATGAAAAGAAAGCTTTTATTACCGGCGGTTATAAAGGGATAGGCTTAGAGATTGCTCAGACATATGCCGCAGTGGGAGCGGATGTCGTCTTGGCGGCGAGGAATCTTTCGGGATGTCAAGACGCAGCCAAGTTTATTGTAGGTAAATATGGGGTTAAGGCTGTTGCTAAATCAATGGATGTGCATGATTCCAAGGCCGTGAACTCCGTGGTGAAAGAGGTCATGGATGAATTTGGGAAGATTGATATCTTGGTCAATAGCGCTGGAGTTTCGGGCAGTGAAAAACCAGTATTGGAAATGACTGATGAGGATCTCGATGATGTAATGGATGTTGACTTTCGAGGGACTTTTCTGGTCTCAAGGGCCGTGGCCAAAGAAATGGTCAAGCACCAAAGCGGAAAAATTATCAATATAGCGTCTCTGGCGGGTAAGATAGCCACTTCTAACATGTCGGGATATTGTGCCAGCAAAGCAGCTGTTGTTCATTTAACTCGCGTGATGGCCTTGGAGTTTATGCGTTACAATATCCAAGTTAATGTTCTTTGTCCCGGATATTTTCTAACGGAATTCAATCGTGATTTCTTTGAATCCGAAGTTGGCAAGAGAGTAATAAAGAAAAATATCCCATTGAATCGGGTTGGCAAACTTGAAGAGTTGCAATCTACGGCACTTTATTTGGCAACATGTCCATCCTATATGACCGGAGCAGAGATTTATATTGATGGCGGGCATGGTATTGTTTAAGCCAAAATTTGAGGGGTGACCAACAAAGTGCAGAGTTAAAGATTTCCGTAATACAACATTATCTCTTATTTACTAGTAATTTGATAAGCAAAAGGTATTTTATATTTTTCAATAACACCGTCAAAATAAAAATAAGGAGAGTATAATGAGAAAAAAAGAAAAAATAACAGGAGATCGTCAGTGGTATAAATATTGGCCTAAACACTTACCAAAAACACTGGATTATCCAGAAACGCCAATGTTTGAAGTAGTAGAAACCTCTGCAAGGAGATATCCTGAGAAACCTGCAATTATCTACTATGGAAAAATAATTACCTATCGAGAATTATGGGAAAGTATCTTATCATTTGCGGGTTATCTCAATATGATAGGTATTAAAAAGGGGGATCGAGTTGCTATTTTTCTTCCTAATTCTCCTCAGTTTGTGATTGCATACTATGGAATCATGCGCGCAAATGCAATTGTCGTCGCGCTTGATCCTATGTTGAGCGCTGAAGGCATAAAGGAATTGCTCAACGATAGCCAGAGCAAGGCTATTGTCACAATGGCAACATCTCTATCAATAATCAATAAAATAAAAAATGATACATCATTAAAAAAAATAATTGCTAGTGAATTTGCAGATTATATACCTTCGGAACCAGAACTGCCTGTCCCTGTTCCGATGTTGCAGAAAATAGGAATAGGTGAGGAAGCTCTAAGTTGGAAGGAGGTTATAGGGGAAAAATTAGACCCTCCGCCAATTGAAGTCAGGTATGACGATCCTTCCTTAATTATGTATACATCAGGTACAACAGGTGAACGTAAGGGGGCATTGCATACCCATTGGAGTATGATTGTTAACTCATTACGTGCAAATTATTGGCTGTACAATGTACCTTCCACAGTGCATCTAGCTATATTACCTTTTTTCCACGTTACCGGAATGCATTTCTGTATGACTGCACCACTTTATAGCGGTGCTACACTAGTAATACTTTCTAGGTGGGACAGAGAAACTGCTATCCAGGCAGTCGAAAAGTATCGTTGCACACATTGGACCAACATAACGACTATGGTTGTTGATATGTTAAGTGCCCCGGATATTGATTCGAGGGATCTGAGTTCCTTCCTAGTTTTCGGCGGTGGCGGTTCTCCTGTGCCCAAGGCGATCGGGGAAAAATTAGCCTCAATGGGTATATACTATATGGAGGGGTACGGTCTAACAGAGGCTGGCTCAGGGACACATTGTAATCCCTTGGATAGAGTAAAAATGCAATGCCTTGGTATACCAATATTCGATATAGACACGAAAATTATTGATCCTATATCCGGGGATGAATTAACCCCAGGCAATGATGGGGAACTGGTCATGATAAGTCCTAGTATATTCCGTGAATTCTGGAATAAGCCCGAGGAAACAAAGAAGGCCTTTATTGAGATCGACGGGGAAAAATGGTTCAGGACAGGGGATCTGGCTCATATGGACGAAGATGGTTATTTCTTCATGGTTGACCGTATTAAGCGGTTGATCAACCGAGCTGGATTAAAAGTTTGGCCTGCTGCAATTGAAGGTGAATATTATAAACATCCGGCAATTAAGGAGGTGTGTATTATCGGTACACCTGATGATAGAGTCGGAGAAGAGGTAAAAGTTTATATCGTATTAAAGGAAGGATACGAGGGTAAAATTACTGAAGATGAAATAAAAATATGGGCAAAGAAAAGATTTGCCGCCTATGAATATCCTCGAGTTGTCGAATTTATCAAAGAACTTCCAAAAAGCGCTACAGGTAAGATTCTATGGAGAGTATTGCAGGCCAAGGAGTTTGTAGGCAAGCGCTCTTGATTGGCCCAAACGCTCTCACAAGATGTATAGATATCATTGGAATATAAAAAATCTAAAACAGAAAAGGAGGAAAGGATGAAATTAAAAGACATTAAAAAGGTTGCAGTTGTGGGGGCTGGAATTATGGGTACCGGAATCACTCAAAATTTTGCTCAGGCAGGTTTTCAAGTTAGTTTGCATGATGTAAATGAAAAATCTCTTGAGAATGCCCTACTACTTGTAAAAGCTAACCTAGAGACGTTTGTAGAAAATAACATAATCACAAGGAAGCAAGCAAAAGATACTTTACCTCGAATTAAAACCACAACAGATCTAGCTGAAGCGGTAGGGAATGCGTATTTTATAACAGAAGCAATTTTTGAGGTTATGGATGTAAAGAAGGATATTTTCAGAAAACTGGAGGAGTTGTGCCCAAGCGATGCGATATTGGCGAGCGATTCATCGACTCTACCTATCAGTGAGATAGCGAAAGCCACTAAACGTCCAGAGAGGGTGATACTTACCCATTATCTAAATCCACCCCATGTCATGCCGGTAGTAGAGGTTGTGAAAGGGGATAAGACCTCAGACGAGACGATAAATATTACACGCGAAATGATGATTAAAATAGGTAAAACTCCAGCAGTGCTTGCAAAAACAATTCCCGGATATTTAGTTAATTCATTTAACAGTGCAATACTTGGGACAGCTGTGGAGCTTATGGAAGATGGAGTTTCTAGCAAAGAAGAAATAGATGCACTGTTTAAATATGCCCTTGGCCCTCGACTTTCTGTGTTAGGGCCGTTTGAGATTCTTGATAGTTTTGGCTTGGATTTAGTGAGAACGGCGGCTCGTGGAATGGTTTCTATGGGAGTGAAACGATGGGAACCTCTTTTAAATAGTGTAACTATAAAGGAGTTGGTAGATGCTGGCAACTTCGGGTTAAAGACGGGCAAAGGATACTATGACTATACAGAAAAACCTCACGAGGAAATAATGAATGTAATAAACGAACGGCTATTTGCAAAGTTTATAGATGTACTTCGAGAGAGACTTTTGAAAAATTGATGCCGTTTGGAGCGATATACTCACCTGGATACAGATGAGTGATAGGAGGGTAAAAAATGGGCATAAAAAACTTCGATGAGTATTATCAGAGGCTGAAGAAACTGCGGAACAATCTTTATATAGGGGGAGAAAAAGTTGACCGAACCGATGAAAGGTTTGCGGGACAACTACGGGTAATAAAGGAAACCTATGACTGCGCAAACGACCCTAAGTTCAAGGATGTGTGTATAGCAACATCACATTTGACTGGGGGAATGATAAACAGGTTTACCCATATTCATCAGAATAAAGAAGACCTTTTCAATAAGCAACTTATGACCAAACTACTCTGCCACAGGGTGGGAGGGTGCATCATGCGGTGTATGGGAATAGATGCTTTAAATGCTCTTTCAGTGGTCACCTATGAGATGGATCAGACATTGGGGACAGATAACTATCAAAATTTCGAAAAGTATCTCAAAATGTTTCAGAAGGATGACCTCTGTGCTAATTGTGCGCAAACCGATACCAAGGGAGACAGGCTCAAGAGACCCCATGAGCAATTAGATCCCGACCAATATTTACGGATAATAGAAAGCAGACCTGATGGGATCGTTGTAAGAGGAGCGAAAATTGATAATACGACCGCCCCGGTAAGTGATGAAATTATTGCCATACCTACTAGGATGATGAGCCAGAAGGACAATGAATACGCTGTTGCATTTGCTATACCAGCTGACTGGGAAGGAGTCAAAATGCTTGTGAGGCCATCATATCACCACAAGAGAAGGCATTTACAGGCACCTATTGCTGAAGTAGGCGATGCGGAATCATTTACCATCTTTGACGATGTTTTCGTTCCCAGAGAACGTGTTTTCTTGGACGGAAAAGGAGACCCAAGACAAACCCCCTATGCAGGGTTCCTCGCTCTACTTTTTGCCCACTATCACAGGCATTCCTATACCGGGTGTAAGCCGGCAACATCAGAGATTTTAGCAAGCACAGCCGCTCTTGTCGCAGAATACAACGGAATTGAAAAAATAGACCATGTCCGTGATAAAATATCCCACATTATAGGTGTTGCAGAATTGGTATTTGCTGCAGGCCAGATGAGTGCTTACCGTTCTGAACGGTCACCATCTGGCACGTATATCCCCGATGAGATCTTAACCAATGCCGCCAGAAGATTGGCTGGAGAAATGATCTATAAAGAATATGAAATCGTTGCTGATCTTTCTGGAGGATTGAGTGCTACGCTACCATTTGAAGAGGAGTTTTATTCTAAAGAAGTTGGAAAACTGGCAAATAAATACCTACAAAGAAATCCCAAGATACCTACAGAAAATATCCATCGCTGTTTTAGGGGGATAGAAAATATCATCTGTTCTGAGTTGGGAGGGGTAATGCAGATAGCTGGACTTCATGGCGGTGGGTCTCCCCAAATGGAAACTATTGCCATGATGTCAAGGTATGACCTTAATAGTTTGAAAAATATTGCTAAATATTTATTCGGAATAGAAAAAGAGCTACCTAGATATGAAAGAGCTACAGTAACACCTAGAGCAATGCTGGAAAAATACCGCAAGATGGTAGAATTAGGTTCTTAGGAATAGTTAAGAACTCGTAAAAATCATTAATTTGGTCATAACAACAATAATGTCTAAAATTATAAAAAGGGAGGAATTATGAAAAAAATTAATACAGTCCTGGGTCAAATATCGGCTGATAAGGCGGGAAAAACCTTAATGCATGAGCATTTTGTATTCGGTTACCCTGGATGGCAGGGTGATGTAACTATAGGGCCATTTAATCGCAAAGCCGCTATCGAGGCAGGTATAAACATGGCAGAAAAGGTGAAATCACATGGAGTGAAAACAGTTGTCGATGCAACACCAAATGAATGCGGCAGAGATCCTTTGATCTTAAAGGAAATTTCCGAAAAAACGGGAATAAATATTGTCTGTTCAAGTGGATATTATTTTGAAGATGAGGGAGCACCCGCCTATTTTAAATTTAGGAGTGCATTAGGCAATGTTCCCGCAGAGATCTATGAAATGTTCAAGAAAGAGGTCACAGAAGGAATTGCAGATACAGGGATTAAACCTGGTGTCTTCAAACTGGCATCGAGTCGGGATGCCATCACTGATTATGAGATGATGTTTTTCAAGGCAGCAGCCAAGGTCTCAAAAGAGGAAGGTATCCCCATTATTACACATACCCAGGAAGGCAAACAGGGACCAAAACAGGCGGATGTTCTACTTTCTGAAGGGGCGGACCCTAAGCGGATAATGATTGGTCACATAGAAGGAAACACTGATATTGAATACTTATTAAGCGTTTTGGAAAAGGGTGTTTACATTGGCTTTGATCGATTTGGTATTCAAGGATTAGTAGGCGCGCCTTTCGATACGAGACGGGAAGTTTGCCTAATAGGGCTAATAGGCCTTGGCTACGCAAACCAGATTATGCTCTCGCATGATTTTGTAAATTATTGGTTGGGAAGACCCTTGGTTTTGCCGGCACCAGCAGTCAAACTAATGGCCAAGTGGCACCCTACTCACATATTTGAAGACATTATCCCTGTTCTTCAGAAAGCCGGGGTGACAAATGAACAGATCAATAAACTTCTGGTTGAGAACCCACGAAGATTTTTCGAAGCTTGATCGTAAAGTAGGAATAAGTACCGGGAAGATGGAAGTCTTTTATATGGTTAATTATCTATTAACAACCCAAAATTTTTGATAGGGAGGTGTGGTAATGACAGAAAAAAAAGATTGGACAGTTGGTGAATGGATATACAAACCGGAAGAAATGTTTAGTGTGAAAGATAAGGTAACCATTGTAACGGGAGCGGCCTCGGGTATAGGCCGGGCAATTGCCCTGGGGTTTGATGCGTTGGGTGCCAGGGTTGTTTTGGCAGATATAAATGAAGAAGGAATTGAAGAGGCAGCCAAGGAATGTAGAGGGGATATATTAAAGACCAAACTTGATGTGACAGATGAAAAAAGTATTCAGGCTGCAATAAAAAAGACCATGAATAAATATGGCAGGATAGATGTTTCTTTTAATATTCCTGGTATTAATATCAGGAAGCCAGCATTGGAGTTAACGTACGAAGAATATGATAAAGTATTGCAGATTAATCAGGTAGGAGTCTTCAAATGTGCCAGAGAAGTGGGAAAAATTATGTGTGATCAGAAAAAGGGCAGCATGATTAATATGGCCTCACTTTTAGCAGAAGGAGTATTGCCGTTTCAGGTTGCATATGCGAGCACTAAAGGGGCTATACGCCAGATGACCGGCGTTTTAGCCATTGAGTGGGCTCCGTATGTAAGGGTAAATGCGATTGGCCCATGCTATATAGAAACTCCGCTGGTGAAACAGGTTATGACGAATACAAAGTGGTATGAGAGCATGAGAAAACTGAATATCCAGAAACGTTTCGGTAAACCCGAGGAAATTGTTGGGACAGCAGTATTTTTGGCATCTGATGCCAGTAGTCTTTATACCGGAGCCCTATTACTGCCCGATGGTGGTATGTGTAATTTCTTTGGATGGGTTGAGACATAAGTACCAATAATATCCATCTTGGGCAGGCGAGAATCTCAGCTTTACCTTGCTGTTTTAGGTCTTAGTTCCCGGGCGAGTAGCACCAGGCAACTAAGGTTGATCCATTTAATCTCGACACGTGGTGCCTTGATAACCAAGTGAAAATCTGACATCAATAATGATGGACGAACTGTGGTTAATTTAATGAGGAAGGGAGTATAAAAAATGATGAAACCAGCAAAAGGATCTCTGGATCTCAGTGTGATTGTTAGTGATATCAAGGTCAGCCTTAACTTCTATCAAAATATCTTAGGACTAGAGTTTGTGGGAATCACTCCCGTAAGGTTTGGAACGATACACCGACTGCGATTCGGAACCAGTGACTTCAAATTGATTGAGCCCAAAACCGTCCCTCCCCGAGGAATCATCGGTCTGGAAAATCAATTGGGATTTCGATACGTAACCTTTGTAATAAAGAATCTCACCCAACTATGTTCTGATCTTAAAAACGAGGGAATTGAATTTGCGTTGCCTGAGACTGAGATTAGTCCAGGTGTGCGCGTTGCCATGGTCAAAGACCCAGATGGAAATATCGTGGAATTCGTGGAACGAAGTTAAAAGACTATATCCGTAAAATTTATAAAAGATTATTTCCTTTCCTGATTGATTATGAAAAGTCTGATCTCGGGAATTTTGTAGGTGGCATCAACAATCATTCCATTATTGAAGCCAATTATCGCTGTTCTGGGTATTTACTATGAGTTTGGAGATGGTTTATGGAATGTTGGGTGCGCATTTCGGTTCTTACAAAATAATAATAAGCAACTCCAAAAGAGTGAGATCTGCTCTACGTTATATACTGGGAGGATAACTGACTAATTTCTTAAACTACTTTCCCATTTGCTCTGACAAATTCTCTTCTGGTTTCACCGGTTTTCCGGTAGATGGATAAAAATGAACGGGTGATTATGCTGGAAACAAAGCCAGGTTTAAATTCTGTTTTGCCAAGAGCGTAGCGTCCGTATTTTATCAGATTATCCACTAGAAAGTGTTTTACTATCTTTTTCACTGTGGAGTTATTCTCGATCAGCTGTACTATTTTTTCGGCGATTATGTAATACCCCCGCAGTTGTTCCAGGGACAGAAATTTATTTCGATATTCTCTGGTGATCTCCACTGTATTTAAAAAAGCGCAGGAGTCTGCTTATTTCTATTTATTAGACTAACTAAATCTCCCACTTTTTTTAAAATATGTAATAAAAAAAGGCCCGCTCCATCACGGGGCGGGCCTCCTCTGCATCCACGATACCGAGACACTGTGCCCCAAACCGTTCTGGGAGTCATTTGTTTATTGCCCCTCCCCTCCTTATATTATAGGTAACAGAAGATCTCTCACTCCAGAAGACTCAGGAAGGTTTTAGATGGTGTTGTGAAGATATGACCAGCAGAAGAAGCAGCCACCTAATTAAGATCTCTTACCGAATGATTTTAATTTTTATTTTAAAAAGATTTGACGAACTTGCTTGAAGAGAGCAGAGGTGGTCTGGAAAAGCTGGACAGGTGCATAAGTGAAGG
>PLGI01000116.1 GCA_003139775.1 Syntrophaceae bacterium | reverse complement strand
CGGCATACCCTACAAGTCCGCAAACGTCAGTTTTAAAATAACTGAGTATTATGGATTGAAAAAGGGTAATGAAATAATCACTTTCTCGGAGTTGAACGACAAGAGGCGAGGGATGTCCAGGAACGTTGTCGAGAAGCTGCAGGATAAGGTCGCTTCCTGCCGAGAAACAAGATTATGGGTGGTTTTGCAGTCAGGACCGGGATTCGATGTGTTTCCCCACGGCTACAAAAAGATCCGTGCACTGGGAAATTATGTCATCCAAGGGGGTTATAAAACCACCGAGTACCCATTCATGGGCGATCATGATGATCGAACCTGCCAGACCGGTCGGAATCATACTCCTGTTGAGTATTTCTTCATGAATATGCGGAAAGACTTTGCATAAGAAAAGCCTCACCATGTCGGCCAGCAAGCGCATGGCATTCTGGTATTCCCTATCTATATTCTGGCTAACTCCTAGGATTTCAAAGAGCTGTATCTGCGCCCTGCGGGGATCTTGCTGAAACCGTTGATAAAACATCTTTAGCGCCCGCAAGGCTGTTTCCAAGGGGAAACCATCACTGTCTTCCAGTGCTGCCATGGAATCGCGCTGCCCTTCGTCGATCAGCTCTCTGTATACGGCACACAACAAATCCTCCTTATGACGGAACGACTCGTAGAAATAACGTTCTGTCAGGCCTGCAACTCCACAGATCATCTTGATATTGGTCTTTGCGTAGCCTCTGGTTCCAAATGCCTCAAGCCCCGCTTCGATCAGTTTTTTTCGCCGCTCCTCTTCTCTCAGGTTTGCTTTGACACCACCGTAGATCCGGCTCTGGGTTGTTTTCTTTTTCATAAAAACAATTCTGACAATATATCTTGTCAAAGTCAAGAAGATCTGGTATGAAACTGACAATATTTAATGTCAGATTGTGCGGCGCCGCGGAAGGGATCTCACATGGAGGACAGGCAGGATATTCAATTCATTTCGGAAGGGTTGAAATGTGCTGGTTGGTTTTTCAAAGCCTCCGGTATGGATAAGGCCCCGTGTGTTATTCTTGCCCACGGTTTCTGCGGGGTCAAGGAAATGCGCCTCGGCGCGTATGCAGAAGCCTTCGCCGGGGCCGGATACCATGCCCTGGTTTTCGACTACCGGCATTTTGGCGATAGCGAAGGCGAACCCAGACTAATCCTCGACATCAAAAAACAACACCAGGACTGGCGCGCCGCGATACGGTTTGCCAAAGGGCTACCCGGGGTGGATTCACACCGGATCGCTCTTTGGGGAACGTCATTCAGCGGAGGCCATGTCCTTGAGATAGCAGCAACGGATCAGGACCCCGATATCGCCGCAGTCATATCACAAGTTCCGCACATGAACGGTTTTGCGACGGCGGCGGCGACCGGCATGGTGCAGAACATTCGGCTGGGTATAGCCGCCTGGCGTGACATGGCGAACATGATTCTGCGCCGAAGCCCTTACTATGTACCTGCTGTCGGTTTTCCCGGTGATCTTGCTGCAATGACGGCCCCCGATGTGGTGGAGGGAGTGAAGAAACTTTACCCCCCGGGATTCGAACCGGAAGAACGGGTTGCCGCACGTATTTTCCTTTCAGTGGCTCTCTATTCTCCGGGACGGCTGGCGAAACGGCTGGGAGTCCCCTGGCTGGTGCAGGTTGCAGCCAATGACCTTACCACCCCCTTGAATCCGGCTATCAAGGCGGCAACGAAGGCGCCGAAAGGCGAACTGATCGTCTATCAGTGTGGACACTTCGATTTGTACGTTCCCCCGCATTTCCAACAGACCGTAGGCGATCAGATCCGGTTTTTAAAAAAATGCCTGTAGAGCGATACACATTATCCCGATATCAGCGCCATGGTTCATCATCCTGCGCGCTGGCTCAGACTCGACGGGGAATCACGGGTAGAACCCCAAAGCAAGCTTTGGAAACAGGTTCAACAGCAAGCTGTGGGGTACTAAACCCTCTGCTGCGCGGGATTGTTCAACTTAGCAATTCCGACTTGTGACCTTTAGGTTATACGCTACGCTTTCGGAATTGGAGTTTCAACAATAAATAGGAGGATTATATGCTGACCAACTCAGAAGTCGTGTCCATTCTGTCACATTTTCCTAAATTTGAAGATACATGGCTGGGCCTGTCCTATGCTCCCCACATGCCGAAACATATGGTGAAGGAAACCAGGGAGGTTATAGCCATCGCCCGCAAGTTCAACGAGGAAGTGGCGAACCCCCTTGCCCTTAAGCTCGACCGTCTCACCCACAAAGATCCGGATTACCTGCCTTGGGAACTGGTGGAGGAAGCCAACCGGTGGGGCCTCTACACCATGTGGATACCGAAAATATTCGGCGGCCATGGTTATAACATGCCATCCATGTCCTGCTTTTCCGAAGAAGTCGCTTCTGTCTGCGTCGGCATTATGAATGTCATCGGCGTTCATTACCTGGCTGTGGCCGGTCTGACTGCTTCGGGCAACATCCGCCTGGCCAAAAAGATTCTTCGGGAGGTTGTTGAGGGCGAAAAGTCGGGCAAGCCCTGTGTGCTGGCGTTAGCCACGACGGAACCGGGCGCCGGGACCGATGTAGAGGAGGTCGACCTTGTGGATAAGGGCAAGGTCACTTGTCAGGCTAAACGCGTCAAAGGTGGCTTCATCGTCAATGGCACGAAGGTGTTCATTTCCATGGGGCATGTCTCCTCATGGACGGTTCTTTACGCGTATGAAGACACAAAGCATCCATCCGAAACGACCATCGGCTTTATCGTGAAGACCGGCACGAAAGGGTTTTCCTTCGGCAGCCATGAAAATAAGATGGGACAGAGGGTCTGCCCGGCCAGTGTGCTTATCTTTGAAGACTGCTTCATCCCGGATGACCAGGTTCTCTTCAGTTCGGCTCTCGTAAAAAAATTTACAAATAAGCCTGCCAGAGATATTTCCCAGCGCTACTGCGACTATGTGGTGTCCGCCACGCGCCCGGGCGTCTGCGCCTTCGGCATTGGCGTCGCGCGCGGGGCGTTTGAAACGGCCCTGCATTACGCGTCCACAACCAGCGTCAACGGCCGCCTGCTGATTAATCAAGAGTGGGCGCAGTGTATGCTCGCCGAGATGCATAAAAACGTTATTCTGGGAAGGCTTGCTTATACCGAAGCCAACAACGCCAATAGTCATCGCGGTTTGTATCGGCTCCTGCAAAGCAAACCGGTCTATTATTATCTCAAGGCCATGCCGCGGTTCTGGTTTGACAAAGTTATCTCACCGATGCTCAATTGGGAGATCACGGCCAGAGTCATGGGCAAACTTTTATTTGATATGCCGAAACCTGAAGACCAACGCTGTTGCTCGGGCTGGGCGTCGGTGGCAAAAATCACCGGGACTGATCTTGGCGTCAAAAATTGTCAGATGGCCATAGAGATCATGGGTCAAAAAGGACTAAGACAGGATGCCGGTGTTGAAAAGATGCTGCGCGACATCAAACTTTTGCAGATTTACGAGGGAACAAATCAGCTCAACAGACTCAATGCTTTCAAATGCCTCATCGCACCTCAGGTGCCACAGGCACAAGTCTTTGAAGAGTAAGGAGGACCATATGCTCACCTCATACAGTAACGACCTGAAACCCATTACTGATCTGGCGCAATCTTTTGCCGCCAGGGAACTTGTCGGAAAGACCGGGAAACACGACCGCTATCCTTTCGGCGAATTTTACGACCATGTGCTGGACAAGGCACACGAAGTAGGATTTCTGGGTGCCATACTACCGGAATCACTAGGGGGCATCGGAGGCGGCATTGCGGCGCTTTGTGAAATTCTCCTACATATCTGCGAGGCCGACGCATCCCCGGGCGGCATCATTTTCACGCAGGCGTTTTCCCAGAAAATTATGCTTGCGGCCGGAGCGCAGGATCTTGCGCAGAGCATTTTTCCCGGAGCCTCATCGGCAAAGGATTTGCTTGTTGCCTTTCCCGCCTACACCAATCCCGCGCAGACCGACTCGCTCCCCCTGGCACAAAGTGCTGGAAGCGATTACAACCTCACAGGGCGGCTTGAACTTCTTGTTTTGGGCAACCTCGCGCGGCAGGCTATTATTCCGGCGCGCTCAGGCATTGGGCCATCCTACAGTTTTTTCCTGGTCAATCTCGACGATCAAAACGTGGAAAAAAGCGAGCCGGTCTTCACGCTGGGACTGCACGCCTGTCCTGCAGTGGACGTAACGTTTTCCGGCGTCCGGGCTCGTCTTATCGGCGAAGAAAATACGGGGCGTCACTATTTTGAAGAGATATCACCGGAAATGAACGCTGCCGCGGCCGCTATGAATGCCGGAATTCTCCGCGGTGCTTTTAACGAAGCCCTAGCCTATTCCCAAAAGCGCGAGCAGGGCGGCAGGCCGATTGTCAACTGGAGCGAAATCGGCATGATGCTCGCTTCCATATCCGTCAAGGCCGATGTCGCCGCGATGTGCGTTCATCAGTCATGTCTGGAACTGGAACAAAAAAAGAGCGGTTATGAACCCCGTGTATCCGCGGCGGCTCTGCATATCGCAGAGTTGTCCTGCGATGCCACAAGCGACGGCATTCAAATTCTCGGCGGATACGGCTACATGAAGGACTATGCTCAGGAGAAACGTTACCGAGACGCACGAATGGTGCAGGCGCTGCTCGGCACAGTGCCTTTCAAGAAACTTGACATCATCCGGCAAGCGACGAACACAAACCCAAACAATGTGTGAACAATACGATTAAGGAATAAGAAAGCATGAAGATTCTGATAAACAAGACAGCGGCCGTCACTGGGGCGGCTTCAGGCATCGGCAGGATGCTTGCCATCAATCTGGCGAATGAGGGATGCAACCTGGCGCTTGCGGACATCAATGCCTCGGAATTGCAGGAGACCGCAAAACTCGTCGGCGACCGGGTGAAAGTGACGACCCATATTGTGGACGTGTCCCGGCGAGAGCAGGTCTTCCAATATGCCGATGAGGCGGCCGGACGTCACGGCGGCGTGGATCTTATCATCAACAATGCCGGCGTAGCCGTGGGTGATTTTCTGGAGACGATTCCCTTGGAAGACTTTGAATGGCTCATGGGCATCAACTTCTGGGGTGTTGTGTATGGCACCATGGCCTTCCTGCCCCATTTGAAGAAGCGCCCGGAAGGGCATATCGTCAACATATCCAGTATCAACGGCATCATGCCGAATCCCAACAACGGTCCCTATTGTGCGGCAAAGTTTGCAGTCAAGGGATACACGGAGACCCTTGCCCAGGAGATGCACGGAACGAGCATCTATGTCAGCTGTGTTCATCCCGGCGGCATCAAGACCAACATTGCCCGCAACGCCCGTGTGAACCGGGCCATGTTCGATCTGACCAGGGAAAAAGGCGAAAACATTTACGAAGAGGTGGTCTTCCGGACCACGGCAGACGATGCGGCAAAAATCATCATCTCCGGCATCAGGCGCAACAAAAGGCGCATTCTGGTGGGGGTGGATGCCAAGGCACTGGATCTGCTCACCCGATTTTTCCCGGTGACCGCCGTAACCTTGAGCAACGTGTTCAGCAGGAGGACTGCCCAAAAATATGCCAACAAATAAGGATACCATAAAATTCGGCAAACATTCTGGACAAAGGAGGTTCTATGAATAGAGGTGATTTTTTCAAAGGGGTTATCCAGTGGGATATGATGACGAAGGACTTGTCTCTCGAAGGCAAGCTTCCGGTTTTCTATTATGACAACACGTCTATGACGACAATCTACACCGCCTCCACCGACAAGGTGAGAAGGCTTTTACCCCTTCCCGATATGCACCCTGTGGAGATTATGGGCGGTAGGGCTCTGGTTGCCTTTACCGCTTTCGAATACCGCAAAACGGATATCGATCCCTACAACGAATTTTCAATTTCCTTTCCCATCACATTCCGGAAAAAGTCTATTCCGGGCATTACCGTCTTAGGGATGATGGCAAGGAGATACTTCACGGCATACGTCTGGCAGCTTCCCGTCACGACCGAACGAGCGCGCAAGGGTGGCGTGGAAATGTACGGGTATCCCAAATTCCTTGCCGACATCACATTCGCAAAAGAAAACGGCATACTCGGCTGTACGCTATCTGAGGGTGGGAAAAACATCCTCACCCTGAAGGGACAAACTCTCAAGACTTCCGTGGAAAAGGTAAACCGGTTCAAGACCTTCTCTGTGAAGGATGGGGTTCCACTGGCGGCAAACGTTTATATGAATCCCATCGAATTCGGCAAATCCATGAACGGGAAGGCGGCAACGCTTTCACTGGGCAACCACGACATCGCCAAAACGCTTAAGGAGATCAACCTTAGTCCGAAACCACTTTTCTTCCAGTATATGCCTGTCATGGAGGCCATACTTTATGGTCCGCGCAATTTGATGGATGATTAGACAGGGGATTCCTTGTCCGATGCAAAGCGGGGCGCGTTTATGATAAGAACTTGCATTCTGGAAAAGGGAGTGTGGAAAAGCCGACTTTTATGTTAAAAATCTTGACCACAAAATGTGGGGTGTGGTGTCGATGTTTGTCATCTGGTTTGAATTGAGTTTTTCCAGTCAGTAAGGAATACCATCCGAAAGAAAGCATGTCCATGAAAATTCCTAAATGCTCACTTACAATTATAGAGAAAACACGTACATTTATTTTTTGGCTCGTCCGATCCAGACCGTCGCCGAAAATCCTCTCCCTTTTGTGATGTTCTTTAGGCCTTAAAATCGGAAAATTCTTTTTTATCTTTACGATATGAAAGATAGCTGTGCAGGAACCATCCGATAATAAAACCTGTTAGCAGGGAAAAGAATAACAACACCGCGCGTGACATGGAAATTTCCCAGAATAAAAAGCTCACAGTGACGACTTGTATATTTTGAGCCACAAAGATAAGAGCGAGACAAACAAGAATAACAACCAGTGTGATTTTGAAATTCATCTTTTTATCCTCCCGTATATTTAAAGCAACTTACCCAAACCGGCCAGTGATATTTTAAATACAACTCTACTGTCGGTAGCGGTCTGGGTATACTCTAATCCCATGCTCCAACATTGTTTGTGATAAATAAGCCCCACTGTAGTCCCTACTGTTTGGGAATTATATCGATCGATTGCCGTAATAAATGTGCCGTCAATATTTGGGGTAATTACCGCTTTTAAGTTAACGTTGATTTCTTCAATAGATCCTAAAGTATAAAGATAACCTAGCACCAGCGTATCTCCGCGCCAATCTTTTAGATTCAAATCATAATTCGTTTGTGTCCAGCCATCATAAACACTGTAAAGATTGCGCGCCGTAAAAGAAAAATATTTATAAGGAGTAAAATCAAACTCCATTCCGAGATCAGAAAAAGGCCGTCTTTCACCAATAACCCCCTCCATACTTTTATTCGCTTCATTTAGGTCATAAGTTTGAAACAGTTTAAGCCGGAGAAATTCCAAGTAGCTATAGGCTCCTTTTTCATCTCTTATTTTAGCAATAAAAGTGTTCGTAAGCGACCAGGCAATGGCGTTTTGTTCATCCAAAGATGAAGATGTGATGGGCATTATAGTGCCTACAGATGTGATGGGCATTACGAATGGCGAAAAGGCAGGCAAATAGTAATCAGGCAAATTATCTCGCGACACGTTTGGAACGTAAGAATAGGTTATTTCGGATTTTATTACGTGTTGGATTTTTTCCCAATTTTGCACATTTACATCAAAGACACGGGAAAGCTGACTGCTCAAGTCCAATGAAGCGTTGAGAATAGTTCTGTCACCGCTTTTGCTTTCCGCTCCCGCTAAATTGTCATCCCGGCTCCAGAATGTCTCTTTCAAAGCAAACTGTGGAATTACTTTAATATAGTCGAATATATTAAACGGCAAAGAAACAGTTGGTGAAAAATCACCATATTGGCCCTTCTGGCCTTCGCCGCGGTAGAAATAATCATAAGTGCCCGCAAATTCATAATATAAGGGTGTCTTCAAAAATGGCTGTTTGATGCCCGTAAAAACGATCTCCGGATATTTTTGCAAAGTTTGATCATTATTAACGGCCGCAAAATCGTCAGTGGAACTGATCAATCCCGTCAAATTGTAATTAGACCAGCTTTTAACCACGCGGATAGTTGAGTCCAGATAACGCATAGTTTGATCGCCCTGAAAAGGAACCTTCTTAAACGGGTCATCCGCTGTTTGGCTATAATGATCAAGGTAGTAGTTGTGCGCTGAAAAATCTTTAAAGTACCATTTGTCGGAAACCTGGCGCAAATCAGTCCTTACATAAAATTGTGGATCAAAGTCTGTTTGGTGATTTAAATAATAAGACCAACGCTGATGCATTTCCTGCCAGTCGCGGCTGGTTGCGGCATCGGTCGTTTCGGTAACGTGTTTAGTATCCTCCATGTAATCGCCGTAAAAAGTACCGGATGAATTATTTCCTAAATAGTATCTGAATTCCGCGCCTTCTTTAAATCCTCTTTTTTCGATGTAACGCTGATAAAACGTTGCGTCCATCTGCGGAGAAATCGCCCAAAAATAAGGGACCTCAACATCGATACCATCATTCCCGGAGGAGGAAAGATAGGGAACAAGAAATCCCGATTGACGTTGAGTTTTTGCGGGAAAAGGAAGAAATGGAGAATAGAACACCGGCAAACCTCTCGCCAGTAACCAGGCGTTTTTCATCAGGCCATAACCTTCAATTGTTACCTTCATTTCACTGCCGGTGATTTTCCAATCAGGATTATCGCCATCACATGTTGTGGCAACCGGGTTTTCGATGAAATATGTATTTTCTCCGGTTTTCTCAATTTTATCGCCTGTTATATAGAAATGGTTCCTCGCATAAAAAGCATGGGCTTTATAAACAGCTCCGGTCTTGTCTTCAATATTGAAAACAATTTTATCGCCCTGCAAAGTATCCTCTCCCATCTTCAGAGAGGCACTGCCCTGAGCGGTGGCAATATTGTTTTTATTATCCAGTTCCATGTCATCGGCATAGAGAGTGGCGCCGCTATAAATTATATTCACTTTACCTTGAGCATGGTATACGTCGCGAACATTGTCGTAGTCCATACTGTCCGCTTCAATGTTCGCGGGATTGCCATTATTTTTAGTTTCAACAGCCGAAGCTCCGGGAGCGGCGGCAATATTGTTTTTATTATCTCCCCCTGTATCCTCGGCATCGGGAGCAGGACCTTTATAAATTAGGGTTATTTTTCCTTGAACACGGGATACATCGGAAAGATCATCGCCGTTCATGCTGTCCGCTTTAATATTCACAGGATTGTCATTATTTTTAGTTTCAGAAGCGGAAGCTCCGGGGCAGGAAATAAAAATTATTATCGTAATCAAAAAGGCAATAGTTAAATCGAGATTTAATATGTTGAGTTTCTTATGCCCAATCGCGTTCATCATTCTACCTTTGCTGCAACTCCCGGAGCGGCATTCATCAGTTTGGTATACTTTTTATTGTGATTTTGTATTATCACATAAGACAAGTTTAGGAAATGCCTGTTTTACTTCACCGGCAAGATAAAAAGAACCGGTGGCACAGATCAAGTCCTGCTTTTTTGCTAAGGCCTGTGCCCGCTCAATTGCTTGCTTTACATTTTCAGTGACAATTGCCGGATAGCCCATTTTTTTCACTGTTTCCATAATATCGTTCACCGGCACAGCCCGCTTGGTTTTTAGTTGTGTTAATATTATTATTGAGGCGAGAGGAACTATTTTTTGTAACATTTGACTATAGTCCTTATCAGCAAGAGCTCCAAAGATAAGAATTAAACGGCGATAAGAAAAATCTTTTTTTAAAGACCGGCATAAAACGCTGATGCCCGCGGGATTATGAGCTCCATCGAGAAGAAAAAGAGGCTGATTTTGCAAAACTTCCAGTCTGGCTTCCCAATGTGTATTTTTGAGTCCCGCATAAATCGCTGTATCAGCAATATTAAAACCCTTCTTTGTGCAAAGTTCGATTGCCGCCAAAGCCAGAGCGGCATTGGATAACTGATGATCGCCTTGCAGAGGAATCTTTAAATTTTTCAGATTACGATACAAGCCTTGATAGTTTAAAAAACCATCCTTTTGCTTTTTGATCTTTATATCGCTATTCAGGCAATAAAGTTTCGCGCGGCGGCGCAGGCATACATTTTTTAACACTTCCAAAACTTTTTTTTGTTTTGCCGCTGTAATACAGACGCCTTTTTGCTTGATGATTCCTGCCTTTTCGCGGGCAATTGAATCCAGAGTATTGCCTAGATAATCGATATGGTCGAAAGCAATATTGGTGATTATCGAAACCATCGGCTTACAAACATTTGTTGCATCAAGCCTGCCGCCTAAACCGACCTCCAGCACAGCAATATCTACTTTCTGGCGTTGAAAATATACATAGGCCACAGCGGTTAAAAATTCAAAATAAGTCACCAGTTGTTCCTTTTTATCTTTCACATACGCAATAGTCCGGTTAAATTCCTTCAGGGATATTTTCTTCCCGTTGATGACAATCCTTTCCCGGACATCAACCAAATGCGGGGAGGTGTATAGACCAACCTTATAACCGGCGCTGCACAAGATCGAAGAGGTCATCGCCGCAGTTGATCCTTTGCCATTGGTACCGGCAATCAATATTATTTTATATGAATTTTGCGGATTTCCCAGCCGCGACAACAGATCAGTAATTGCCGTAAGCCCAAAACGCATCGTATCAACATTCAAACTATCAAGATATGCGGAAGGATTTAATTTATTCATTTATTTATCGGTTATTTAAATACAGATTATTCCTCTTGAATGTGTCGTAAACTAGCACACCTTTTTCAGACAGGCAATGAATTTATAAAGTGGTTTATGGATACTATGTTTATTTGATAATTTGATGATTATAGATTTGGGCTAACGTAAAGACCACCGGCGCGAGGAATGAGCGTCCTGTAGATTGCATCGTTAGATTATAAAGTTGAAATTGCTAACTACTTTTATGCTAATATTTTCTATGATATTCTTTATAAATGCCGCACAATCAATGAACTACCCCGCAGCAAGCTACGGGGAATTAACCCCAAACAAGATTAAAATACTCCTTTTCATTTACATTTAGCTTTCCTCCAAGCTTAAACCTAGCACATTTCCCCGATTTCCTTAAGTATACATCATTCACTATATAATTATTGTGCACTATTATATCTCTGCTGGCTTTTATTTCTGCCAATTTTTTAATGTCACTATCTGATGGATATTTAATTTTTACTATTTTATTTAGATAGACCATCCATTCAATGACATTTTGATATTTTAGTTTGTTTAACTCAGCGTCAATTATTTTTTCAATGATTTCAGATTTATCTGCTGAGTCAAAAACTATACTTAACTCTAATTGCTTCTTACTGCCAATGTGTTCTGGCCTTAACTTTAGCAATGCCTCTAATAAATCAAATAAATACCATTCAAATATTGAAACGCAATGAAGGAATGATAAATCTATTAAATAAGTTTTATTGTAATCTCTTAACCTAGGGAGAAGTTCTGTACCTGAAATAGTTTCTTTATTAAATCTTGGATCGGCAAGTATAAGTGTAAGTTTTTCTCCAGAAGTGACCTTTTTTTCTGTAAAATAATATGTATACGCTGTTAATGCATGAAAATGCACTATCTTAAGTATTTCAGAAGAAGATTTTTCCCCCAATTTTTTAATATATTCCTTCATGCAACACTTTCCAATATTTTAATGCTAACAATTAATATATGAACTTCACTTTTTCTTATTCTATATAACACACAATATTTTTTGTAAAATATAAAATCGCAGTTGACCTGTTGCCCAAAAAATATCTATTTGAACGGCCATTGAAAGCGTATTGGCTAATAAATCTTGGCGAAGCGTAAGATCAGCGATTACAACTGATTGAGCCGAAGGCGAGTTTTGTAATCGCCTGAAGCAAGCCTTAGATTTATCCAAAACGCTTTCCGGCAGCGAAAAGGATTTTTGGGCAACGACACTTCCTTCAACTGTCTTAAGACTTCTCGCATTCGTTCAAAGTGGCATCCGTCTAGTTATGGGATTGCTTCTTCTCCGCTTTTGGCTGATCATCGCAATGACAAAAAACTAACTTTTTTCAGAAAGCAGGCTCTCCCAGGTATGTCGCTCCAAAAAAGAGCCGGGAACATTTTGCTCCATCTCTTCAAAAAAAGCAAATGGCGCAGAAAAAGTCATAAGATGATTATCGCCTAATTGTTTGCGGATATAGACGCGCGCGGAAAGATCGGTCAGGCCCACAACGGCACGCGGCTTGGCTGACTTAGCCTCCAGGTACGGATAAATGCCTATGGTCTGGCACCCGGCGGCATAAGGAATAATCACATTCTCATTATCCTCGCGTCCGAAGTTTGCCAGAACGACTAATGCGGAAAGCTGATCGGGATTAACAAAGAAAATAATCGTCTGAGGTTTTTCCTTCTTTGTATCAATGGTATCCAATGGCTGAAAAACAACATACTGTTTCGGAATTTCTGTCAGCGGAAGGTTTTCAACAAATTTTTTAACGAGAGCGGGAGATTTAACGTAGCGTTCACCATGCAGGAAATTATCGTAAGCTTCAGCGCGCATAAACGGCTTTATTTTTTCGGCCAGTTCCTCCCCGTCTTTCCTGTTTGCGTTTCCATCGGAAAGAAAATTGCAAAAGCCTTCTTCACCGCCGGGGAAATTTTTATATTGATTGCCGAAACCCAGGCCGACTCCTCCGCCGAAACAGCCGAATGTTTTTATATCGGCGACAGCCGTTTTTCCTTTCGCGGCATGGGCGGCAAGCCACATGACACAGCCCCATTTGCCTTCCTGAAACTGCATTGCGCCTTGCGGCTTTTCATTAGACCAGAGCAGAGCCACCGGCTGGTATTTGAGTTGAATTGCTTTTGCTATCGCGCTTTCCATTGTCTATACCTCCATGAATAAGGCAGAGAAAAGATCGTCCAGACATACGTCTGGCAGGCTGACCATTCCCTGACATTTAGATTGCTTCGTCACTTCGTTTTTCGCAAGGATAAGGCTTATCATTTTTTCTGAAGGATTATACTTTTTGTATCGGGAAAAATAAAGATACTTTTGTGCCGCAGTCAAACTGTCATTAAATTTCTATCTTGCCTCCATGAGCAATCATCAAATGTTTCACTATCGACAATCCGAAACTAGTTCCGCCCAAATCTCGCGAACGCGACCAGCCCATCCGATGGAAAAGGCCTATCTGCACTAAGACCGATGGATGCTCAACGCATCTCATTCTTTCTTAGCATTATGAAGACGGCGAAAGCGGTTTGCATTCCCCAGTTTCATCACTGGGACTGTATTTGACGGCAAGGCTTCGAATGATCCCCAGACACAACAGAAGGAATCCAAAAGCTGCAATCGTTTCCCAGGACATGTTTTGTTCGCCGTAAAGCTTGACAATTAATTCACGGATAACAAAGATAATAGCCGGATCAATCATCGTGTTCAGGCGAAACCGGTGCGTCTCAAAATAAACGACAAAACTCCGGAACAATTCGATAATGACAAGAAAAGTTAAAATATTGACAACGATGACGTTGAACGATTGGCCGATAGACTTTGTAAGTAAAAATTCCTTAATCCCCCAAATCGTATGAAACAGGCCAACAAACAGCACAGCAATAATAAACACTGTAAGTATGATGACGATAATTCTAATGGCCAGATTAAATATATTATTCATGGTCGGAATCTTCATTTTTTATACCTTTTCTGAAATTGGAGTCTCAAATCTCACGTCGTCGCAGATGCCCTTCAGGGTACTATGCTTGGGGGATAATTCGACTAACGCTTCCTATAGTCAGCGAGTCTCAAATCCCACTTCGCTACGCTTTGGGGATAAATCGTCCAGCAAATTTCAGTGCGCTCCGCTTCTAAAATTTGGGACTCATTATAAATCCCCGGGAAGTTTTTATCCACCCTCCCGGGGTTTCAAAATAACAATTAAACAACTCTCTTGTTATTAAAAGGTAAGAGTAAGTTTGTTAATGAGCATGTAGTCATTGCCAACTTCGCCAGTTGCGCTGGTGCCTTTAAAGTAATCGCCGGTGAATAAGTAAGCTACACCCAGCATGTATGACAGATTATTGGTGATTTTGTAGGTGCCGGTAAGATCAACTTCCGTACCATAGGTGCCACCGACAAAACCAGCCGGTTTCTTATCGACGTCTGCATGGGACAGTGATGCCATAATATCCAGATCAGCAATGGGCTTCACACCAGCCCGGCCTTGATAGAACCAGGCATTGGACATCGGTCCACTATTGGTAGAGGTGCCATCACCGGCAAGACCGCCAACCCAGTAAGTACGATCATAATAGTTGAATAGAATCAAACAGGGATTCCACTCAGTGCCACCATTTAAAGTACCGCCTTCCTGCCTGTCTTTAGTGTTGGGATCATCACCCGATACATAAGCAATAGTGCCGCCGAAATAAGCCATACCTAATTTGGCGGTTGCGTCAATCCAACCGCTCAAATTTACCAGTTTAACGTCTGCACCTAGACTGGTGTCATCATAACTTTTTAAATTACCATTGGCGTAGTTGATTTCTGACTGTATGTCCACAGGCCCGATTTTGGTAATAACATATGGCTCAAATTTGAAGTAAGTTTTCCTATAGTTGCCTGGTGCTGGTTCACTATCGGCATAGCGGTAGTAAGTAACTTTCATACCTGCTCTGCCATCCTTCCATTGATAAACTCCTTCCAGACCATATTTATCATCATCCGCATCTGTGTAGGTTGCAGTAGAATTAACGGCCGAGTAGCTCTGGTCTTTGGCTTTTGTAATATCAGCTTTAAGGGTGAACTGACCAAAGGCTTTGTTCCATTTTATCCGGCCAAGAGGTTGATAGGTGTTTCCGAATATTGTTCCTGTTTCTCCGTCATTCATCAAGCCGATGTCGAAAGTACCGATAGGCGATACATAATCGATATAAGCCCACTCGAAAGCAATGTTTTGTTTTTCCGCTAACGTATCATCTGAATTTGGGGCCAAAGTCGTACCGGGAGCGCTTCTTGCTCCACCCCAAACTCTTTCCAGAGCATCGAAACGGGTAACCAGGGTAAGACCGGGAGAAACAATAAAATCAGTCCTGACTCTTAACCGCTGATAATAAAATGCGGTGCTCGGATTAGTTTCCGCATCTTTTGCTAAACTAGTTTTATCTAAATACAATCCGGCGATATAAAAATCGCCGCTAACCTTGACATCGACCGCGAAAGCCGACGCGCTGAAGACCATAATCAGCCCCAGTGATAATAAAATTAACCAAAATCTCTTCATTTTTCCCTCCTAAATTAAAAGTTTTTTTATCTTTTACAATTTTGCGGGCAGTTTACACGCTTTGTATTACAGAATGATGACGAGCCAGTTAAGATATAAAGAAAAAAAGATCGTTTGAAATAGTGTATTTTAATCCCGCGACTTGGAATCCCCCAGCCGGGGAAGGAATGCGCTAAAACCCGCGGAAGGCCGCGCTATCCTCTGCTTCGCGGGATGAATTCAACTTACAAATATTACGGCACTGCGTTTGTAATATTTGAGTTTCATTCATTCGACCTGCAAGCATCAGTCATAGATGACCTCGCGTGACCTTCAGGTTATTAGGTTATGCACTTTATTTCTGAAGTTTGGATCTTATTATTACGGGAAGCCTCCGGCACCTGCCGGAGGAGGCTCCACTCAAAGCTGACGATTTACTGTTTTCAGGAAGGAATGGATGAAAAAAATATTCTCGACAACACCCACGAGTCCGTACATGTTACTTAAAATAAAATTAATACCATTTGAATTGCGGCATCGCTAATGAGCAAATCAAATATTTAAACTCGCGCAGGTCACTAATCGCCTAAATATTTTTCAAATAATTCTTTGCTCCAATTGAGCTGGGTCCCTGCTGCCTGTAACGAAGCAAGAAGCAAAGCTTCCGAAATTTCCTCTTTTGTTGCCCCCGCATCAAGTGCGTCTTTAATATGATGCTCTGTACAATGATTACACCTAAAAACCGACGCTATAGCTAATCTGATTAATTCTTTTGTTTTTGCATCTAAAACAGTTTTCTGTTTGGCAACATTTGAAAAATGCTGGTACGCGGCACCTAATGGTGACTTTTTCAAATACCATGGGGATTCATTGTTCATAATATTTCTCCTTATATTTTTATATTATATTGGCTAATGGCGGATTTAAACGGAGAAAAATTTCGCCGCATTAGGTTTGTTAAATTTTATTACTAGCAATTAATTATTCTCATTGGGAAAAATAAAGACACTTTAGTTCCACGACCCAATTGGCTTTCGATTTCCATTTTGCCGCCGTGAGCAATCATCAGATGCTTAACAATTGACAGCCCGAGCCCGGTTCCGCCCAAATCGCGCGAACGCGACCGTTCCACCCGGTAAAAACGCTCACCAAGACGCTGAACTTCTTCTTTCGGTATGCCGATTCCCGTGTCTGTTATTGTCAATACAATATAGTTATCTTTTTGCCCGGCATCAATAAAAATACTGCCATCCTCCGGCGTGAACTTGACGGCATTGTCTAAAACATTTACCAGTATCTGAGTAAGCCTGTCTCTGTCTGCCCAAATGTGTGGGAGATTTTTCTGCAAGTTATTTTGTATGTTTATTTTTTTTAATCCGGCCTTCGCCTCAACAAGCGGCATGGCACTTACGAAAACATCACGTACAGAAACTCCTTCAAAATGTAATTTAATTTCACCCAGCTCAACTTTTGATATGACCAGTAAATCTTCAACTAGACGATTCAAACGCCGGGCCTGTTTCAAGCTTATATCAATAAATCTTTTAGCGTCATCCGTGTTATTGATTGCTCCGGCATTAATTGTTTCCAGATAGCCTATAATAGCTGTAAGCGGTGTACGAATTTCATGCGTGACATTGGCTACAAAATCAACACGAATCTTTTCCAGTTTCTTCAACCTTGTAACATCATGAAAGACCACCATTACTTTTTCTTCGCCCGGATAATTATGCACGGAAGAGATACTGACTCCTAAGATGACCGGCTCGAAGCTGCCCAGAGTGACTTCCTCAACTACCGTGATATGTTTCTCCTTAAATTTAAGAAATGATTTTTGCAAGTCTGCATTGAGGAAGGCTTCCATCAGCGTTTTACCATTAATATCTCCGTATTGTTCAGCCAGCATGTTACCCAATGCCTGATTGACAAATTCTATTTTATCTTCCGCATTGAGAATAAGAACTCCTTCGGTCATGCTGGTAAAAGCCGTCATCAGCTTACTTTTCTCTTCATTGGCCAGCCGAATCTGACTTTGCAGTTCATCTACAAGATAATTGATGTTATCGGCCAGATTCTTCGTTTCATCTGACGTTTTTAAAATAATGCTCCCCGAAGGCTCGCCCTGACGCAATCTTTCAGTGAATTTTTCCAGCGCTCGAATCGGCGCAGTTAAACGGTAAGAAAAGATCAGTGCAATGACAAGCGCTATAATCGCAACAATCATCATTGCCAGAAAAATAGATTGATAGATTTTTTCAATCGCGCTCTGTACATCATGAAGAGGGCGTGCGAAACGCACATATCCTGTTATCTGTGATCCTGACTTCATGGGTATGGCCACGTAAAGCATATCCACGCCGATGGTCTGGCTGAAGCGGATGGATTTGCCCTTGCCCTTTAGCCGGGCTTCCTGCAATTCCGGACGATTAAAATGATTCTCCATTGTGATGATATCTTTCTCCGAATCAGCTAACACTCTGCCCTGCGCGTCCACCAGTGTAACTCGGGAGTTGGATATCCGGGCAATTTGCTGGAGCTGATCAGACATTTTCTGTGCCGGATTCAAATCAATTAGTTCGGCATAGGCAAATAGTTCAGCCTCAATCTTATCCGTCATGACTTTTTTAATCTCGTCCTTAATCAATAGATCCAGAATAAAAAATGACAAACAGACAATAACCAGATAGCTGAATAATATTTTAAAAAAAAGATTGCGTTTCACGCAGGCTCCTTTTCGTCTGAGACACAAGATTGATGACGCACACTTTCGCCGGTAACCATATAGGTAACCATATCGGCAATGCCCTTGGCATGATCGGCAATACGCTCCAGATTTTTTGATACCTGCATAATCATTAAAGACCGGTGAATCGTTTTGGAATCCTCCATCATAAATGTCAGAAGCTCGCGGAAAATCTGTTCATTAAGATCGTCGGTGACTTGTTCCATCCGCCGGACTTCTTCGGCCATGTTCAAATCATTTCCGATAAAACTATCCAGAGATTTTTTAATCATCTCTCCTACAAGTTCAGCCATGCGCGGCAAATCAATATATGGTTTGAGTTTAGGCTCTTCGTTCAACTGGATCGCCTTCTCGGCAATGTTAGCGGCCATATCGCCGATTCTCTCCAAATGCCCGGTGATTTTTATCGCCGTCGTAATGAATCTTAAATCAATGGCAGTCGGCTGCCTCAAAGCTAATATTTTAATGCATCTTTCTTCCAGGTCAGTATCAAGCGTATCAATTTCATCATCATCTTTAATGACCTTATGGGCAAGATCCGAGTCTCTTTCGGTCAGAGATTTCATGGCCA
Source organism: Syntrophaceae bacterium (assembly GCA_003139775.1). GTDB lineage: Bacteria > Desulfobacterota > Syntrophia > Syntrophales > Smithellaceae > Smithella. Next base: position 41,325 of record PLGI01000116.1, on the reverse strand, counting down.
TTTGAATCGCCGTTTCGGTCAGAACGCCAATGTAAATGAGGCCATTTTTTATTTCCTGCAGTTCCATTTCATAATGCGAACTTGTGTGTTTTCTTTCTTCCATAGTAATTCCTCCAATCGAATATCATCCGAACCTGCCTGTTATATATTCTTCTGTGTGCTTTACATCCGGATTGGTAAATATTTTCTCCGTCTTATTATACTCAACCATGTTTCCCAGGTAAAAGAATGCTGTTTCATCGGAGATGCGCGCTGCCTGCTGCATATTATGCGTTACGATAATGATTGTATAGTTTTTTTTCAACTCTTCAATCAATTCTTCTATCTTGGCAGTGGAAATTGGATCTAGCGCCGAAGTCGGCTCATCCATTAATAAAATGTCCGGTTTCATCGCCAGCGCCCGGGCAATGCAGAGCCGCTGCTGCTGGCCGCCGGAAAGATTCATAGCGGATTTATTTAAAATATCCTTGACTTCATCCCACAAGACAGCCTGTTTGAGGCTTTGCTCGACCAGGGTATCAAGATCATCTGTGTTCATTGATGTCAGTTTTGGGCCATAGGCAATATTATTATAAATTGTTTTCGGAAAGGGATTGGGTTTCTGAAAAACCATGCCGACCTTCCGGCGTATTTCCACCGGATCAACATCCTTAGCGTAGATATTCTTCTCTTCAAAAAATATCTCTCCTTCAATTCTTGTTCCGTCGATGAGGTCGTTCATTCGATTTAAAAGCCGCAGCAGCGTGGATTTGCCACACCCTGAAGGCCCGATCAGGGCGGAGACTTTATTTTTCCTGAAGTTCATAGTTATATCCGTCAAGGCGCGCGACTGCCCATAATAAAAGTTCACTTTATTCAATTTAATAATAATATCGGAATCCATTCTTACCACCTTTTATTTTTTCTCATATAACTGCGAATGATTATCGCGATCAGATCTATACTCAGAACCACCGCTACCAAAACAAGCACTGTTCCATACTGTATGGGCCTTGTTGCCTCAATGTTTGTGCCGGCTGTGGCCAGCACATAAATATGATAAGGCAGAGCCATCACTTCATCAAAAATAGAACCGGGCAGTTTGGCGGTGAAATACGCGGCGGCGGTAAACATAATCGGCGCTGTTTCTCCGGCGGCACGGCCGATGCCTAAAATAGAACCGGTTAAAATTCCCGGTAGCGCGTTGGGTAAAACAATCCGATAAATGGTCTGCCACTTGGAAACACCCAATGATAGTGACGCTTCCCTGAAAGTCTGCGGCACGGCCTTTAGAGCTTCTTCCGCTGCGCCGATGATTGTCGGCAGAATCAGAAATCCCAAAGTGAGCGATCCGGATAAAATACTCGACCCGAATTTCAAAAAGATAACGAAAAAACCAAGTCCGAATAAGCCAAAAACAACCGAAGGAACACCGGCCAGACAATTAATCCCGACTTTTATCAGACGGATGACTCTTCCCTGCTTGGCATATTCCGTTAGATAGATAGCCGACGCAATACCCAGAGGCAAACCAATGGCGATTGCGCCGATGGTGAGATAGATTGTACCGAGAATTGCCGGCATAATGCCGCCCTTAGTCATGGAATCCGTAGGAGGCTTGGTGATGAAATCCCAGCTGATTGCGCCAATGCCGTTCACAATAATATAAAACAGTATGCCACCCAGAGCCAATGCGATGATCAACGCTGACAAACGCACAGCGCCGAAAAAAAGAGTTTGTTTAAAATAGCGCCACTTCATGGAATTATTTTTGAATGACTTCATCATATCTTCCATCTAAAGAGTCCCCGACCCAACTTGGCGGAATTTGTGGGAAACATAATCGGCAACCAGATTAAAAAAGAGTGTAAGAAAAAATAAAACGATGCCAATAGCGAAAAGTGCCTGATAATGGGCGCTGCGAAAAGGCGCTTCTCCCATTTCTGCGGCAATGCTTGCGGGCATCGGGCGAACCGAATCGAAAATGCTCCCGGGAATAGCGGCCGCGCCTCCGGCCACCATCAAAACAACCATGGTCTCGCCAATGACCCTCGCCATACCCAGCATCACAGCCGTGGAAATACCGGACAGAGCCGACGGAATGATCACCCGCGTAATGGTCTCAAATTTAGTGGCGCCCAGAGCGTACGACGCTTCTTTGAACTCCCGGGGTACAGCATACAAGGCATCCTCAGAAAGACTGGAAATAGTTGGTATAGCCATAATGGCCAGAATCATGGATGCATTGATGATGTTTAAACCGGTGGGAAGATCAAACGTATCCTGCAGCCAGGGAGCTACCACCACCATCCCGAAGAAGCCAAGTACAACGGAAGGTAATCCAGCCAAAAGTTCAATGACTGATTTGAGAATTTCCTTAATTGCCTGAGGTGCGATTTCGGAAATATAAATAGCGGCCATAACGCCCAGCGGCACGGCAATAATCGTTGCCAGAACCGTTACGATAAGCGAACCAATTATCAAAGGAAAAATTCCAAATGAAGGCGGATCGGAAGTCGGGTACCATTCCATTCCCAGTAAAAAATCTTTAACAGAGACTTTCCCGAATATCGGCAGGCCTTCCCGGAAGAGAGAAAAAACAATCAACCCCAGGACAATAATAGAGACCAGAGAAAAAGTGAAAAAGACATACTTGATGATTATTTCTTTTGTTTGTCTGGTCATAATATTTCCCTTAAGAATTTAAGCCCAATTTTAAAATAATTACTGGCGGGCAAATACAAATAGTCGAGCCCCCACCGGCAGGAGCCGTAGGTTCCCCACAATAATGAGACCAAAGCTTCAGAGACAAAGTGCACAACCTGAAGGTCATCTACGACTGAAGCTTGCAGGTCGAATTATCCCGTGAAGTAGAGGATAACGCGACCTTCCCGCAGGTTGCACCGCATTCCTCGCCCGGCTGAAGCCGGGATATTCCAAACCGCAGGATTAACCAAATTATTTTTCAATTCAATTTTTTATTTCATCACCAAGACAACAAGAGGATCAATTTGCGCAGGATCGGTACCGGCGCTGAACGCCGTATACCGATCCCTTTAAAATTTATTTAATATCGCCTCAACCATCTGCGACCGGGCTGCATTATGGGTGCAAATAAATCACGGGTATGAACCCCAAAGCAAGCTTTGGAAACATTTCGCAGCAAGCTGCGGGGTATTGCACCCTCCGCTTTGCGGGATAATTCGACTAACGCTTCAAACTTCATTTCATTCGTTTTCAGCTTGTCTCATTACAACTTACCAATTCCAACGTGTGACCTCGCGTGACCTTCAGGTTATTAGGTTATACGTTTCGCTTTCGGAATTGGAGTTTCACAATAAAACGCTTTTCTTCTCGGAATACATTTTCCGAAAATCTTCCGAAAGTAAGCAGGGGTTTTTATTTCTTACCGCTCTTACTCTTTTTTAATGTCACCAAAGGAACAAATCCTTCCTTGGCCACTATTTTCTGCCCATCGGCAGATTTTACAAAGGCGATAAATTTAGCCACTTCGCCTGTCGGTTCACCGTTGGTGTACATGTAAAGTTCGCGGGATAATGGATATTCTTTAGAAAGAGCTGTTTCCACGGAAGCTTTAATCCCATCGACCGGCAGAGGCTTTAAACTTTTATTGACATAACCCATGCCGAGATAGCCGATGGCATAACGATTTTTGGAAACTGCGGTAACAATTGCGCCATTAGAAGCCAGCATCTGCGCCTGGGGGGTAACCCTGGCTTTTTTCATAATGAAATGATCCCATGATTCAAAGGTGCCGGAAGATGAATCGCGGGAAATGACTACAATCTTCAAATCTTCTCCGCCTACTTCTTTCCAGTTGGTAATTTTACCCTGATAAATCTGGCTTAACTGATCAATGGATAAGTTGGTTACTTTGTTTTTAGGATGAACAACAGGAATAATAGCGTCGTAAGCCACAACATGAGCAAGCGGCTTTACACCGTTCTTTTCTGCCAACTCAATTTCTTCTTTCTTAATTTCGCGCGAAGAATCGGCGATATCGGTTGTCTTATCAAGTAAAGCTTTGATGCCTTCACCGGAACCACCGCCAGATAAAGAAATCTGAACCCCGGGATTGGCCTTCATGTAGGCCTCCAAAGCTGCCTGAGCAATCGGCAAAACCGTTGTTGATCCTTTAATCACAATTGATTCAGCGGCAAACACCGAACCTGCTATCAAACAAAATATTATCAGTACAAAAACTGCTTTTCTTGCGATATTGAACATTTTCTTGTCCTCCAAATAAATTTTTAAGTAATCTACATGTTAAATGTTACAATATGATGACAGTTAGGTGAAAATGTAATAACAATTGGAAGCTATTTTTTATCGGCAAACTTATAACCAAATCCCCTGACAGTCAAAATATACTGCGGGTTTTCCATATCCTTCTCAATCTGGCTGCGCAAACGCCTGATGTGCACATCAACCGCACGATCAGTAATAAAAGTGTCATCACCCCAGACGTGATCAAGAATCTGGCTTCTCGAATAGACCCGGCCCGGATTGCGCGAAAAAAAGAAAAGAAGTTTGAGCTCCGTCGGGCTTAGTGTTACCGGTTTACCACTGATTTGTACCAGACAGGAAGCGTAATTTATTGCCAGTTCTTTATAATTAAATTCTTCCTTGCCGGTTTTATTATCATTATCATGCATACGGCGCAATACAGCTCTCACCCGCGCAATAAGCTCTTTAATGCTAAAGGGCTTGGTAATGTAATCATCCGCTCCAACTTCCAATCCGATTATTTTATCAATTTCATCGCCTTTCGCCGTCAACATAATGATTGGCAAATTTACAGTCTCCGGATTACGCCGGATAGCTTTACAAACATCCAATCCATTCATTTTAGGCAGCATAAGATCGAGAATCATCAAGTCCGGCTTTTCTGAATGGACCAACCCAAGGGCGTCTTCTCCGTCATAGGCTTTTACTGTAGAAAACCCCTCTTTCTCCAGATTATAAGAGAGGAGTTCCACAATATCCTGTTCGTCATCTACAATCAAAATTTTAGACATAAAAATTTAAACCATTTGCAGGATGTGTTGAATGTTGCATTTTAAGCGCAACCTCCCTTTAACTTGTTGTAAAAGAAATTCACAAAAGTCCGGGACACGTAAGTGGAATGGAAATTAATCCGGTATTACCTTAAATACTTCATCTCCGGGCCGCACGCGGTCGGAAACCTTGACGCCGATGAAATCACCGGCGACAGCCTTTTGCACGGATTTATTATCCACTTCCATGGATTCGATAACATCGATAAAGTCCGTAGTGTGGCCGGAGAATTTAATGCTGTCGCCAACAATTACTTCTCCTTCTATTATTTTTACCGCAGCCACAGAAGGTTTCGAAAAATACTTCATTACTTCGCCAATCTTTTTTTCCGCCATAACCAAACCTCCTTTATTACTATATATGCAAATTAATGCTTCAATTGGTGTGAAATGTGACCGGTGCTTCCTAGTCCCCAGTCGCTTCGCTCCTGAGATAGTTCGACCTGAAAATTTCAGTGCGCTCCGCTTCTGAAATTTGGGTCTCACTATGTCATTGTAAATACATTTTTTGATGTGAAAAAACAACAATAAAAAAAGGCAGGGTCAAAACCCTGCCTTTTTTTATTTTCTAATTTATAGACAAGCTATTCGGCTGTCTTTTCTTTTGCTTTCGCTTTAACCTTTGGCTTTGATTTTTCCTTCTTTTTCTCATCAGGAATAAATTCCAAAATGGAAACAGGCGCGTTGTCACCAAATCGATACCCGACCTTGATAATTCTCGTGTATCCGCCTGCACGGTTACGGTAGCGTTCGGTAAGCTCACCAAAAAGTTTACTTACTAATGATTTATCCCGGACAACAGACAAGGCCTGACGGCGAGCATGTAAACTGCCCTTTTTGCCTAAGGTAATCATCTTATCCGCCACTTTTCTCAGTTCTTTTGCCTTCATATCTGTAGTACGAATACGTTCAAATTTTATAACAGAAGTAACCATATTACGAAGCATGGCTTCCTTATGGCTAGAAGTTCTCCCTAGCTTACTACCAGTCTTACCATGATGCATCGCTAATATCTTCCTTTCCTAACCAGTTAAATTCTAAAAAACTATTTGCGCTATTATTTAGTAAATCTTTTTATTTTACTTTACGGAATCAATATCCATTCCAAAAGTAAAGCCGTATTCATTAAGAATATCTTTGATTTCACTTAACGATTTGCGGCCAAAATTCTTTGTTTTGAGCATCTCCGCTTCTGTCTTCTTTACTAACTCTCCAATAGTGTTAATACCTGCATTCTTCAAACAATTAGCCGACCGCACGGAAAGTTCCAAATCTTCCACTGAACGCAGCAAGACTTTATTTACATTTTCCTGTTCATCTTCTTTTTCCGGCAGAATTTCTTCCTCAACTTCTTCAAAGTTAATAAATGCGTCTAATTGCTGCTTCATTATTTTTGCGGAATAAGCAATGGCATCTTCCGGCTTTACACTGCCATCAGTCCAAACTTCGAGAGTGAGCTTATCATAATCGGCAATTTGACCGACTCGCGCATAAGAAACGACATAATTTACTTTTTTAATCGGTGAAAAAATGGCGTCAATATTAATTGTCCCTTTAGGCTGGTCAGGTTCAAGTTCTTTTTTCGCCGGAAGGTATCCCTTGCCCATTTTTACTACCAATTTTGCCTTAAAAGATCCACTTGATAGAGTGGCAATATGATGATCGGGGTTTAAAACCTCGATTGTTCCATCAGTGATAATATCGTTGGCTGTAATGGCTCCAGCGCGATCTACATTAATGCTCACTTCCTTTGTGTCCGCTTGTCCCAATTTAAAGCGTACACCTTTTAAGTTTAAAATAATATCTGTTACATCTTCTTTAACTCCGGGTACAGTTGAAAATTCGTGCAATACACCATCGATCTTTGCTGAAACAATAGCAGTACCTTGAATAGAAGAAAGTAGCACCCTTCTTAACGCATTACCTAATGTTATACCAAAACCCCTTTCCAAGGGCTGAATGGTAAACTCTCCATAGAAATTCGCATGCGTCGCTTCATCAACATCTATACGTTTGGGACGAATCAAACTTGACCAGTTCCTCTGCATAATTAAACCCATCCTTTAGCTGGTTTATGAAAATAATTTAATTTTTTACTTCGAATAAAGTTCTACAACCAATTGTTCCTGCACAGGCATGGTTAAATCTTCCCGCACCGGCAACATTTTAATGGAGGCCTTAAAGTTATCTTTATCCAATTCCAGCCAATGAGGCACGCCACGTCTTGCTACAGTTTCAATTGCTCCCATTATACGCGTTATCTTACGGCTGCCTTCCTTAACGCTAACTCCATCTCCTGCTTTAAGCAAAAATGATGGGATATTAACCGCTTTGTCATTAACTAAAAAATGTCCATGACTAATTAATTGTCTTGCCTCCACTCTGGAATTAGCAAATCCCATGCGGAAAATCATGTTGTCCAGTCTTCTTTCCAGAAGTACAAGCAAATTTACTCCTGTAATGCCCTTTTGCTGATCGGCCTTTTCAAAATAGCCTCTGAACTGCTTTTCCAAAAGACCATACATTCTTTTAAGCTTTTGCTTCTCTCGCAACTGAACACCATAATCAGAACGTTGTTTTTTATGCACCTGACCATGATCTCCCGGAACATAATCCCTTCTCTCGAAGGAGCATTTTTCCGAATAGCACCTGTCGCCTTTAAAAAAGAGTTTTAATCCTTCACGGCGACACAATCTACATGAGGAATCTGTATATCTTGCCAAAAAAGCCTCCCTTATTCTCCAATTATTATTCGTAATTTACTGTTCTGTTATACTCTGCGACGCTTCGGCGGCCTGCACCCATTATGCGGAACAGGCGTCACATCGCGGATCATCGTAATAGTAAGCCCGGCCAGCTGCAATGATCGCAATGCTGATTCTCTGCCGGCGCCGGGACCTTTTATATACACTTGCACCTTACGCATTCCCTGTTCCTTGGCTTTACGCACAACATCTTCCGCAGCCATTTGTGCGGCAAAAGGAGTACTTTTACGCGACCCCTTAAAACCCTGTAAACCGGATGACGACCATGCAATTACATTACCACTTAAATCAGTTATTGTAACAATTGTATTATTAAAAGTGGATTGAATATGTGCAACCCCTTCGGTAATATTTCTCTTCTCTTTTTTCTTGCCAGTTTTTCTGACTGCCTTAACCATTTTGCCTCCAGCTCAGAATAATTAAATTGCTTTTTTCTTGCCTGCAATAGCCCGCCGCGGACCTTTTCTTGTACGGCCATTTGTATGAGTTCTCTGTCCCCTAACAGGTAGTCCCTTACGATGCCGCAACCCACGATAAGCGCCAATATCCATCAAACGTTTAATAGACATGGAAACATCCCTGCGCAGGTCGCCTTCAACCCTGTGATCTTTATCAATTATATTTCTAATTGCTGATATTTCCGAGTCGGCTAGTTCATCTGTTCTTGTATCCGGACTGACGCTCGCATTTTTCAGGATTTGCTTTGCCTTTGTCTGGCCAATGCCATAAATATACGTCAAAGCAACTTCCATTCTTTTATTTTTCGGTAAATCAACACCTGAAATTCGTGCCACCTATAACCTCCTGAATATTAAAAACTAGCCCTGACGTTGTTTATGCTTGGGATTTTCACAAATTACCCGCAAAACACCTTTGCGTTTGACAATCTTACACTTCTCGCATATTTTTTTCACAGACGACCTTACTTTCACGATTTCAGCTCCTTATTCTCAGTAAAAAAATATTTTTACTTCGTCCTATAAGTAATTCGGCCCCGGGTTAAATCATAAGGCGAAAGTTCTACCGTTACTTTATCCCCTGGAAGTATTTTGATGAAATGCATGCGCATTTTACCGGAAATATGAGCTAAAACTTTATGCCCATTTTCAAGCTCTACCCTGAACATGGCATTGGGTAGCGGTTCAAGAACCCGACCTTCAACTTCGATTGCTTCCTCTTTGGCCATACTTTATTATCTATATTCCCGTTTAAAAAATTACAACCAGTTTCAATTAAGAACAAATTTAATTCAATTTACTTAAAATGTCTGGCCCGTTATCAGTAATTGCAACCGAGTGCTCAAAATGAGCCGATAAGCTTCCATCTTTTGTAATCACCGTCCAACCGTCCGGCAATACTTGTACTTTATATTTTCCTTCATTGACCATCGGCTCAATGGCCAAAATCATCCCACTTTTCAGTTCAATCCCGCGTCCTTTTTTCCCGAAATTGGGAATCTGCGGGTCTTCATGCAGATTTTTACCTATTCCATGGCCAACAAAATCTCTCACTACTGAGTAACCGGCATCTTCCACCATATCCTGCACAGCGGCGGATATGTCTCCCAACCTGTTACCATCTTTGGCTTGAGCTATGCCCGCGTATAAACTCTTCTCGGTAACCTGCATAAGTCGTGAAGCTTTTTGGGTCACCTTTCCTACCGGCAATGTTACGGTTGCATCGCCGAAAAAGCCCTGATAATAAACACCAAAATCAAGCCCTACAATATCGCCTTCGATCAACACCCTATCTGAAGGCATCCCGTGCACTACAACTTCATTTATTGAAACGCAAAGAGAATAAGGATAACCATGGTAACCTTTAAATGCCGGTTTTGCTCCCCTTTTTTCCGCAATTTCCTCGGCAAGTTTATCCAGATCTTTTGTTCTTACACCGGGTTTTACTTTTTCCCTGAGCTTGCTTAAAACATATGCAACTATACGATTACTTGCTCTCGCTTTTTCAATTTCATCCGGAAGCTTCAAAATTACCATTATCCACTAACCAATCTTCCGTTATCTCCTGCGGGCAATATGCCCTTTCTTCATAAACCCTTCGTATTGCCTTGTAAGTAAATGCGATTCAATTTGACTCGCCGTATCCATAGCTACACCGACAACAATCAGCAGCGCTGTGCCACCAAAATAAAAAGGAACATTTAATTGAGAAATTAAAACGCTGGGCAGTACGCAAACTAGGGAAACGTAAATAGCTCCGCTAAAAGTTAGTTTTTCCAATACGTTTTCAATATATTCAGCAGTTTTTTTCCCGGGCCTTATTCCAGGAACATAACCGCCAAATTTTTTCATATTTTCGGCAACATCATCCGGCTTAAAGGTAACTGCCGTATAAAAAAAACAAAAGAAAAAGATAAAAGCTACATAAAGAACTTCGTAACCAATCTTGCCCGGAACCAAATATCCGGCAATATTTTTTATCCAACCTTCATGCGCGAAAGTAGCAATGGTTGCCGGAAACATTATCACCGAAGAAGCAAAAATCGGAGGAATGACTCCAGATGTATTTACCTTAAGAGGTAAATGTGTGGTCTGTCCACCAAACATTTTACGACCCACTATTCTTTTAGCATATTGCACCGGAATTCGGCGTTGACCAGCTTCCACAAAAACAATGGCGCCTACTACTAATATCATTAGTGCGGTAATCAACAAAATAATCAAAACACCCAGTTCACCGGCAATAGCCAGTCTGTATGTATTGCCAATTGCTGCCGGCATGCGGCAAACAATACCGGCAAAAATTATCAGCGATATACCGTTGCCGACTCCTTTTTCCGTAATCGTTTCACCAAGCCACATAATAAAGGCCGTACCGGAGGTCAAGGTGATAACTGTTAGCATTATAAATGACCAGCCCGACTGCAAAACAATGGGGGAACCTGAGGGACCGGCCATTTGTTGCAAACCGTAAGCAATACCAAAACCCTGAATCATACTTAAAAGAACTGTTCCGTATCGGGTGTATTGCGTAATTTTGCGCCGTCCAGTTTCGCCTTCTTTAGAAAGTCTTTCCAAATGAGGGACGGCAATAGTTAATAACTGCAGAATAATTGAAGCACTAATATAGGGCATAATGCCCAAGGCAAAAATGGAAAAATGACTAAAAGCACCGCCGGCAAACATGTCCATCAGGCCAAACAAGGAACCTTTTGCCTGCTCAAAATAAGCCAATAACGCTACATTATCAATTCCCGGAGTTGGGATATATACACCAACCCGATAAACAGCTAAAAGAAGGATAGTAAATAATATTCTTCTTTGCAATTCTGGAATTTTGGATACGCTGCCCAGCCCTTCTAACAAATTATATTACCTCTTCTATTGAACCGCCGGCGGCGGTAATTTTGTCTTTTGCGGCTTGACTAATTCTGACTATTTTTACAGTGACGGGAAAATCAATTTCACCCTTAGCCAGAATCTTAATATCACTGCCTTTTTTCTTTATAATGCCACTATCAAAAAGAGCGGCTTCATCTATAATCGCACCCTTGGTGAATTTTCTGCATAAATCGGTAAGATTTACAGCAATATATTTATCGCGGAAAGGATTACGGAAACCCCGCTTCGGCAATCTCCGGGCCATAGGCATTTGCCCACCTTCAAACCCAGCTCGTACTTTTCCGCCGGAACGGGCTTTTTGTCCCTTATCGCCTCTGCCGGATGTTCCGCCCTGACCGGAAGCATCACCACGACCAACCCGTTTTCTCTTTTTAGTCGCACCGGTCGGAGCCTTAAGCGAACTCAAATCCATAACCTACTCCTTTGACTCTTCCACAGAAACTAAATGGTTAACTTTATTTATCATACCGCGGGTCTGCGGAGTGTCAACTAAAGTTACTGTTTTATTTAATTTGGTCAGTCCCATTCCTCTTAAAATTTTTCTTTGCGCCTCCGGACGGCCGATCTCACTTTTAACTTTTTTAATTTTTAATATTTTACCCACTTTAAACTACCTCATCGAATCAGTGATAAGACTACTTACCTCTTTGCGCGGCAATTTCCGCTGGATCTCTTAACTGACAAAGGCCATCAAGAGTTGCTTTTACCAAATTATGTGGATTATGAGATCCAAGACACTTCGTCAAAATATTATGGACACCGGCAACTTCCAGTACTGCTCTTACAGCGCCTCCAGCAATCAACCCAGTTCCTTCGGATGCGGGTTTTAATAGAACTTTTCCTGCGCCGGAGCGGCCGATGACTTCGTAAGGAATCGTCTTTGCTAAAACGGCAACTTTCACCATATTTTTTTTGGCCATATCCATCCCCTTACGAATAGCTTCCGGCACTTCATGAGCCTTCCCCAGTCCCGTACCGATCATTCCCTTGCCATCACCGACAACCACAATAGCACTAAAACGGAACCGTCTGCCACCCTTGACTACTTTTGCCGTTCTGTTAATGGCAACAACTCGGTCAAGGAACTCCGCATCTTTCATCTCTCTCTTATCCGATCTCTTATCCAACGATTCTTCCTTTATTATCGAGTATTATGTACAACAATTAAAATTTAAGACCATTTTCCCGTGCAGCGTCTGCTAATGCCTTTACACGACCATGATAGAGGAAACTTCCTCTATCAAAAATGACTTTATCCACACCCAGAGATTGTAAGCGTATTGCAATTAACTTGCCCACTTCCTTTGCTATATCTACTTTTTTCTTGCCTTTGATCTTTGAGGCTAACTCTTTGCACAAAGTAGATGCCGTTGCCAAGGTACTCGCCTGTGTGTCATTGATGGCTTGAACATAAATATGCTTATCACTCCGAAATACGGAAAGACGAGGCTTTTCTTGTGTTCCGGTAATTTTGCCCCTTATTCTTTTTGCTCTCTTTTCCCTGATCTTTAATGTCTTTTTGGAAGCCAATGTTCCACCTCTTTATGGCAATATAATTTTTTTATTTACTTAATTAAGCGCGCTCAGCCGATTTTCCAGCTTTACGTTTAATATACTCGTTAGCATACTTAATACCCTTGCCCTTGTAAGGCTCCGGCTTTTTCAACGATCTAATTTCCGCCGCAACCCGGCCAACTAATTGTTTATCAATCCCAGAGACAATTATATTAACTTGTTTGTCCACCTTAATGTCTATTCCCTTGGGAATATCGTATTGCACCGGGCTGGAAAAACCTAAAATAAACTTTAAGCTGTTTTCACTAAGTTCGGCACGATAACCGACTCCGGATATCTCCAATTTTTTTTCAAAACCAGCGCTGACGCCATTCACCATGTTTGCTATTAATGTTCTAGCTAAACCATGATAAGATCGCGCGAGTATTTCTTCTGATTTTCTTTCAACCACCATACTACCGTCACCTATTGTCAGAGTAATACCTTCCGGCAATTTAGAAGAAAGAATCCCTTTGGGACCTTGCACTTTAACGATATCGGCACTTTGGCTGATTTTAATATTTTTGGGAAAAACTATCGGTTTTTTACCTATTCTCGACATGAACAAGCGCTCCTGCTTAATATCATTTATTCAAATTACCAAATGTTACAAAGAACTTCACCACCAACATTCAATTCTCTGGCTTCCGCATCAGTAATAACACCGCTTGAAGTCGAGAGAATAGAAATTCCAAAACCATTTAAAACTTTAGGGATGCTATCAGAAGCAACATAAACCCTGCGCCCCGGCTTACTAACTCTTTTAATATTTGTAATCATAGTACGCTTGGCATCAGGATATTTAAGAATTATTTCTAACATCTGCTGCCCCTTTTCATTTTTTATCTTATTGTAAGTATTGATGTATCCCGCCTTCTTCAATACTTTGGCAATATTAATGTTCATCTGTGACATATGAATAATAACCGTTTTGAAACGAGCCTTATTCGCATTCCTGATTCTAGTCAACATATCGGCAATAGGATCCGTCATTCCCATGCATTTTTCTCCTTAAACTAAAGTTACCAACTCGATTTTATTACCCCGGGAAGTTCTCCCTGTAAGGAAAGTTTTCGTAAACAAATCCTGCACATATCAAATTTCCTATAATATGCCCGCGGCCGTCCACAAAGCGGGCAGCGATTATATTCTCTGACCGAAAACTTCATCTTTCTTTTCGCTTTTGCGATTAATGACTTCTTTGCCACGCCAAATTCCTCCGGAACTTCCTTATTTAATGCTTAAAAGGTACACCCATCAGCTTTAGTAAAAGCCTAGCTTCGGCATCAGTTTTCGCCGTAGTCACGATAGTGATGTTCATTCCCTTGACTTTTTCCACTTTATCGTATTCAATTTCAGGAAAAATAATTTGTTCCTGCAAACCAATGGAAAAATTTCCCCTGCCGTCAAATGCATTGGGCGATATACCGCGGAAATCTCTTACCTTAGGTAAAGCGGCATTGACCAAGCGATCAAAAAACTCATACATATTGTTTTTTCGTAAGGTAACTGAACAACCAATAGGCATACCCTGCCTTAACTTAAACGTCGCTATGGATTTCTTTGCCTTGTTTATTATCGGTTTCTGTCCGGTAATCGCAGCCAACTCCTGCACGGCGCCATCAATAATTTTTACATTTTGAATGGCTTCGCCAAGACCCATGTTGATGACAATCTTTTCCATCTTGGGCACTTGCATCGGATTTTTGTAATTAAACTCCTTAATCAGAGCAGGAACTACTGTTTTTGAATAATAATCCTTTAATCTTGCCATTTTTCCTCTAACCCACATTGATTACGTCATTGCATTTGCTACAGAGACGTACCTTTTTCCCATCTTCAAGGACCTTGCTTTTTATCCTCACAGCTGTATTGCATTTATTACACAATAATCCAACTTTAGATATATGAATAGATCCTTCTTTTTCTACGATGCCGCCCTTAGTTTTCTGATCAGGCCTTTTATGTTTCTTAATCAAATTAACTTTCTCTATTACTATTCTGTATTTCTCGGGAATAATCGTCAATACTTTACCGGTTTTTCCTTTATCTTTACCAGCAAGAATTTTAACCATATCGCCTTTTTTCAATTTACTTAAACTCATTTTCTTCCTCTGCAAAACATTTTTACAAAACTTCTGGAGCTAGAGATATAATCTTCATGAACTGTTTTGCTCTCAATTCACGAGCAACCGGTCCAAAAATTCTTGTCCCGACTGGTTCCAACTGATTGGAAATTAAAACCGCCGAGTTGTCATCAAACTTCAGATAAGAACCGTCCGGCCTTTTTACTTCTTTAACTGTTCGGACGATAACTGCTTTCATCACATCGCCTTTTTTTACCTTGGAATTCGGAATTGCTTCTTTTACCGAAACCACAATAACATCACCCAAACTTGCATAACGCCGCTTCGATCCACCAAGCACCTTAATGCAAGCAACCTTCTTGGCGCCAGAATTATCTGCAACATTTAGTATGGTCTGCATCTGAATCATAAAAAAACCCCATCAAACTGCTTGCCTGAATGCAAGTCTGTCTATTTTGCTTTCTCCAGAATTTCCAGCATCCGCCAGCGTTTTTCTTTACTCAACGGTCGCGCCTCAATAATCAGAACGGTATCTCCCAACTTGCACTGATTTTGCTCATCATGGGCCTTGTATTTAACGTGTTTGCGCACATACTTATGAAAAATAGGATGTTTTACTAAACGTTCGGTTTTAACCACGATTGTTTTATCCATTTTACCACTTATCACTACGCCCTTAATAGTGCGTTTATTCCCCTTCTCAGCCATGTTAACTTGCAGCCTCCTTTTCCTTCAGCACCGTGTTTACACGGGCGATATCCTTGCGGAAGCGTCCCAACATCACTGTTGATTCCAACTGTCCGGATGCATGTCTAATCTTCAACCGGAAAAGTTCTTCCATTAATTCACCACTCTTTTGTTTGAGTTCGTTGATACCGAGAACTCTGATTTCTTTAATTTTCATCAGATATCTCCCTTGATAAAAACTTAGTGGCAATAGATAATTTGTGCGCTGCCAAGCGAAACGCTTCTTTGGCAACTTCTCTGGTTACACCTTCCATTTCGTAAAGAACTGAACCGGGTTTAACCACGGCTACCCATCCTTCGGGAGCACCCTTTCCTTTACCCATGCGGGTTTCGGCAGGCTTACTAGTCACGGATTTATGAGGAAATACTCTTATCCAAATCTTACCACCACGTTTGACATGACGGGTCATCGCGATACGCGCGGCTTCGATTTGTCTAGCAGTGATCCAGCCGCATTCCGCCGCCTGCAATCCATATTCACCAAAAGCAATCGAACTTCCTCTTGTTGCTTTGCCTCCCATTCGGCCTTTTTGCAACTTTCTGTATTTTACCCTTTTTGGCATTAACATAAGCTAAAACTCCCGTTGTTCCCAACTACATAATTCCTTACTCGGTATAATCAGACAAATAAACCGGCAGGCGAGAAGAACATTATTTTTTTTCATTCTTCGTTGGTAAAACTTCTCCATGGAAAATAAAAACCTTAACACCTATCAATCCGTAAGCGGTGTGTGCTTCGATAAATCCATAATCAATATCCGCACGCAAAGTATGCAGTGGCACCCGACCTTCCCGATACCATTCCGACCGCGACATTTCCGCACCGCCTAATCTACCGGAACAGGCTATTTTAATTCCTTTAGCGCCAAATTTTAAAGCATAACCAACACATTTTTTCATCGCACGACGGAAAGCAACTCTTCGTTCCAATTGCATGGCAACATTTTCCGCCACAAGCTGGGCATCGACTTCCGGTTTACGAACTTCTAAAATATTGATGATAATTTCCGCTTGCGAAAACTTTTCTATTTCCGATTTCAGCTTTTCGATCTCGGAGCCTTTTTTTCCGATAATTACACCAGGCCTGGCCGAGTAAATATTTACCTTGGCTTTATTAGCCGCCCGTTCAATCTCAATCTTGGAAATTCCTGCATGATACAGCTTTTTCTTGAGGTACTTCCTGATCTGCAAATCCTCATGCAACAACTCACTATATTTTTTATCGGCGAACCATACTGATTGCCACTTTTTAATGTAGCCTAATCGTAATCCTACCGGGTTAACCTTCTGACCCAATATCGTACCTCCTTACATTTCTTCCAAAACAATTGTAATATGTGAACTTTTCTTTTTAATTCCCGCTGCTCTTCCTTGAGCTCTTGCCCGCCAACGTTTTAATGTAGGTCCCTGATCCACGAAGATTTCTTTAACGTAAAGAATTTTTTCGTCAATGTTAGGATTCTGGGCAGCATTGGCAACAGCGGATTTTAGGACACTGGCAACAATACCTGCCGCATATTTTCTGGTGTAAAGAAGTATATTGCGTGCTTCCTGCACCTTTTTCCCCCTTACTAAATCAACCACCAGCCTGACTTTCTGCGGTGACATTCTTATATATTTTGCAACTGCTTTTGCTTCCATGTTTATCAACCCCAAACGTATCCGCCATGTTTTTAAGCGCGGACTTTCGTCTTCCGATCACCTGAATGCGAATAAAAAATCCTCGTCGGCGCAAACTCGCCGAGTTTATGCCCTACCATATTCTCTGTCACATAAACCGGAATAAATTTTTTTCCATTATGTACGGCAAATGTGTAACCAATTAGTTCCGGTGTTATGGTTGAACGCCGCGACCAAGTCTTGATAACATTCTTGCTACTCTCGGTTTCCATTTTTCTGACCCTGGCAAGCAACCTTTCTTCAATATATGGACCTTTTTTGATCGAACGTGCCACGCTTTAACCCCTTCTCTTAACAATATATTTATCCGTACTCTTATTTTTCCGTGTTTTGTGACCCTTTGTCGGTATACCCCATGGAGTACAGGGATGTCTTCCACCTGATGACTTGCCTTCACCACCACCCATCGGATGATCAACCGGGTTCATTACAACACCGCGATTATGCGGCTTTTTCCCTAACCACCGTTTTCGTCCAGCTTTACCGAGACTAATATTTTCGTGATCGTTGTTTCCCACCTGCCCGATAGTCGCCATGCACTCAATAAATACTTTGCGCACTTCACCTGACGGGAGCCGGACTTGAGCATAACTTTCTTCTTTTGCCATTAACTGACCGTAAGCCCCCGCAGATCTGATTAATTGTCCACCGCGGCCAACCTTCAATTCCACATTATGAATTAACGAACCCAAAGGTATGTATTTTAAAGGAACAGCGTTGCCCGGCTTGATATCCGCCTTATCACCACTGAATAAAACATCTCCGACATTAACCTGCGCCGGAGCGACAATGTATCTTTTTTCGCCGTCACGATAGTTGAGCAGCGCAATTCTTGCCGACCTGTTCGGATCATATTCAATTGCGGCAACCTTGGCGGGAATATCTGCCTTGTTGCGGCAAAAATCTATTACACGATATTTGCGTTTATGACCGCCGCCAATAAACCGGGCTGTAATTCTGCCATGACAATTGCGGCCACCTGTCCTCTTCAAAGGTTTCAACAGACTTTTCACTGGTTCAGCAGAAGTAATCTCTGCAAAATCAGAAACGCTCTGAAATCTTCTGCCCGGTGATGTTGGTTTAT
This sequence comes from Syntrophaceae bacterium, assembly GCA_003139775.1. Taxonomy (GTDB): domain Bacteria; phylum Desulfobacterota; class Syntrophia; order Syntrophales; family Smithellaceae; genus Smithella. The sequence goes on along the minus strand of PLGI01000116.1, from coordinate 22,992 downwards.
ACTTAATAATTCCCATTAGCCTAATCCTTAAACCAGTTCTTATACGCCTTCAGCAATTTCGATACGGCTGCCGGCAGCTAAAGTCACGATCGCTTTCTTCCAGGAACTCTTTTGTCCCATAGTACGGCCCGTTCTCTTCTTTTTTCCTAAAACGTGCATAACGCGAACATCGGCAACCTTGACTTTAAACAGCTTTTCCACTGCTTCGCTGATTTCCACTTTGTTTGCATTGCGATTGACTTCAAAAAAATATTTATTCGATTTATCACGTGCTACAGTGCTTTTTTCTGTAACCAGTATTTTCTTAACAATTTGATGTATTTCCATTATGCCAGCAATGCTCCCTCAATCTTCTTTACAGAGGGTTCAAGAAGGATTAAATGTTCATGATTAAGAATATCATAAACATTAATACCCTCTGACCTGATCATCTTTACATTTTTTATATTTCGCGACGACTTTAGCAAAAACACATTGTCATCATCTAAAACAAAAAGCGCCTTTTTCAGGTTAAAAAGATCAAAAACGCCTTTAAATATACGCGTACTGATCTTTTCCATCGGAAAATCTTTCATAATCAACATCTTATTTTCTTTGAATTTCATACTCAGCGCGCATATTATAGCTCTTTTACGTACCTTCTTAGGTATGCTATAAGAAAAATCTCGAGGATGCGGCCCAAAAACAATTCCTCCACCCCGCCAAATAGGTGATCTTGTAGTTCCCGCTCTGGCCCGGCCTGTTCCTTTTTGGCGCCAGGGCTTTTTTCCGCCGCCACTGACATCACTTCTCGTTTTAGTGGAAGCAGTACCGGAACGGCGCGACGCCAATTGCATTTTAACTACATCGTATATGATAGCTTCGTTGACTTCAGCGCCGAATACAGAATCATTCAAATCAACTTGAGCAACTTTCTTATTCTCAATATTAAAAACATCTGCAACTGCCATTTTTATAACTCCAGATGTGACTTAAGCACTCTTTTTCGTAGCTTTTTTAATTAATACAAACCCGTTTTCGCTGCCAGGAATCGAACCCTTTAACAAAAGCAAATTTCTATCGGGACGCACCTGCCATACTTGTAAATTCTGGATAGTTTTACGTACATTGCCCATTTGACCACCCATTTTCGTGCCCTTAAATACACGCGCCGGATCGGCACTGGCACCAATGGAACCTGGCGCCCGATGATGCATGGAACCATGAGTGGCCTTGCCACCGGCAAAGCCATGTCTCTTGACTACACCCGCAAAACCTTTACCCTTGGAAGTGCCAACTACATCAACGAAATCACCAGCTTGAAAAATGTCCGCAGTAATTTCCTGCCCAGTTTCATATTTTTCCGATTCCGCCTGAAATTCTTTTAGTTTACGGAAAAATCCTTTATTAGCTTTGCTAAAATGACCCTGCAATGGCTTGGTTACATTCTTTTGTTTAATTCTGCCGTAGCCAAGTTGAATGGCATCATATCCATCCTTATCTTTTGTTTTTACCTGCACGATAACGGACGGTTCCACTTCAATAGCAGTCACACCGACGGTAGCTCCATCATCTGCAAACACTTGAGTCATTCCCAATTTTTTTCCAATAATTCCCTTACTCATCTAATATTCCAATTTTTAAATATAAGTCAATAATCTTCACTTTGAAGAATGGCCATGATTCGATACCATCTCCCAACACTCAAAAAGCATGCCTACGCTTTTATTTCTACATCCACTCCGGCCGAGAGATCTAATTTCATCAAAGCGTCCACTGTGGCTTGAGTAGGACCGACGATATCAATCAATCTTTTATGTGTTCTGATTTCAAACTGCTCGCGAGATTTTTTGTCCACATGCGGTGAACGATTTACGCAATACTTATTAATTTCGGTAGGGATAGGGATAGGACCGGCAACACGCGCACCGGTTCTTTTTGCCGTTTCCACTATTTCTTCTACGGAACGATCTAAAAGTTTATAATCGTAAGCTTTGAGACGAATTCTAATCTTTTGTTCTTTCATTGATCGGATAACCTATTCCCTGTTTCTATTCAATAACCTTGCTTACGACTCCAGCACCTACAGTTCTTCCACCCTCGCGAATGGCGAATCTTAGTTGCTCTTCCATGGCAATGGGCATAATCAACTCTATCGACATTTTGACATTATCTCCGGGCATAACCATTTCTATGCCTTCGGGCAAAGTTGCCACTCCGGTTACGTCGGTTGTACGGAAGTAAAACTGAGGGCGATAGCCGGAGAAGAATGGCGTATGCCTGCCGCCTTCTTCCTTGGTCAATACGTAAACAGCAGCTTCAAATTTTGTATGAGGGGTGATGGAGCCAGGTTTGGCGACAACTTGCCCTCTTTCCACATCCTCGCGTTTAATTCCTCTTAAAAGTAAACCAACATCATCGCCAGCACGGCCTTCGTCAAGGGTTTTGCGGAACATTTCCACACCGGTAACAACCGTCTTAATAGTTGGCCTGATACCGATGATTTCCACGTCCTCACCAACCTTGACAATACCTCTATCTACTCTACCGGTCACAACTGTACCACGACCGGAAATAGTAAAGACATCGCCAACCGGCATCAGGAAAGGTTTATCGGTATCACGTTTCGGCTGTGGGAGTTTATCAATAGCAGTCAAAAGTTCCCAAATAGATTTGACATCGGGGGAATTGCCATCCTCGGCTTCCAGCGCTTTCAGCGCCGACCCGCGAATGATTGCAATATCATCACCGGGAAATTCATATTGGGTTAAAAGTTCTCTTAATTCTAGTTCAACCAGATCTAAAAGCTCAGGATCATCAACCAAATCAACTTTATTAAGATAAACAACAATGCAAGGAACCTGCACCTGTCGGGCAAGAAGAATATGTTCTCTTGTTTGAGGCATGGGACCATCGGAGGCGGCCACAACCAGAATCGTTCCATCCATGTGCGCCGCACCGGAAATCATATTCTTAATATAGTCAGCATGACCGGGGCAATCAACATGAGCGTAATGCCTTGCTTCTGTTTCATATTCCACATGGGAAATATTAATCGTAACCCCGCGTTCTTTTTCTTCGGGAGCATTATCAATTGAATCGAAAGGCCTGAATTCCGCAAAACCTTTTTTCGCCAAATGCTTGGTAATTGCGGCTGTTAATGTTGTCTTGCCGTGATCAACGTGACCGATTGTTCCGATATTAAAATGCGGCTTAGTCCTTTCAAATTTCTTCTTAGCCATGTCAATTTACCTCCTTAACTTTGAATGGTTAATCCACTTATCGTGTAAGTATTATTCCCTTATGGGTTAAAATTTATAATGAGCAAAAGCTTTATTTGCTTCAGCCATCTTATGCACACTTTCTTTTTTCTTGATCGCCCCACCACGGTTGTTGGCAGCATCGATCAATTCACCGGACAGCTTTTCGCGCATGGTTTTTTCTGTGCGCTCCTGAGCATTGGATATCAACCAGCGAATTGCCAACGCCGTGCGTCTCGCCGGCACAACTTCTGTCGGCACTTGGTAAGTAGAACCACCGACACGCCTTGATTTTACCTCAATTACTGGTTTTACGTTATTTACCGCTTTTTCGAAAAGTTCAACAGGTTGCTCTTTCAATTTCTTTTCGATAATGTCAAAAGCACCATAAAGAATACTTTCCGCAACGCTTTTTTTACCTTTTTTTAACAAGGAATTAACAAATTTTGCTACCAGTTTATTATTAAACTTGGGATCGGGCAAAATATCTCTTTTTTCGACTTCCCGTCTTCTCGGCATTTAATCATCTCCGTCTAGCTTGGCTTTTTTGCACCGTACTTTGATCTACTCTGTTTGCGGTCTTGTACCCCCACAGTGTCGAGCGTACCTCTGACGACATGATACCTTACACCCGGCAAATCCTTAACCCTACCCCCACGCACCAGAACAACGGAATGCTCCTGCAGATTGTGACCGATACCCGGAATGTAAGAAGTAACTTCATACCCGCTGGTGAGACGAACCCTGGCCACTTTCCGCAAAGCTGAATTTGGCTTCTTTGGTGTCGTCGTATATACCCTGACGCAAACACCGCGACGTTGAGGTGAACCCGCCAGCGCCGGTGTATTTGTTTTCTTTTGTACTTTGATTCGGCCTTTCCGAATCAATTGACTTATCGTCGGCATTTTCCTCCTAAACTAAATCACTGCCCTCATTTTGACTATAGCAGCAAATCGCTGGTAACTATCAATTCAGCTTAAATATGTCAAGCCTTTTCTGAGCTTATTTAAATTTATTCTACGTTCACCTCAGGATTGTCATTTGCAATCTTAATACCCAATTTCCGGTACATCACCAGACCAGTACCTGCCGTTATCAATCTGCCCATAATAACGTTTTCTTTAAGACCTCTTAAATAATCAGATTTACCTGAAAGTGCGGCTTCAGTAAGCACTTTGGTAGTTTCCTGGAATGAAGCAGCAGAAATAAAACTCTGGGTACTCAGCGATGCTTTGGTAATACCCAAAAGCATCGGTTCACCTATTGCTGGACGGCCGCCTTGAGTTACAACCTTTTCGTTCTCTTCCTGAAAGCGGTAACGCTCGACTTTTTCATCAGCGATAAAAGCCGTATCGCCCGGATCACTTACCTTAACTCTGCGGAGCATTTGACGAACAATGACTTCCATGTGTTTATCGTTAATCTTAACTCCCTGCAAACGGTAAACCTCCTGCACTTCATCAACCAAATATCTAGCCAGTTCTTTCTCACCCTTAATGGCTAAAAGGTCATGGGGATTGTTTACGCCAGACATCAAAGCGTCGCCCGGTATAACGTGGTCGCCTTCCTGAACACTGATATGTTTGCCCTTGGCAATAAGGTATTCTTTTTCTTCTCCAACTTCCGGGGTTACAATTATCTTGCGTTTACCCTTGGCATCCTTGCCATAAGAGACAACACCGTTAATCTCACTGATAACAGCAAAATCTTTGGGCTTACGAGCCTCAAAAAGTTCGGCAACACGAGGCAAACCACCTGTGATATCCTTAGTTTTTGTTGTTTCACGCGGAATTTTGGCAATAATATCTCCCGCACGGACTTGATCTCCTTCAGTAACAACTATGTTAACTCCTACAGACAAGAGGTAGCGGGCAACAGAATTCGAGTCGGCAAACTTGACTGTTTTGCCTTTGCTATCTTTGATCGAAACACGCGGCCTTAAATCTCCGCCTTTAAATTCTACAATAATTTTACGAGACAGGCCGGTAACTTCATCAACCTGCTCCTGCATCGTTTTTCCTTCGATAATGTCATCGAATTTAATTGTGCCATCTACTTCAGCCAAAATCGGTATAGAGAAAGGATCCCATTCGGCAATTAATTGCCCTTTTTTAACAGTGCTATTATCACTTACTTTCAAATGGGCGCCATAAGACAAGGGGTACTTGCCGCGACTGCGTTTTTGTTCATCCAAAACATGAACTTCACCATGACGTCTCATTACCACCAAATCACCTTCTCTGGTTTTCACTGTAGTTAAATTAACAAATTTGATCACACCATCATGACGCGCTTCCAGAGTGGAATGTTCGTCAAATTTCGCTGTACCACCGATATGGAAAGTTCTCATGGTCAACTGTGTACCCGGTTCACCAATGGATTGAGCCGCAACGATACCAACCGCTTCACCAATATTAACCAGATGGCCATGAGCCAAATCACGGCCATAGCACTTGGCGCAAACGCCATGCTTGGAACGACAAGTTAAAACTGATCGTATATTAATCCGCTCAATACCGGCATGGTCGATCTTTTCAGCCAAGGCTTCATCGATCTCTTCATTGGCTTTAACTATGACTTCACCGGTAAATGGATCCTTAATTTTCTGCAAGGCAACTCTACCCAGCACACGCTCCCCGGCTGTTTCGATAATTTCGCCGCCTTCCATAAGCGCGGAAACATAAACTCCATCAACTGTTTCGCAATCATGTTCCGTAATGATGCAGTCTTGCGCCACATCCACCAATCTTCTGGTCAGATAACCGGAATTCGCTGTTTTTAACGCCGTATCGGCCAAACCTTTGCGCGCTCCGTGGGTGGAAATAAAGTATTGCAGAACGGTTAAGCCTTCACGGAAATTAGCTGTGATCGGCGTCTCGATAATTTCTCCCGAGGGCTTGGCCATCAATCCACGCATACCGGCCAATTGTCTTAATTGTACTGCAGAGCCTCTAGCGCCGGAATCGGCCATCATGTAAATTGGGTTAAAACTTTCAATTTTACGCTTTTTGCCGTCAGCAGCAGGGACTTCTTCAGTGCTGATACCTTTCAACATTTCGGAAGCTATTTTCTCGGTGGCCTGTGCCCAAATATCAACAACTTTATTATAACGCTCACCATCGGTAATCAAACCGTCCATATACTGTTTTTGAATTTTCAGCACATCCTTATCGGCCTGAGAAACAATGCGTTTTTTATTTTCTGGAATAATCATGTTGCCCACAGCAAATGAAAGCCCGGAAATAGTCGCATATTTAAAGCCCAGGTCCTTGAGCCTGTCGCACAAAAGAATCGTTATCTTGTCGCCACATAAACGATAACAATAATCTATTAAGTTGGTCAGTTCTTTTTTATTCATTAACTTATTGACCATGTTGAAATCAATTTCCTGAGGAACTATTTCTGAAAGTATAATTCTTCCGGCTGTGGTGTCTTTTAAATCCGAACCAATGCGTACTTTAATACGTGAATGCAAATCAATTGCGCCTGCATCAATAGCCGAACGCACTTCGTCAGGAGACGCAAAAACCATTCCCTCGCCTTTAACTTCATTTTTTGCTCTTGTCAGATAATAAATGCCCAAAACGATATCCTGGCTGGGAATGATAATCGGGCTCCCGTTTGCCGGAGAAAGAATATTGTTGGTGGACATCATGAGGACACGGGCTTCTGTTTGCGCCTCAATGGATAGTGGAATGTGGACAGCCATCTGGTCGCCATCAAAGTCCGCATTAAAAGCTGTACAAACTAACGGGTGAAGCCGGATGGCCTTACCTTCAATTAACACCGGCTCAAAAGCTTGCATACCCAAACGGTGCAGGGTTGGCGCCCGGTTCAGAATAACCGGATATTCGCGCACAACTTCATCCAGCGCGTCCCAAACTTCGGCCGTTTCCTTTTCCACCATTTTCTTGGCGCTTTTTACGGTGGTGACATATCCTTTTTCCAACAAACGATTATAAATAAAAGGTTTAAAGAGTTCTATGGCCATTTTTTTGGGCAGACCGCACTGATGAAGTCTTAAATCAGGCCCGACCGTAACAACTGAACGTCCGGAATAATCAACACGTTTGCCCAGCAGATTCTGGCGGAAACGGCCCTGTTTACCCTTCAACATATCCGATAAGGAGCGAAGCGGTCTTTTATTTGTTCCGGTAATCGCTCTGCCACGACGGCCATTATCAAACAGAACATCTACCGCTTCCTGTAACATACGCTTTTCATTGCGGATAATTATTTCCGGAGCATTTAATTCCTGCAAACGCTTTAAGCGGTTATTTCTGTTGATAACCCGCCTATATAAATCGTTAAGATCAGATGTGGCAAAACGGCCGCCATCCAGAGGAACTAATGGCCGCAAATCAGGCGGGATCACGGGCAGAACTGTTAAAATCATCCATTCCGGTTTATTCCCTGACTTACGCAACGCTTCCACTACCTTCAATCTTTTAACCAATTTCTTTTTCTTGGTATCGGAAACGGAAGTAACAATTTCCGCGCGCAGTTCTTCGTAGAGTTTTTCCAAATCCATTTCTTCCAGCAATTGCCTGATCGCTTCAGCGCCGATTCCCGCGACGAAACCACTAGAACCATACTGTTCTCTGGCTTCATCGTATTCTTCATCCGTAAGCAGCTCTTTTTTCTTCAAAGGAGTTTCTTTGGGATCAAGAACAATCCAGGATTCAAAATAAAGAACCTTTTCCAGTTCCTTCAACGGCAAATCCACGGCATTGCCAATACGGCTGGGAAGACTCTTTAAAAACCAAATATGAGCCACGGGAGTCGCCAAAGTAATATGTCCCATTCTTTCCCGGCGGACTTTGGATTGAATAACTTCTACACCACATTTTTCGCAAACTACTCCACGGTGTTTCATTCGCTTATAACGCCCGCAAAGGCATTCGTAATCCTTTACCGGCCCAAAAATCTTTGCGCAAAAAAGTCCATCTTTTTCCGGTTTAAATGTCCGGTAGTTGATTGTTTCCGGTTTCTTAACTTCGCCACGAGACAACGAAATGATCTTCTCCGGCGAAGCAATAGAAATCTTCATTGCATTGAATCTGATCAGATTTTTTGGTTTTTCAAAATAATTGAAAACGTCTTCCACAGATTTTCTCCTGTACTATTAAAAGCTTAAGTGAAATTTTTGAGTTACTTATGTTAAGTTTCCTTAAATGGGCTATCTTTGTCAGCTCAATTCGTCGGCTTCCTCAATCAACTCCACGTCTAATCCAAGCCCTTGGAGTTCTTTAACAAGCACGTTAAAGGATTCCGGCAGACCCGACTCAAATGTATGTTCACCTTTTACGATAGATTCGTAAATCCTTGTTCTTCCTGCTACGTCATCGGATTTGACCGTGAGAAATTCCTGCAAAGCATAAGCTGCACCGTAAGCCTCCATCGCCCAGACTTCCATTTCGCCCAACCTCTGACCACCGAATTGAGCTTTACCACCCAATGGCTGCTGAGTTACCAGCGAATAGGGACCAATAGAACGCGCATGAATTTTATTATCAACCAAATGGTGTAACTTCATCATGTAAATAATGCCCACTGTAACTTCCTGATCAAAGGGCTCGCCGGTTCTACCATCAAAAAGAATTGATTGTCCTGTTTCCGGCAAATCAGCTTTTTTTAACATCTCTCTAATTTGATTTTCAGGGCAACCATCAAAAACCGGGCTCGCTACAAGCATTCCTTTTTTCAAACGCCCCATAAATCTTTTGATCTCTTCAACAGAAGCTTGATCAATAAATTTGTCAAAATCCGGAGAAGAATAAGCTTTTTTCAATTCGCTTTTAATATTATTCAAATTAGAGTTCTTTTTCCACAGTTCATTCAAACCTTCGCCTATTGATTTTGCCGCCCAGCCTAAATGCGTCTCCAGAATTTGTCCAACATTCATTCGCGAAGGAACACCCAGGGGATTCAGGACAATATCTACAGTGGACCCATCAGCAAAATAAGGCATATCTTCTTCCGGTAAAATACGCGACAAAACACCTTTGTTGCCGTGCCTTCCCGCCATCTTGTCACCTACGGAAAGTTTTCTTTTAATAGCGACATAAACCTTGACCATTTTAATAACACCAGGAGGAAGCTCATCACTGGCTTTGATCTTATCCAGTTTCTCCGCAAAATGAGCATGGACAAAATCAATTTTTCTCTCCAGAGAAGCAATCAAGTTATTTATCTTTTCTTCTGAGCCGTCGTTTTCAGCAATGGTAATTTCTTTCCAGCAGTAGAAAGGCAGATCCGCCCAAACCTCTTTTGTAATTTTATCGCCTTTCTTTAAAATTGTTTTCTTTTTAGCATCCACTATTTTTGTTGCTGCAGTTTTTCCGATAATAACTTTTGTAATATCTTTTTTAATTGTTTCAGTCAGGATACGGATTTCATCATCCCGGTCTTTGGTTATTTGTTCAATAGCTTCTATTTCTATGGCCTGCGAACGCAAATCACTATCCGCACCTTTCCTAGTAAATATTTTAGCATCAATTACTGTGCCTTCAACACCGGGAGGAACATGTAAAGATGTGTCACGCACATCGCTGGCTTTTTCGCCAAATATTGCCCGCAAGAGTTTTTCCTCGGCAGACAACTGAGTTTCACCTTTAGGTGTGATCTTACCGACAAGAATATCTCCGGGCTTAACCGAAACGCCAATGCAAATAATTCCGCTTTCATCTAAATTCTTAAGCACTTCCTCGCCAACGTTGGGAATGTCACGTGTAATTTCTTCTTTGCCCAATTTGGTATCACGGGACATGGTTTCAAATTCTTCGATATGAATTGATGTGAAAATGTCCTCTTTAACTATTCTTTCGCTAACCAAAATAGAGTCTTCGTAGTTGTAACCACCCCAAGACATGAAGGCAACCATAACATTTCTGCCCAGCGCCAACTCACCATTATCAATTGCCGGCCCATCGGCCAGTATATCTTTTTTATGGAGATGATCACCAACAGCGACTATAGGTTTCTGATTAAAACAAGTATCCTGGTTAGAGCGTTGATATTTAGCTAAAGTATAAATATCAACGCCGCTATCAATGCCATCTTCTTCGGGATGGTCAACCCGGACAATAATCCGCGAGGCATCAACGCTTTCCACAACCCCCGCCCTCTTGACGGAGAGAACTGCCCCGGAATCACGGGCGATAATTGATTCCATACCTGTCCCTACTACCGGCACTTCCGGAGTCATCAGAGGAACAGATTGTCTCTGCATGTTTGACCCCATCAGCGCACGATTGGCATCATCATGTTCCAAAAAAGGAATTAATGCCGCCGCTACACTGACAAGCTGGGTGGGCGAAACGTCCATCATTTTAATTTCTTCCGGCACAACTGAAATAAAATCGCCACCTTTTCTAACAGATATCAATTCTTCAACAAATTTGTCATGTTTATTAAGGGGACGGTCTGCCGACGCGACATTTTGATTTTCTTCTTCAATCGCTGTTATGAAACGGACTTCATCTAACACGTGACCATTTTCTACTATCCTATAAGGTGTTTCAATAAAGCCAAATTCGTTAACCCTGGCATAAGTACTCAGAGAAACGATCAAGCCGATATTAGGTCCTTCTGGCGTCTCTATCGGACAAATACGGCCGTAATGAGTGGGATGTACATCCCGGACTTCAAATCCGGCTCTTTCCCGCGTCAAACCGCCAGGCCCTAATGCTGACAAGCGTCTCTTGTGCGTAATTTCAGAAAGGGGATTAGTCTGATCCATAAACTGAGAAAGCTGGCTAGAATTAAAAAATTCATTGACAACTGCAGAAACGGGCTTAGCGTTAATCAAATCATGCGGCATCATTGTTTCGATATCCTGCAAACTCATTTTTTCTTTGATCGCCCGTTCCATACGCACCAAACCAATACGGTACTGGTTTTCAATAAGCTCACCAACAGATCGCACCCTGCGGTTTCCTAAATGGTCAATGTCATCGACACTGCAATCCCCAACACCATTTTTCAAATCGATCAAATATTTAACCGCGGATAAAATATCTTCATTACGCAATACAGTCAGATCAGTCGATACATTCAGATGTAATTTGTAATTCATCTTGGCGCGACCGACATTCGATAAATCATAAGTCTCCGGTTCAAAGAAGAGGCTTTTGAAAAATTTCGCTGCCGTCTCCGGAGTGGGAGGATTGCTGGGACGCAACCGGCGATATATTTCCATTATCGCGTCCTCGGAGGTATCAATGCGATCCATCAACAAAGTATCCCGAATGGAAGCATTATCCATATCTTCATCAAGATGGATAAGATTTAATTCTTTGATACCTTTTTCCCGGGCTATTTCCAAACAGTTTAGCGGCAATTCCTCGTTACAGCGGAAAATAATTTCTCCTGTTTTCTGATCAAGAATGTCCGAAGAAGGAATCTTACCGGCAAGGTCAGTTTCATCGATTGCAACACGCTTAATACCGGCATCCATTATTTTCTTCAAAAGAGGCTTAGTCAGCTTACGTCCTTTTTTAACAATCACTTCAGCGCTTTTAGGATCTTTTATGTCTTCGGGTGCTTTTTGACCGGCGAGAGCATCGTCAACGGCGAAAAAAATCTTTTTACCTTCAATGATAACTTTATCGATGCTGTAAAAATAATTTAAAATAAAATCTGTCGCATTACCCAGCGCCTTCAACAAAATAGTGACAGGCATTTTTCTACGTCGGTCGATCCGGACATAGATGATGTCTTTAGAATCAAATTCCAAGTCCAGCCAGGAACCTCTGATGGGAATAATTCGTGCTGAATAAATTAACTTACCGCTGGCGACGATTTTACCTTTATCGTGATCAAAAAAGATGCCCGGCGAACGGTGGAGTTGATTAACAATAACCCGCTCCGTTCCGTTTATGATAAAAGTTCCATTTTCAGTCATCAGCGGGATTTCGCCAAAGTAAACTTCCTGCTCTTTAATATCGCGAATCTGCTTTGTTTCGGCTGCTTCCCGGTTGATTTTGCCGTCAGCAAGGCGATCGACGTCAAAAACCACCAGCCTGACAACAATTTTTAAAGGAGCCGCATAAGTCATGCCTTTTTGAACACACTCCTTCACATCATACCGGATATCACCAAGCTTATAACTGACAAACTCCAGAGAACATTTCCCGCTAAAATCAGAAATGGGAAAAACACTCTTAAAAGCACCCTGCAAACCAAGATTACCCCGCTTTGCCGGCGCAAATCCCTTCTGGAGGAATTTTTCATAAGATTGCGTCTGAATCTCAATTAAATTGGGAATATCCAGTACTTTTTTTATCTGACCAAAATATTTTCTAAAGTCACCCATAGCGTCCTTAATAAAATAATATATTAGAGATTATGTTATTTAATCTCGACGGTCCCGCCGACTGCTTCAATTTTCTTCTTAATATCGGCAGCTTCATCTTTGGAAACAGCTTCTTTAATAGGCTTGGGCACACCTTCCACCAAATCTTTTGCTTCTTTAAGTCCCAAATTGGTAATTGCACGAACAACTTTAATTACTTGAATTTTTTCCGCGCCGAATCCGGTCAGGATGGCGTTGAATTCAGTCTGCTCTTCAGCAGCAGCGGCAGGAGCGGCGCCACCAACAGCAACAGCGGCCATCATGGGGGCAGCAGCGGAAACGCCGAATTTTTCTTCCAATTCCTTCACCAGGGCAGAAAGCTCCAATACTGTCATTCCTTCAATAAATTTGACTACGTCGTCTTTAGTAATTTCTGACATTTTCTATTCCTCTCTGTATGTTTTATTAATTTAAAGTTTTTTTCTTATCACAATAGGCATTGAGCACTTGCACAAAGCTTCTCGGAACGCCACTTAAAACGGTCACGAACGATGTCGGTACCGCTGCCATTACCGAAACTAATTTGCCTAAAAGAACCTCTTTGCTGGGTAATTCCGCTAAAACATTAATATCACCCTTAGTTAAAAGCTTTTTATCCAGCATCCCGACTTTGATTTCCAATTCCGGATTTTTCTTCGCAAAATCAATTAGAATCTTAGTCGGCGTAACCGGATCTTTATAGCCCAAAACAATGGCAACAGGCCATTTGAAATGATCGGCAAGAATACTGAAATCGGTTTCTTTTGAGGCGATCCTCAAAAGAGTGTTTTTTACAACCTTCCATTCAGCATCGGACTTGCGCAACGCATTTCTTAAAGTTTCCATCTTCTCGACGTTCATCCCGCTGAAACTGGTCAAAACGCCTAGCTTGGCCTCTTTGAGTTTCTTTTGCAGTTCGGATACAATTTGCTCTTTCGTTCTCCGATCCAATCTATCAGCCTCCTTTCAAAATTATTTTATTTCCCTGAGGCCGGAGAATCTAGCCACATACAGAACGAAAAACGGTAACCTTGCCTGACTCCGATTCCCGTTTTCCAAAAATTGTTTACCTTTACAAAAAATAAAGTAACTATTTTTATTCTACGAGTCTCGGCAGGCCATCTTACGTTTAAACTTCCGTACCTGCTGTCTTCGACCTTCTTATATCAAACGCTCAATATTTTTCTATTGAGCAGCTTTAATCTCTAGAGGATCAATTCTCACACCTACACCCATTGTGCTGGAAATAGAAATACTTTTAATATAAATTCCCTTACTGGATGCCGGTTTTAACTTAATAATTGTTTCCAACAAAGCGCTAACATTTTCACTTAATTTTTCAGCGCCAAAGGACACTTTCCCCACGGGAGAGTGCACGATTCCCGCTTTTTCCACGCGGAATTCAACTTTACCCGCTTTAAGTTCATTCACTGCTTTGGCAATTTCAAAAGTAACTGTTCCTACCTTGGGATTGGGCATTAAACCGCGTGGACCTAAAATCTTACCAATCTTTCCCACGGCACCCATCATATCCGGCGTGGCAATAACACGATCAAACTCCATCCAGCCGCCTTTAATTTTTTCAATGACTTCATCATTGCCGACTAAATCCGCACCGGCGTCCAGAGCTTCTTTTTCTTTTTCCCCTTTGGCGAATACTAAAATACGCACCGTTTTGCCCAAACCATTGGGTAAAACCACGCTGCCCCGGACCATTTGATCGGCATGAGCAGGGTTAACGCCTAAACGAATGGCAGCATCCACAGTTTCATCAAATTTGGTGCCAGCCGTCGATACAACAATTTCCGTAGCCTCTTTAAGCGAATATCTTTTGTTTGGTTCAACTTTCGCTTTTGCCGCCAACATACGTTTGCCTCTTCTTAACATGATAAAACCTCGTGTATTTATTAACCTGTAATTTCAATTCCCATTGACCTTGCCGTACCGGCGATTGTCTTTATAGCGCCTTCAATATTCACGGCATTTAAATCTTTAAACTTTAATTCGGCAATTTCTTTCACTTGCCCGGCCGTAACTATTCCAACTTTTTCCCTTTTCGGATCGCTGGCTCCTTTAGCAATTTTGGCCGCTTGCTTAAGCAGCACAGATACCGGAGGTGTTTTGGTTATAAATGTAAACGACCTGTCAGCATAGACGGTAATCACGACAGGAATAATCATTCCTTCCTGACTTTGCGTCATAGCATTATACGCTTTGCAAAATTCCATAATATTGACGCCGTGCTGTCCCAATGCCGGACCGATAGGAGGTGAAGGCGTCGCCTTGCCCGCCTTTATTTGCAATTTTATGCTCGCAATAATTTTTTTTGCCATGTTGATCACCCTGATCTAAATATTTTTAAAACTTCGCTAGTCTGCCTCTTAATACCTTAACCCTGCGTTACCTGAATAAAATCTAACTCCACCGGTGTCGGTCGGCCAAAAATACTTACTATAACTCTCAATTTACTTTTTTCCGGTTTTAATTCGTCAATAACTCCATCAAAATTGGTAAACGGGCCATCGATAATTTTTACATGATCGCCAACATCGAATTTGAACTTAGGCTTGGGCTTTAAAGTTCCTTCATCAATTCTGAACTTTAAATTTTCCACATCTTTATCCGGTATGGGCGAAGGTTTGTCTTTAGTGCCAATGAAACCGGTAACTTTAGGAGTGTCTTTTACAATATGCCAGGCATCGTCATTCATTTCCATTCGGACAAGAATATATCCGGGGAAAAACTTACGTTTGGAATTTTTCTTTTCCCCTGAAATCAATTCCACAACATCTTCCTCAGGAATAAGAATGTCAGAAAAATAAGCCTGAGAGCCTGTTATCTCAATTCTTTCCTGAAGACTCATTTTTACTTTGTTCTCATACCCGGAATAGGTATGAACAACGTACCATTTAAAAGCCATTTTGCTAACCTAATATAAATTTGACCAATTTAGCGAGGACATAATCAACTAAGCCCAAGTAAATTGCTACTATAAAAACTATAATTATTACAACCGCCGTCGAAGCTAACGTCTGCTTCGGAGTCGGCCAAGTAACTTTCTTCAGTTCTATCTTAGCTTCTTTGATAAACTGGATTATCTTTTGCATTACTTCTTTTACTTTTTCCATACTTTAAAATCCTTAATAACGGAAAAAATGGCAGGCCAGGAGGGACTTGAACCCCCAGCATCCGGATTTGGAGTCCGGCGCTCTATCCATTAGAGCTACTGGCCTATACCAATATTAACTACTTGGTTTCCCTGTGCAGTTTATGCCCCCGGCAAAACTTGCAGTATTTTTTCATTTCCAAGCGGTTTTGCATGGTCCGTTTGTTTTTTGTCGTTGTATAATTTCTCTGCTTGCACTCCGTACAAGCCAAAATAATATTATTCCGCATAACACCCCTTAACTGGAGCCCACGACCAGGATTGAACTGGTGACCTCATCCTTACCAAGGATGTGCTCTACCAACTGAGCTACGTGGGCACAATCTTTTAATATGTTTCTTTTTTGTCCCTATTCAAAAATACTTGGAGCGGGAAACGGGATTCGAACCCGCGACCCTCAGCTTGGAAGGCTGACGCTCTAGCCCCTGAGCTACTCCCGCCTATTTAAACTTCAAAAATCCCTGGTGGTGGGGGGAGGATTTGAACCTCCGTAGGCTACGCCGGCAGATTTACAGTCTGCTCCCTTTGGCCACTCGGGAACCCCACCAGCTTACATATAATTAAACTGGAGCTGGTGATGGGACTTGAACCCGCAACCTGCTGATTACAAATCAGCTGCTCTACCGATTGAGCTACACCAGCAAATCTCGCTCTAATCATCTTTTAATATTCAGCATTTACGCAATCTTGAGCGCAAAAAAACAAAAACGCCTACTAATGCGAATTGTGGAATCTAATTTTTATGATTGTTTTTGTCAAGTAAATTTTTTAAAAATCTTATAGATAGGCTTGAAATCTTAACTGACCGCATGAATACACGAAAGCTTTTTCCCCACACTTCAATTATGGAAGATATTTTTTTGTTATGGCCTAATGGCAAATTCACCGAGAGCATAAGCGTTCCGATTATTTGCCCTGTTAAGTGGTTCTAAATCATTGTTCATCATCTCTTTTCAAGGGGTATACCGGTCAATCCCGATACGCTGCGCTATCGGGATACCACTGTATGCTTCGCATACTGGATAGTTCGTCCAACAAGTTTCAGGTCGCTTCGCTTCTGAAAATTGGGTCTCACTAATTCAACTTACAAGTTTTAGTTCACTATGTTCCTGAAACTTGAGTTTCATTACAATTGCCAAATCGAAAAAATATTTTGACAATAATTAATTTTTACACTAGGATGTCATCACTTATTAAGTGAAGGCTATATAAAAACGATGTCGGACATAGCGAAAAATAAGAATTTAGCAATCAACACTCTGCCCATGCTTCTGGGCTTCGCCCTGTTGCGCCTTTTACTTGAGGCCACCTGCCCATCGTTTTTAGGTCATCGCTAGCATATAAAAATAACTGATTACCTAAAAGGCCGTGGGCGAAAAAACCCACGGCCTTTTTTTGTGAGGCTCCAATTTAATGAAACTCAGATATTACGAGCGCAGTGAAGTAATATCTGTAAGTTGAATTATCCCACGTGCGAAGCAAGTGGGGGTGTATTGTAAAGAGATGCAGCTTCGAGAAGCGGAGTGCCGCAGAATTGATAAGCCGAACAACCTCGCGTATGCGGGGGTCCGTGAAATACCGCTTGTAATAGTAGAGTCTCATTGAAAGGAGATTATACATCATGAAAAAGGATAAAAATCGCGTTTATATTTTCGATACAACATTAAGAGATGGCGAGCAATCACCAGGCTGCAGCATGAACACGGAAGAAAAATTGATTCTCGCCCGGCAGCTCGAAAAACTAGGCGTTGATATAATCGAGGCGGGATTTCCCATCGCTTCCGAGGGAGATTTTGACGCGGTGCGCCAAATCGCCAGGGAGATTAAGAAATCTCAGGTAGCTGGTCTGGCCCGCGCCAACAAAGTTGATATTGATCGTGCCTGGCAGGCGATAAAAGGCGCTGCTCATCCTCGCATTCATACTTTTATCTCTTCGTCGGATATTCATTTGAAGTATCAGCTCAAAAAGAGCCGGGAGCAAGTGCTCAAAGAAGCTATCGCCGCCGTCAAGCTGGCTCGCTCTTACACGGAAAACGTCGAATTCTCGCCGATGGACGCCACACGCTCGGATAAAGAATATCTGGTGGAAATTGTATCGGCGGTTATCGACGCCGGAGCCTGTACCGTCAATATCCCCGATACGGTCGGCTACACCATTCCCGAAGAATTCGGTAAACTTATCGCCTATCTGTTCGCTAACGTCAAAAACATGGGTAACACTATTATAGCCACTCATTGTCATAATGATTTAGGTTTAGCTGTAGCCAATTCATTGGCCGGGATAAGACATGGGGCACGCCAGGTGGAATGCACGATCAACGGTATCGGTGAGCGAGCGGGTAACACGGCAATGGAAGAAATCGTCATGGCCCTGCAAACGCGCAAAGACCTTTATGGTCTGTATACAAAAATCAATACCGACCAGATTTACAAGACATCGCGTCTGTTGACACAGATTACCGGCATATCGGTGCAGCCGAATAAAGCCATCGTGGGAGCAAACGCTTTCGCGCATGAATCCGGCATTCATCAGGATGGTTTGATTAAGGAAAAAATCACATATGAAATTATGACGCCGCAATCCGTCGGCATCAACGATACGCATATCGTGCTGGGTAAGCACTCTGGCCGTAACGCCATTTCGCACCATATGAAAAAAATGGGTTATACGCTGAGCGATGAGCAAATCAACAAGGTCGCGGCAAGAGTCAAAGAACTGGCCGATGTCAAGAAAGATATTTATGATGAAGATCTGGAAGCGATTATTTCTGAAGAAATTTACCGGGGAGAGGATAAATACAATCTGGTTTATCTGAATGTGGTCAGCGGCAATGTGGCCATTCCCACGGCGACCATGGAAATTCAGGTAGGTAAAGACGTTGTGCGGGAAGCTGGATTTGGCAACGGCCCGGTGGACGCGACTTTCGCGGCGATTCGTAACATCACCAAAACCAATTATCCGTTAATGAAATATGTCGTCAATGCTATAACCGGCGGCAGTGACGCGCAAGGCGAGGTTGCTGTTCAGCTCAAATATAACAATCATTCGGTTGTGGGCCGCGGCGCGCATCCTGATGTTATTGTTGCTTCCGCGAAAGCCTATATCAACGCGCTGAATCGCCTGGAGTTTTTAAAAGACAGCGTCAAAAAGGTTAAAGTTGAATAAACATTAAAAACAGTATAAGGAAAATTCTAATACCATTTCGCTTTCAAAGGATAACGCGGCGGCAAGGAGGAGGCTCCGCAGGCGTATTATTAATACGTTGAGGAAGCCGACGACGCTGCCAACAAAGTTAGCCAAAGAAAGCAAATTGGTATTACTTTCAAAAAGGAGCATAATCGTGGGCAACACTATTACGGAAAAAATTTTAATGGCACACACCGCCCTGAAAAAAATCTCTGCCGGTCAGTTGATCAACGCCAGAGTGGATATCGCTTTGGGCAACGATGTCACCGCGCCTATAGCGATTAATGAATTCCAAAAGGCGGGCGGGAAAAAAGTTTTTGACAAAAACAAAGTTGCTTTAGTTCTGGACCATTTCACGCCGAATAAAGATATTAATTCCGCCCAGCAATGCAAGGCTGTGCGCGAATTTGCGCTGAAACAGAAAGTAACTCATTTTTACGAAGGCGGACAAGTGGGCATTGAGCACGCTTTATTGCCGGAACAGGGCATTGTTCTGCCCGGAGATTTAGTCATTGGCGCGGACAGCCATACCTGCACTTACGGTGCACTGGGCGCATTTGCCACCGGCGTGGGCAGCACGGATCTTGCCGCCGTCATGCTCACCGGAGAGCTCTGGTTCAAAGTGCCGCAATCGATCAAATTCGTTGTTTACGGCAAACTGCAAAAATGGGTTTCCGGCAAGGATTTAATTTTGCATATCATAGGCCGCATTGGTGTTGACGGAGCTCTATATAAGGCGATGGAATTTACCGGAGAAACAATCGGCAAATTGCCGATGGCCGACAGACTCTCCATGGCCAACATGGCCATTGAAGCCGGCGCAAAAAACGGCATTTTCGCTCCTGATGCGATTACCAGAGAATACGTCAAAAAAAGAGCGAAGCGCGATTATAAATTTTATACCTCCGATGCCGATGCCGTCTATTCCGACATTATCGAAATCAACGCCGGCGATATTGAGCCGCAGGTGGCGTTCCCTCATTTGCCTTCCAATGTCAAACCAATAAGCAAAGCAGGCAAGGTAAAAATCGACCAGTCGCTCATCGGCTCCTGTACCAACGGCCGGATTGAAGATTTGAGAATTGCCGCACAGATTCTGAAAAAACGTAAAGCCGCGTCCCATGTAAGGTTGATTGTTGTTCCGGCAACTCCGGCGATTTACAAGCAAGCATTGAAGGAAGGATTGATTGAGATTTTCATGAACGCCGACGCCATAATCAGCCCGCCTTCCTGCGGTGCCTGTTTAGGCGGGCACATGGGAATTCTGGCGGAAGGAGAAAGAGCTGTCTCTACAACGAACCGTAACTTTGTCGGCCGCATGGGCCATCCCAAAAGTGAAGTCTATCTGGCCAGCCCTGCTGTAGCAGCGGCTTCTGCTGTATTAGGCAGAATTGCGTCTCCGTTG
The DNA here is from genome assembly GCA_003139775.1 of Syntrophaceae bacterium. Taxonomy (GTDB): domain Bacteria; phylum Desulfobacterota; class Syntrophia; order Syntrophales; family Smithellaceae; genus Smithella. The sequence goes on along the minus strand of PLGI01000116.1, from coordinate 2,661 downwards.
GAGTTATAACAAAATGTACAAGTCCCACTTAGCTTCGCACGTGGGATAATTCCCAATCCCGATTAATCGGGATTGGATAATTCGGCTAAAGAACTTCAATGCGCGTTGCTTTTGAAGTTTAAGCCTCATTACAACTTACCAATTTCGATGCGCTTCGCTTTCGAAATTGGAGTTTCATTAGAAAGGCTTTCTTAATATGATATTTAAAGGTAAAGTTTGGAAATTTGGAGATAATGTGGATACCGACGCGATCATTCCGGCGCGCTATTTAACGACATCAGACTCGCGAGAGCTTGCCGCTCACTGCATGGAAGATGCTGATCCAAATTTTGTTGTCCGGATGAAGCCCGGTGATATTATTCTGGGAGGAGAAAATTTCGGCTGCGGCTCTTCGCGCGAACACGCGCCCATCGCCATTAAAGCGGCAGGAATTGCCTGCGTTGTGGCTAAAAGTTTCGCCCGCATTTTTTATCGCAACGCCTTCAATATGGGACTGCCCATTTTCGAATCCAGAGAACTTGGCGATGCAATTAGAGAAGGAGAAAAAATAACTGTGGACAGCGCCAAGGGAACCATCACTGTCACTAAGGAAAATAAAACATTCATGATTAATCCAATCCCGCCTTTCATGGAAAAACTCATTGCCGATGGCGGTTTGATGAAGCATATTTCTCGGAAATGAGGGAAGAATGAAACAAAACAATTTTAAAATAGCCGTATTTGCCGGTGATGGCGTCGGGCCGGAAATAATGAAAGAAGCTTTAAAGATTTTAAAGCTGATCGCCAACAAGAAAAATATTACTCTGCAACTTACTGAAGGGCTTGTCGGCGGCAGCGCCTACGATCATTTCGGTGTCCCCCTGCCGGATTCAAGTCTGGAACTTGCACTGCAAAGCGACGCTATCTTACTGGGAGCTGTGGGCGGCCCCAAATGGGAGGGGCTCGATTATAGTTTGAGGCCGGAAAGAGCGCTTCTGGGCTTGCGGGAAAAATTAGGCCTTTTTGCCAATTTGCGGCCGGTTGTTGCCTTTGACGAGCTTCTGGACTCATCCCCGCTCAAGAAAAATGTCGTGCGGGGCATTGACATCATGATTGTCCGCGAATTGACCGGTGATGTTTATTTCGGCAAACCGCGCGGCATAACAAAGGGAAAAGACGGCAAACGCACAGGCGTTAACACTATGGTTTATTCTGAAGATGAAATTCGCAGAATTGCCGTTCGCGCCTTTGAAATTGCCCAAACGCGTAAAAAAAATCTCCTTTCGGTAGATAAAGCTAATGTACTTGAAAGTACAGAACTCTGGCGGAATGTGGTAACAGAAGTCGGACGGAATTATCCCGACGTTATCCTAAAACACATGTATGTTGATAACTGTGCAATGCAGCTTATCCGCAATCCGGCGCAGTTTGACGTGATTGTCACGACCAATTTATTTGGAGATATATTAAGCGATGAGGCCGCCATGCTGACCGGTTCCATCGGCATGCTTCCTTCAGCCAGTCTGGGGGAAAAAACCGCCTTATATGAACCTATTCATGGTTCGGCCCCGGATATAGCCGGATTAAATATTGCCAATCCAATGGCCACAATTCTGTCGGTGGCTCTGATGTTACGCTACTCTTTGTCCATGCCGCAGGAGGCCGGTTTGATCGAAAAAGCCGTTGCGCAAACATTAAAAGAAGGTTTCCGGACGCAGGATATTCATCAGAAGGACAAGAAACTCATCGGCACGGGAAAAATGGGCGATGCCGTTGCCAAAAACCTACGTAAACTTCTAAATTAACGAACGTCTTATGAAACACCTGTTGTAAGCGGCTTTAGTGGGGAAGGAAAAGATGGGATCTATCGTTTTTCTGGAAAAGATATCAATTGATCCTCCTTGCGAAAAAATATATCAGCGTCTCGGTTTTAAAAAAAGAACAACCCGAATTTCGGAAATACAGCAAAAAGAAACCGATCGTTTTATCAATGAAGCTTCATTTCTTATTTCACTTAAGGGATCGTTCCTGCGTCTGGCCATTAAGCATAACGATGGCGAGAAAATAATTCTGGCCGGAGGTTTGATCTTTGCAAGTAAGAAGTTGTCCGCTTTACTGCGCGATTGCCGGGAAACCGTCCTCATGGGCGCGACGGCAGGCAGCGCCATCATGGAAGCAATTAAAGAAAAAACCCGTCAGGACGATTTAGCCGCCGCGGTCGTTTATGACGCCACGGCCAGTGAAATGACAGACGCAGGCCTGGATTGGATTATGGATTATCTAAATCAGCATCTTCGCCGCGAAGGAAAAACTCTTTTGCCGCGACGCTTTTCAGCCGGCTATGCCGACTTTAATCTGGAAAATCAGAGAGCAATTTATGATATGCTGCAAATGGGAAAATTTGGCGTAACGATTACTCCCAGCTTCATCCTCCTTCCGGAAAAATCAGTTACCGCTATCAGCGGCATTTGCGGATAACACTCAAAAAATTTGCCGCTCCGCGCAACCTCTGGCAAATCTTAGTGACGCCTAAGAGATTGCCCTTTTTCAAGGTGAATATGGAATTAAAAGGAGGGGATAGTTGATAAAAATATTGTCGAGTGTGATACTGACGCCTTTTTGAAGTCCGCAAGCTAACAACCTCAACGAAAATGCAAGACTTCAGTAGAGTAGAGAACTGGC
>PLGI01000059.1 GCA_003139775.1 Syntrophaceae bacterium | reverse complement strand
ACTTTTTCCAATAATCAACTTGTCCAACATACTAAAACTCACAAAATTCACATCATTCCTTGTCATTCCGAATTCAAAAAAATAATACAGAAGATGCCTATAAGGATTGATAGTCCATACTTTTTTGTTAATCCTCATGGAAAAAACGATGGGAAATATTATTCCATAGAAACGATGTATAAAATTTGGAAAAGGGCATGTAAGCAAGTGGGTGAGGATATTAACATGTATAGTGGATTAAAACACAGCTCCTGTAGCCAGTATATAAATGAAAAGCATTATTCTCTTGATCAAGTTCAAATGTTGACTGACCATGCTCAAAGAGCGAGTGTAAAAAGATATGCATCAGTTCAGTTGGATGAAAAACGAAGACTGCTAGAAGGCAAGCAGGCCGTGTCTTTGGACAAAGTAAAATAAATATTTTGGAGGTAATTTTATGAATAAATCAGACTTAGTCAATGAAGTGGCAAAGGCTACTCTTATAAAGAAAGAGGCAGCCGAGGCAATGGAAATTTTTCTTGGCACTATAAAGAAGACTTTAAAAAAGAGGGATATAGTTTATCTATCAGGTTTTGGAACTTTTAGTATTGTTAAAAGAAAAGCAAGAACAGGAAGAAATCCAAAGACAGGAGAGAAAGTCAAAATAGCTGCTAAATTTCTGCCAAGGTTTAAACCAGCAAGAGCATTTAAAGAAGCTGTGAAGTAGCGTTACACCTTAGATTGATGGAAAGAAAACAAGAATTGTGATGTTGACTTTACCTACGAAGTTTTATCATCAATCTAATATTATCTGTCACTATTACTATTTGAAAGCATTGTCGGAATGCTTTACAAAGTAAATTTCTAAAAAATTCATCGTAACTAATTGTATTTATTATATTATCTTAAATTAAGGTCAATATTGACGCTTAAAAAGTGTCGGATATATTTACAAATCATGTTCATGACCTGGATAATAAAGAATTTATGTAATTCAACAGAAAAAATTATTGACATGTATAAACCTTTACCTATAAAGGACTTGAAATAAATATTGAAAATATTTAGGTAAACGATAATTCAAATGGCATATTTGTTGCTTTTTTTAAAGGCTAAAGAGTAAAAAATAAGAAAGGAGAAAAAAATGAAAAAAATTACAGTCACAATCGCTACGTTTTTAGTATTATTAGGACTGTCCGGGGTTGCTAACGCCTACAGTATTAACTATATTTCCAACTCAAATGGTAACGAATTCATCTCGCCTTACACCGGTGTCACAACAGAGACTTTCGATCCCAGTGGAACAAAAAATTGGACATGGACAGGGGATTATTCTATTCAGAATTACAGTCAAACGGGCGTGGCTGCTGCTCCATATGGCGTATCAGTACCAGATGCTTCATATTTTGTAGCGGTTCCAGCAGACCTTAGTCTCGGCTCACAAGTGACGGTAACTAACTTGGGTGGGGTTAATGCCACATACAATTACCTTGGTATTTGGTGGGGTTCCGTAGATGCCTACAACACTATTAGCTTTTATGAAAATGACGTATATCAAGTATCATTTACTGGAGTACAAGCAACCTCGCCGAGTGCCGCGAATGGCAATCAAACAGTTCATTCATCAAATCTTTATATCAATTTTCTTGATCTACCCAATTTCAATAGCTTCGTAATGAGCAGCTCGCAATATGCATTTGAGGCTGACAACATTTCGGTTGGGAATGTGAGCGTCCCCGAACCAGCCACCATGCTGCTTCTTGGTCTTGGATTAGTCGGGTTGGCAGGAGCAAGGAGAAAGTTTAAAAATTAAATCAAAAATAAATTTTCAAAATGAAAGGCAGTGTCATAAAGGTAAAATTAATGGGAGATGAAAAACAGATTAAGAAACAACTTGATTCTAATAAACTTACGGCTCGCGAACGCGTGGATTTATTTTTTGACGAAGGCACTTTTCAGGAAGTTCAGTTTTTTGTTCAGCATCGATCCACTCTCCTCGTTCTAGATAAAAAAGAAATCACGTCTGACGGCGTTATTGCAGGCTTTGGCAAAGTAAACGGAAACGTTGTTTTCGCGGCAGCACAGGATTTCACCTGTTCCGGCGGCAGTCTTGGTGAAATGCACGCAAAGAAAATATGGAAAGTGATGAATATGGCCATTGCCATGCAAAAGCCTTTCGTGACGTTGAATGATTCCGGCGGCGCCCATATTCAGGAGTGATGCTGACCGCTAAAGAGTAGTTATTAAATAAGCTGACTACAGCTTATGAATATAATGCATTGTAGCGCTTTCTTGGTCTTGAGTTAGTTGGGTTGGTAGGAGTCAGGGGGAAGTCTAAGAAATAAACTCTTCAAACATCATGTTTCTTTAACATGATGCCTCTATAGAAAGGCAGGGTCGATTGGCTCTGCCTTTTTTATTTCTAATAATTGATTATCATTCGTAATCTTCAACTCATTACCGAAATTCAATTTAAACACTTAGAAGAGGAAATAAGAAATAACTTTAATTCAACTCCGGTGGGGGTTCTAAAGTCGGAAGGTTAAAAAAGGTTAAAGACAGGTTAAAGAAATTTATTCGATAAAAATAGAAATTTACGAATAAAACTGGCGGAGAGAGCGGGATTTGAACCCGCGGTACACCTTTTAGGGGCGTACAATCGCTTAGCAGGCGATCGCTTTCGGCCACTCAGCCATCTCTCCGCTTTTTATTCAGCCGATATTTATTTTTTTTAATCCTTGACGGATTTCACAATTGGCGGAGGGAGCAGGATTCGAACCCGCGAACCTTTCGGTCAACGGTTTTCAAGACCGCCGCCATAGACCACTCGGCCATCCCTCCATAACTAATATATTTCTTCGGTTATCCTTCAGATCGCCTTAAGGAATAATTCGTTCAAGACCTCTCATATAGGGACGCAAAGCTTCCGGTATCAAAACGCTGCCGTCGGCCTGCTGATAATTCTCCAGTATTGCCACAACGGTTCTGCCTACAGCCAGGCCGGACCCGTTTAACGTATGAACAAAATCTACTTTGCCGCTATCCGCCCTGCGAAAACGGATCGAGGCGCGGCGCGCCTGAAAATCTTCAAAATTACTGCATGAAGAAATTTCACGGTACGTATTTTGTCCCGGCATCCATGCTTCCACATCATAGGTTTTTGCTGAAGAAAACCCCAGATCAGCAGTACAAAGACAAACAGTGCGATAAGCAATTCCCAGTTTTTCAAGAACTTCTTCTGCATTGGCGGTCAGTTTTTCCAACTCATCATAAGAAGTTTCCGGCTGGGAAAACTTTACCATTTCTACTTTATTAAATTGATGCTGACGAATCAATCCCCGTGTATCCTTGCCGTAAGATCCGGCTTCGGACCGAAAACAGGGAGAATAAGCCACTAGATAAATAGGCAATTTATCTTCTTCTAAAATTTCTTCGCGGTAAATATTGGTTACCGGAACTTCCGCTGTCGGAATAAGATAATATTCCATTCCTTCAATTTTAAAAAGATCTTCCTTGAATTTGGGCAACTGGCCGGTTCCGGTCATGCTTTCCGCATTCACCATAAACGGCGTTAACACTTCCGTATAACCGTGCTTTTCCACATGCAAGTCGAGCATGAAGCTGACCAGTGCCCTTTCCATGGCTGCGCCTGCCCCGCGATAAACCGTAAAACGCGCTCCTGTAATTTTTGCCCCACGTGCAAAATCAAGGATATTTAAGCTTTCGCCAAGTTCAAAATGTTGTTTGGGCTCAAAGCTGAAAACAGGTTTTTCACCCCAACTGCGCACAACTTTATTATCTTCGGATCCATGACCCTGCGGCACTGATTTATGCTGAATATTAGGCACGATCATAACAAAAGCATTAAGTTCTTCTTCCGTTACGCGCAGACTTTCATCATATTCTTTTATCTTTGCCGAGACATTGCCCATCTTCTCGATAAGCGCTGAAGCGTCCGCTTTTTTTTTCTTGAGTTCGCCGATTTCTTTGGAAACACTGTTACGTTCATTGCGCAGTGTTTCCACAGCCTGCAAAATGTCTCTTCTTTTTGCATCCAACTCTATAAACCGGTCAAAATCAATTTTTTGACCCCGTTCATCCATTTTCTGGCGGACGAACTCGATATTCTGCTTTAAATATTTAATTTCTAACATAATTTACCTATAAAGCCTTTGACTTGGTCGATCCTGCGCAACGCGAAAATTTCTATCACTTTAGGATATTGAAGTCAATGATTTTATCGGCTGAATCAATACTAGGGGCGGGTTAACCTATTTTTTAGCATATTCACGAGCGAGTGGCTTTCCTGGCTTTTCAGCAGGTATGCGCTTGTAAAGAATACGCCGGCTCCGACAGCAATAGTGCAGGTCAGGTAAATTAACCTTGTTTTAAAGTTGGCATAGGTATTCCACGGCAGAAAATAATCAACGAGCATGATTGCACCAATCATAATTACGCCGGATATGATAATTTTTAAAATAGATATGTAAAATGAACGGTCGAGGAATTTCCCTATTTTTTTTCTCAGCACAAAAGACAGGATAAAGACATTAAAAACGGCGGAAAGTGAATTGGCCAGAGCGAGGCCCTTGTGCCTCATCGGATACATGAGAGCCAGACTAAAGATAAGATTAATGACAAAAGCAATAATGGCGGCCCTCATTGGCCACTTGGCATCCTGCAACGAATAAAACGACTGAACAAAAACACGGACAATGGAAAACGCCCATAAGCCCATACCATAAAAGAACAGGGCCTGACTGGTATAAATAGCCGCCTGCGTGTTAAAAGCGCCGCGTTGAAACAAGACAGAGATAATCGGCAGGTTCAACGCCATCAAAGCGAACGTTGATGGAATAGTCAAGAAAAGCATTAACCGTAGCGAGAAAGAAATGCTGGATTTCAACTCATCCATATTACCTGCGGCAACATGCCTCGAAAAGCTCGGCAGTACCGCCGTACCGATGGCAATGGCAAAAACACCCAGCGGTAGTTCCATTATCCGGTCGGCATAAAAAAGATACGTAACAGAACCGCCCGGTAACATCGAAGCCAGGGTGCTCCCGACAAAAACATTGATAGTGGTTATTCCGGCACCCAAAACCGCCGGAAGCATTAAAAGGCCTATTTGTTTCAGTCCCGGATGACGAAAATTAAAACGAAATTTGAATTTAACGCCGCATTTCCGTAAAAAAGGCCATTGAAGAGACAGCTGCAACACGCCGCCAATCAGGACTCCCACGGCCAGCGCCGTAATAGGTTCGGCAAAAAAAGATCGTAATCCCAACGCCGCCGCTATAATAGAGATATTCCACATGACCGGAGATAAAGCCGGAGAGGCAAAACGCCGGAAGGAATTCAAAATTCCCATGCATAATGCTCCTAATGAGATGATAAATATGTATGGGAACATCAGGCGGTTTAAAAAAACTGCCAGCGCGAATTGCCTTGGATCCGAAATAAAACCGTATCCGATAATACTGATAATAAATGGCGAAAAAATAATGCCCAGCACCGATACAAAAGTCAGAATAATGGAAAGAATCGTAAATGCGTTATAAGCCAAATCTAATGCTTCATCTTTCGTTTTTTTATGTAAATACTCGGTAAAAACAGGGACAAAAGAAGCGGTAAGCGATCCTTCACCCAGTAGCCGGCTTAACGTAGTGGGAATACGAAAAGCAATCCAGAAGGCGTCTGTCATCCAACTGGCGCCAAAAAAGGCGGCAATCACCATATCGCGTACAAGCCCGAAAACGCGGCTAACCATTGTCAACGCGCCTACAATCCCGGCTGCTTTGACGACCTTGGAATTTTCTGAATTCTTTATCTGTTTCATAAAGGTACTATACTGTCCTTATATTAAAGGCAATGCCGCGCGATGTGGCAATCTAATTAGTCTTGCAAATATTATTTATCTTCGTCTCCAATTCCGCCTTGCTTATATCTTTAATCAGAACCGTTTTTTTTCGTGATTTTGCGCCGGAGGATATTTCCATCTGGCTTTTTTTCAGCCCCAGTTCTTTGGCTAACAATTTGATACAAGCCTCATTGGCCGCTCCTTCCACTGGTGGCGCGGTAACCTTGATTTTAAAAGCACCCTCCTGCACACCCGCTATTTCCGCGCGGGACGCGTGCGGGATTACTTGAATATCAAAGGTTAGACCTTTTTTCGACTCTCTCAATCGAACCATATCGGTCAAAGGAAATTGCCTTTCTTAAATAATTAAAGATGAGTAGCCAGTTGAATCATAGTTTCAACCAAAAAATATTTCAGAAAAATAATAACCAGGATAACTATAATCGGTGAAAAATCGATTCCTATATTGCGCAGAGGCAATAACCGGCGGATAGGCCCAAGAACCGGCTCGGTAATACGATACAAAAAGATAACTATCTGATTATAGGGATCAGGATTAACCCATGATATTAAAGCGCGAAAAATAATAATCCACATATAAAGCGTTAACGCAATGTCTATGACCTTTGCCAGCCCGATAATAAAATTACTTAAAACAAACATAAAAACCTCACTAATCGATTAGTGTTCAGCCTTCTCCGGAAACAGCTGCTGAAATTGATGCGGCAAATTTGTCCAGAGACATATTAAACTCCACCGGTCTTTCCAACATAACCATATGGCCGGCGCCTTCAATTATTTCCAGCGTTGCTCCACTGATGCCCGCGGCAAGCTGGCGGGAAAAATCCAACGGCGTCATTTTATCTTCTGCTCCACAGATAACCAGAGCAGGTACTTTAATTTCACCTGTCTCTTGGGTTAAGTCCAAATTATTGCATGCTGAGAGATCGCCATATAAAACTTCAACACTTGATTGGGAAAGACTTTTTTGCAACGGAGCAGAAAATTTGGAACGGTTTTCCTTAGCCAGTGAATATTTGCAAATTAAATCTATTACCTCTGCGGATACTTCTGGAGGATTTGTTTTTAAGAATTCTAGAAAGAAAGGGTTAACCGGCATTTTCATTCCACCGCCAACTAAAACAATTCCCGTAATCTCTTGCGGATAATTTATGGCAAACCGAAGCGCGATAGCCGCGCCCAGCGAATGCCCCACAAGCACAGCACTCTCCAAATCTATAATAGCTAGTAATTTATTTACCCAAAGACAGTAGCCTTCCACATCTACCTCTCCGTTGCCGCCGGAACGGCCATGCCCCGGAAGACTAATTGCAACTATGTTATATTTTTTATGCAGTCGGCCGTATTGATGCGACCAGGCGCTGTGATCACTGCCTGAGCCGTGGATAAAAACCAGGCTTTGTTTACGCGCGTCAAAATCGCTATTATTTACCCAACAAGCAATCTTTATCGATTCAATATTAAAATATTTCAGCATATCTTTTAAATCCCGTGAAAGTTAAGTATCACAAAATCAAAATTTAATGCAATGGAAGAAAAGAATGCTGAGAATTTGTTGATAATCAGGAATAAGCATAACTGTAAGTGTTAAGTAGAATAATTTCATTGCTGTAGTAGATTTTAAATGCAAATCGTGATAAATAAAAACATAATTTACAGAAATCAAGATAGCTGAACCATTCAACTTTACACGAGGGAAGCATAGACTGATTACTGAAACCCCGTTTCTTAAAAGAGAGTGGGGTTTTTATTTTGGAGGAAGAAATGAAAAAATGTCCTTATTGTGCTGAAGAGATTCAAGACGCGGCTATAAAATGTCGTTACTGTGGTGAATGGCTGGAAAAACAAAAAAATGATTTGAATGAAGAAAAGTCTCAAGAGAATGATTCAATTATAAAAAATATGTTATCTTTTACACATGTTCTCAAGGAGGCTAAAAAAGGAGATGCAGATGCTCAGTATAAGCTGGGAGAGATGTACTATGTGGGCAAAGATGTTCAAAAGGATGATGCCAAGGCCGAGAAATGGTATCGTAATGCGGCTGAGCAGGGAGATGCGAATGCCCAGTATAATCTGGGTTTGATGTATAATAGTGGTGAAGGCGTTCCACGGGACAATGCCGAGGCTGTGAAGTGGTATAGTAAAGCGGCTGAACAGGGAGATGCGAATGCCCAGTATAATCTTGGTTTGATGTACAATAGTGGTGAAGGCATTCCACGGGACGATGCCGAGGCTGTGAAGTGGTAGCGTAAGGCGGCGGAACAAGGACTCGCGGCTGCCCAACGCATACTGGATAAAATGAAAGATAAATAATTGTAGTAGGTAAACTCGGCAAGCACTTCTTCCTGAATTATTGATTTCCCAAATCTTCCGGCAGATGCAAGATTTCAGTAGAGTAGA
>PLGI01000146.1 GCA_003139775.1 Syntrophaceae bacterium | reverse complement strand
CGTGCATTTTCAGAGGAAAGGTGTAACATGCAGCTCATCGGCAGCCGTTAAACATCCGCTAGATGAGCTGCATATCTAAGCACCGGCAGCAATTTCTATTCAATGTTTAAAGGAATGTTTTTTAGCCCCTTATAACCTTTCTTTTTTCGAAGGAGAGACGCAAAATATTGCATCTCTAAGAGCATCCCCTTATTTTCTTTTCTTTAATTCCTCCGCCCGCAATTCTTTACGCAGGATTTTTCCCACGTTGGTCTTGGGCAGTTCCTTGCGAAATTCAATTTCTGTGGGCAGCTTATAAGTCGCAAGATGAGCTTTCGCGAATTCAATCAATTCTTCAGACGTTGCCGTTTCTCCTTCTTTCAAGACAATGAAAACCTTGGCACTCTCACCTCTCTTAGAATCGGGAATACCGATAGCGCAGGCTTCCTGAACTTTCGGATGCATGTAAAAGACTTCATCGATATCACGTGGATAAACATTGTAGCCACTGGTGATAATCATATCTTTCTTACGGTCAACAATATAAAAATATCCGTCTTCATCCATCGTTGCGATATCTCCGGTATAGATCCAGCCGTCCTTTAGAGTATTGGCTGTTTCTTCGGGTTTGCCTTTGTAGCCTCTCATAATCTGTGGCCCTTTGACGATTAATTCACCGCGTTCACCGATAGGCATATTCTGCGTGCCGTTTTCCAAATCCACTATGCGGCACAGAGTATCCGAAATGGGAACACCGACTGAACCGACTTTGCGGGCACCGCCGGCAAAGGGATTAACATGGGTGACCGGCGTTGTTTCCGTCATACCGAATCCTTCGACAATAGCAGCGCCGGTAATTTTTTCAAAATCGTTGATAACTTCCACGGGCAGAGGAGCACTGCCGGAAAAAGCGCCTTTGATGCAGCTCATATCTGTTTTTTTCAAGTCAGGATGGTTCAGCATGCCAATATACATCGTGGGCACCAGAGGAGCAAAGGAGGGCTTAAAATGTTTGATTGCTTCCAAAAGCGGCTCCGGCTGTGGTTTAGGAACAAGCACTTGCGACCACCCCATGAAAACAGAAAAATTCATGGAAACCGACATGCCGAAAACATGAAAATAGGGTAGCGCTCCCAGCATTGTTTCCGCGCCCTTTTCAAAAGTGGGGAACCATGCGCATAGTTGCTGCACTTGCTTGCTTAAATTGGCGTGAGTCAATTCAACGCCCTTGGAAACTCCGGTCGTCCCGCCGGTATACTGATACATCGCTATATCGCTAAAAGAATTTTTCACTTTGGGCGGATTGGGCTGATACCTGGCAATACAATCTTTCCAGCGGTAAACATCCGGCGCCTCTTTTACATCGGCCGCAAGCTTCTTTTTTTTTGCCACCAGCGGGAATAAGATGTTTTTCGGAAAAGGCAGGTAATCGCCGATCGATGTAATAACTATCTGCTTGATCGGTGTGCGGGGGCGCAGATCAATCATGCGGTTGCCTAGAAGATCTAGAGAGATTAAAACTTTAGAGCCGGAATCATTAAATTGATGTTCTAATTCCCGATCGGAATAAAGAGGATTATTCATTACAGTGATTGCACCTATTTTTAAAATGGCAAAATAAGCAACCACGCAGGGAATCATATTCGGCAGTAAAATTGCCACGGCATCGCCCTTTTTGACTCCAAAATCCGTCAGGCAAGAAGCGAATCTGTCGACCATTTCTTTGAATTGGTTAAAATTGAGTTTGTAACCTTGAAAAATTAAGGCATTATTACTGGGAAACTGAGACGCTATTCTATCAAGAATGTCGGGCATACAAATTTCTTCATAGTTAATACTTTCCGGCACACCTTTTTCATAAGACTTCAACCAAGGCTTACTTTCATAGCTCATATTTATTGCCCTCCTTTTTCAATTTTTTTTGTATTATACTCTGCTACAAGGAAAATTAAAATAGAATTCACTTAACCTACATTTTGCGACCAAGATTACCTTGACATTATAAAGCTGACATTTCTATACTTCTTTTCACACAAAGGGAGTTCTTATTAAATGTATGGAGTCGTCTTTCTTGCGGCGCTTGCCGTCGATATCATTCCACTGCTCGCGCCACCTGCGTGGACTATCGCGGTATTTCTGCTAGTCAGATTCCACCTAAACCCATTGATCGTGTTGCTGCTTTGCGCTTCGGGTTCAACCCTGGGACGATATCTGATGAGTCTCTACATCCCCCGATTTGCCAACCTGTTCATCAAACGGCGTAAAACGGATGAACTGGAATTTCTAGGGAAAAAACTATCGCAGAGCCTGTGGCAGAGTTGGCTCTTTGTCCTTATTTACGCCGTGACACCACTTTCCACCACAGCATTGTTCATGGCCGCAGGCGTCGCGAAAGTGAAACCATCGCACACGCTGCCGCCATTCTTTTGTGGTAAATTTCTGAGCGACGCGATAATGATCTTCACCGGGCTTTACACCGCCAACAATTTTAAAAACATCGTGAACGGCATCTATTCCCCAAAGGCAATTGTGATGCTGGCATTGGGTCTAGTGGTCATTGCCTGGTTTCTGTTTCTCGACTGGCGCGCGTTTCTGCAACAAAAAAAGTTCAAATTTAATTTCAAAATCTGGAAATAAAATCTTCAAAGTATCCCTCAACATGCTGAGGCTCCACCAAATACTGAGGCCAAACTAATCATTGTATACATCCCCATAGTTCTCTCTTATTAATCTAACCTTCTACTATTATAGAGGAATTAAAACTTCTTATTATTTTCGGTTGTTGGCAGGCTGCTTGCACTTA
>PLGI01000061.1 GCA_003139775.1 Syntrophaceae bacterium | reverse complement strand
AACTTCGGATTGACGCTTATTCGTAATCATGTTTTTTCTACGGGATTGGTTTCTCTATCTTATTTAAGCTGATAGCCTTTCTCCCGAAATAATCTCAGGCAGGCCTCTGCAACAGTATCATCATAAAGAATTCCCTTATTTCTCTCAATCTCTTCAAGAGCTGCCTCAATACCCAAGGTTGGCCGATAGGGACGGTATGAAGCCATGGTCTCTACGACGTCGGCCACAGCCATAATGCGGGCCTCTATAAGAATTTCATTCCCTTTCAGATTTCTTGGATAGCCTGATCCGTTCATCCGTTCATGGTGCTGATAAACGATTTGTGCCAGCGGCCAGGGAGATTCCACATCCTTCAGTATCTCATATCCACTCTGGGCATGTTTTTTAATCATAGAAAATTCAATCTCTGTCAGTTTGGTAGGCTTGGACAATATCTCCGCGGGTATGGATAATTTCCCGATGTCATGAATGGAACCTGCCATCCGGATTCCCTCAATTTTATCCTGAGGTAATCCCATCTCCGTGGCAATGGCGCGGGCGAGATCGGCAACCCTCTTCTGATGACCTGCCGTATAAGGATCTCTTACTTCCGATGCCGTGCCCAAGACCTGAATTGTTGTTGCAATCGATTTCCGTAAACTTTCTAATGTCTCCTTGAGTGTCTCTTCCGCCTTCTTGCGCTCGGTGATGTCGCGGGCCACCGACTGAAATCCTGTAACGTTGCCATTTTCCACAATCAACTGAGTATTTTGCCCAAGCCAAACCTCATGGCCCTCTTTTGTGATAATGGGATATTCTGAATATGCATTATGAAGCCCCTTTACAAACTGACGACCGAAGAACTTAATAGCTTCGCTACGCATGTCCGGGTGAATCAATGCTGGATAATGCATCCCAATGATTACCTGTTCTTCGTATCCTGTAATACGTAGCGTCGCCGGATTCACAAAAGTGAAGTGTCCAGTGTTGTTCGTCCTGAAGATGATATCACTCGCATTTTCTACCAACGCCCGATACCGCTCCTCGCTCTGCCGGAGCGCCTCAATCGCCCGCTTGCGCTCGGTTATATCCCGAATAATCCCCCTAAACCCAATAGGGTTGCCCTGTGCATCTCGCATAAGGGATATGGAACTCTCTATGAGTATTTTTCCACTCTCTTTGCTTATTAACTCCCAGTCGAATCCCTTGATAGATTCTCCTGTTAGGAAAACCTTGTTGTAGGCCTCGAACACCTTGCTCGCATTCTCTTCGTCCACGTATTGGCGGAAGTTCATACCCATCATCACATTGTCGGTGTAGCCGAGATTCGTTACTGCTGTGGCATTGAAAAATGTAAAGTTTCCCTTTAGATCCACCTCGTAGTATGCCTCCTCCATGTTATCGAGGATATTCCGGTAACGCTCCTCCCTCTCCCGATGACGCGCTTCGCTCTCCCGCAGTGCTTCCTCCGTCTTCTTGCGCTCGGTGATGTCTCGGTAGTTAATAATTACAGCTTCAATAACATTATTGTGTACCAGGTTGCTTCCCACAGCTTCGAGCGTACGCCAACTTCCATCCTTATGACGAAGATGCGGTTCACCCTGTATAACAGGGGAGTTTGTATCCCTGGCCAAAGTATTGAATGAATCAGCTAAAAACTTTATATCATCCGGATGAACAAGCTCAAATCCTTTAGCGCCAATCCTTTCTTCAGGCTTGAATCCCAAAACTTGCTCCACCGCCGGATTTATATAAATGATAGTTCCTTCTAGATTAAGGAGAACAATGATATCTGAAGAGTGCTCTACGAAAGCTCGGAAAAGCTCTTCTTCGTGGTGTAATTTCTCCTTCGCTTTCTTTCTCTTTTTGGCAGTATCCGGCGATTTGGCTTTGATTTTTTTTTCTTTTTTCTTCATTTCATTAAATTACATGAATAAAGATTTTGTGTCAAAGAAAATGTTGACCGCAAAATTTGAGATATAATGTTTGTCGGGCGTGAATAGTGTTTATTTAGGATTGAAATGTTGTCTGAATTGGGAAAATAAGAAAATCAACATTACAGTCAACTATCATGAATTCAATTGTTCGCAAAAAGTTGTTCGTTGAGTAAGCATAGCATAGATGACGCGAATCAACTTATGAGAAGTAGCAAGCACAGCCTTCTTATAGGGCAATCCCTCCTTTCTTCGTTTGAGATAATAAGCTTTAAAAATATCGGTGTATTGGATCACTCTGGTTGTCATCATCCAGATGATCCTCCGCAGATGACGGTTGCCCCGTTTCGTTATCCTTCCCCTGCCTTCATGTTGGCCGGATTGGTAAACAGCAGGATCTAATCCCGCCATGGCAATGATTTTGCCGGAACATTCAAAATTATTGATGTCGCCACCCATCTCCACAAGGAAATTGGCGGCAGTTTTGTCGCCGATACCCTTTATGGAAGTCATAATGTTTATATCTTCTCCCATCAGTTTCCGGGCTATTTCAATCAGCATGTCTGTAATATCCTGAAGAGCTTCTTCAAGGTGAAGGAGCAAACCTATTTTCTGTTTTATAATCATTTCTTTGGCGGGACTGTTGGTGCCTATCGAAGAACGGGCCGCCTTGATCAGTGTCTTAGCAAACTCCTCTCTTTTATGACCATAGGAATCTGTAATTAAGGTTTGTGCCAATTGACCAATATCCGCATCTCTCAGAGCAATTGCGGAAGGGTATTGCTGCAAAAGCTTGAGAATAGACTTCGTAAATATCCCAACCATGTGCTCCAGTTCCGGAAAGGTGATATTCAGGAGCTGCTTGATCTCGATTTTTAAAGATGTCATCTCGTCAACCAAACTCTCCCGCTGGCGGGAAAGATCCCGAAGATCTGAAATCAAAGCCGGAGTCGCCCGTTGAATCAGGGTATCTCCATTGGCAAGAAGAAACTGGGCAATGACAACTGCGTCCTTTTTGTCCGTCTTGGTCTTCCTTAACTGCATTTTTACGTAATTGGAAATCAGCAATGGATTGATGAGAATGACTTTATAACCTTCAGCAACAAGGAAAGAGAAGAGATTAACATGATAGGATGCCGTAGATTCCATCCCGATTAAAACGGAGGAAACAGAAACATCTGCAAAATGTTTCTTCAGTTTCTCAAAACCCTTCCGATCCATGGCTGCTGAAATCTGAAAGAGTCTGGTTTCTTCCCCTGTTATCCCACAGGCGTCAAACTTATCCTTGGAAACATCAATGCCGACAAAACAATCAAAACTGCCTTTTAATCCTGACATCACATCACCTCCCAATAGAAGAAAATGAAAAGCAGGTGCCGTAGCCTCCAGACCAATCCTCCAGCGTTACAAGGATTCTATGATCCAACCAACCTATTATGGTTCTTAGAGGCTTGGGACATACTGTAATGAGGGCTCTATCGCCCAGGAAGAAATAAGTCCTCCTGCCTTCCTATCAATATTATAAATCTATTATACATCCTATCATTACTGTCCGGTTAATT
>PLGI01000197.1 GCA_003139775.1 Syntrophaceae bacterium | reverse complement strand
TGACGCTTATTCGAAAGGTGCAAAGGGATTGTTTTCTCAATTTTATTTAAGCTGATAGCCTTTCTCCCGAAATAATCTCAAGCAGGTGTTGGCTATATCATCGTTATAAAGAATTCCCTTATTTGTCTCGATATCTTCCAAGGCATCCTCAATGCCCAATGCCGGACGATAGGGTCTATAGGAGGCCATAGCTTCCACCACGTCGGCCACAGCCATAATGCGTACCTCCATGAGAATTTATTCCATTTCAGATTTCTTGGATAGCCGGATCCGTTCATGGTGTTGGTAAACGATTTGTGCCAGCGGCCAGGGAGATTCCACATTCTTCAGCATTTCGTATCCACGATGGGAGTGTTCTTTAATCAGATTAAATTCGTTGTTTGTCAACTTGGTAGGCTTGGACAATATTTCCGCGGGAATCGATATTTTCCCGTTGTCATGGATGGAACCTGCCATGCGAATTCCATCAATTTTATCTTTGGGCAACCCCTTCTCCGTGGCAATAGCCCTGGCAAGATCAGCTGTTCTGATCTGATGACCAGGCTGTATAGGGATCTCTCATCTCTATAGCGGATATCATAACCTGGACGGTTGTGCCAAACGCATTTCTGAGACTTTCGATGGTCCGATGAAGTTCCTCCTCTGCCCGTTTGCGCTCGGTAATGCCCTGCTGCAGGTTCTCCAATGCATGCTTTAATTCCTCGGTCCTCCTGGCTACATCGGACTCCAACTCATTCCGGTAATTACTCAGCAAGTCGTTACAGGATATATGTCTTAATTTTTTATTTAAATCTTCTAAGCTCTTTCTGGTAATTATTCATCAAGTCGTTGTAGGCCTTGACCTTTACAAGAGACCGGACCCGGGCTAAAAGCTCCATCTTATCAACAGGCTTGGAAAGAAAATCATCACACCCGGCTTCAATTCCCTTTATCCGATCTTCCGTTTCCCGCAATGCGGTAACCAGGATTATCGGAAGCCGTCGATGGTTACGATATTTATTATCATGCCTGACCCTGCGGATAACTTCAAAACCATCCATGCCGGGCATCATTACGTCCAGCAACATCACATCGATTTGATTGCTGAAAAGTTTTCCCAACGCTTCTTCACCGTTTGCCGCCTTGACAATCTCATAATCCTGCGGCACAAGATATGCCTCGAGAAGTTCAGTATTTTGGGGCTCGTCATCAACAACTAAGATTATTGGTTTGGCTTTCATCCTCTACTCCTTTTGAATTTTATTTTTCAACATCTTGGAAAACTCACTTAATAAATTTACTGATTTCTTTCACAAAGGTACGCGTATTTATCGGCTTGCCTATAAACCCACTGTTAGGTATGTCTTTTACCTCTTCTCTGCCTTCTGCCATTACAGAAGCAGTCACAAAAACTATGGGAATATCGCATGTCTCTTTGTCTTGTCGTAATATCCTGGCGGCCTCGGTACCACGCATATCCGGAAGCCGCACATCCATAATTATGATATCCGGTTTTTCTTTCCTGACAATGGCAATTCCATCGGCAGCATTTTCCGCTTCAAATACTTCAAAGCCGGCGACCTCCAAAAGGTCTTTTTCCAGCATAAGATTATTTGCATTATCATCGACAACTAATGCCTTCTTTTTCATCTCACGCCTCCCCCTCTGGATATAATAGGCAAAGTAAACTTAATCGAGGTGCCTTTATTTAGTCCTTCTGATTCTACAGTAAGCTTCCCGCCGTGCAGTTCAACCAGCTTTTTAGAAAGCGGCAAACCGAGTCCGGTTCCTTCAGTTACCCGGGAGTATGGAGTATCAACACGGAAAAAACCTTCAAATATTTTCTTCATGTTTTCAGGTGCGATACCGACTCCCGTATCCCATACCATTATTTCTATCTCGGAATCAGCTTTCTTCGCCCGCATGCCAATTTTACCACTCTCGGGCGTAAACTTGACGGCGTTGGAAATCAGGTTGTACATTATCTCTTTTACCTTGAGCTCATCCGCCTCAATATTCGGCAGATCTTCGGCTATTTCCAGTAACATTTCAATCTTCTTTTTGCTGACCATATCCGCTACCAGCAGTGAGATCTCATTTAATAGGCTTTTCATGGGTAAGCTGGATAATACCAGATTCATCTTTCCGGCTTCAACTTTTGCCATATCAAGTATCTGATTTATCAGTAATAGAAGGTGCTTTCCGCTGGTTAAAACATTATTAACGTATTTCTTCTGCTTCTCATTAAGCGGCCCGAAAGTCTCGTCGTATAATACCTCAGAAAAACCGTTAATGGAGTTAAGCGGGGTCCTGAGCTCATGCGACATATTGGCTAGGAATTCAGATTTTACCAGAGCAGTGCGTTTTAATTCGGTGGCCAAATCTTTTAACTCTTCATGGGCTTTTTCCAGCCCATTTTCTATCTCCCTACGCTCGGTGATGTCCTCGATGGCGAGAAGGATGATCCGCTCTTTTCCCAACGCTCTTTGAATTTGCCGGGCATTTAAAAGCATTATGCGCCTACCAATGGTAGAAAAATTGTGTTCCACCTCATAGTTGTCAAAAGACACCTTTTGGGGAAGGATCTCTTCCAGCAGTTCCCGCAATTTGGGGATATCCCACTGTTTATTACCCAGATCATAAATAAGCTGTCCCACGGTCTCTTCCGGGTTTACCTTAAAGAAGTCATAGAAGGAACGGCTGACCGTGACCACCCTTAAATCTTGATCCAACGAAATTAAGGGTTCACGCACCGTGTTGATGACGCTCTCAGCGAATTCACTGGCTTCATCTGCAGATTTTTTAATTACCTCCAGTTCTTTCCGGGTCTTTTCCAGGCCGGCTTCTATCTCCCTGCGCTCGGTGATGTCCTCGATAGCCAGAAGGATTATCCGCTCTTTTCCCGACGCTCTTTGAATTTGCCGGGCATTTAAAAGCATTATGCGCCTGCCAATAGTAGAAAAATTGTGTTCCACCTCATAGTTGTCAAAAGACACTTTTTTGGGAAGGATGTCTTCCAGCAGTTCCCGCAATTTGGGGATATCCCACTGTTTATTGCCCAGATCATAAATAAGCTGTCCCACGGTCTCTTCAGGGTTTACCTTAAAGAAGTCATAGAAGGAACGGCCGACCGTGACCACCCTTAAATTTTGGTCCAGAACGATTAAAGGTTCACGCACGGTGTTGATAATGCTCTCGGAGTATTCACTCAGCTGCTTTACCTTTTTTTGTTCGGTTATGTCGTGCATAATAGCCGACACGCCACAAATATTCCCTAACTTGTCCTTGATTGGCGAAAGAGTCAAAGAGATATCAATTACTACCCCATCTTTTCGGACACATTTTGTTTCATAATTTTTAATCAATTCTCCGGCTTGCAACTTTTTAAATTGGCTAATCATTTCTTTTTTGTAACCGGGAGGAGCTAAAAGAGAAATATTTTTGCCTAGCATCTCGTTTTCGGTATAACTATATATGTTTTCCGCAGCTTTATTCCAACTAATGATATATCCTTCTATATCTTTTCCAATGATGCCATCAGTAGATGTGTTGACAATTGCTGCCAACGTCAAATCGGAGTCGTCCTTTCTCCTGCGCCTGGTGATATCTTCGATAGCCAGGAGAATTACTTTTGGCTTTTCCGGCGGACGGGGGATACGCCGGGCATTTAAAAGCATGGTGCGTCTGCCAATGATGTCAAAATCGTGCTCAACCTCATAGTTGTCAAAGGTTGCTTTTTCGGGAAGGATGGTTTCCAGCAGTTCCCGCAGCTTGGGGATATCCCACTGTTTATTGCCCAGATCATAAATAAGCTGTCCCATGGTTTCTTCAGGGTTTACCTTAAAGAAGTCATAGAAGGAACGGCTGACCGTGACCACCCTTAAATTTTGGTCCAGAACGATTAAAGGTTCGCGCACGGCGTTGATGATGTTCTCGGCGTATTCGAGGGCATCAGCCAAAGAAACCGATTCTTGAATCTGGGCATGCTTTGGTTTGAATTGATTATTCATCGGGTTGTCTCCATGTCCTAAAATGATCTGGGAGATTGAAAAATTAACCAATGATTGCCATGACCGTTTGATGATTTTTTATCATGGCCATATGACTTATGATGTTGATAAGATACTTTTATTTTTATACTACGTCAAGTGGAATAGCTGCTCCTGGAATTTATTTAAATTATTGATTCACGGATTTTTTCAGCCATCTATTTCTTCTTCTTGCCAACCTCGTAATTAGCTATCTTAATTGCCTTCGCCTCATCACCAGTATCACGCAATATTGCATTCGCTATTTTTGCAGCCTGCCTATACTGGATTCAACTTCTTATTGTGCTTGCTCCTAAAACTTTCACCCGTCCACGGCATAAATTCACCTACCTTTTCTTCATCAACCATCCACCATCTTCTTCAATTCCCTTCCCACCTTGAAATACGGCAATCTCTTCGGTTTTACTTGTATAGCCTTTCCTGTGCGGGGATCCCTGCCTTTATAAGATTCATATTTCCGAACATTAAAACTCCCAAATCCCCTGATTTCAATTCTTCCGCCATTATTAAGTTCATTAATAAAACCTTTAAATATTAAATTAACTATCTCCGTCGCCTGTTTTCCCGTTAGATTTTTCTTCTCGGCAAGCACTTTAATCACGTCAATCTTATTCATACAAAATCCCCTTTACTGTTGTTTAATGCTTAATTGATCAAACCGTTCTCTTATGCACACCACCAGCGTTTCCAAATCACTTTCCGGCAATTTCAATAAAAAGTCCAGATCAACATCTGTCTTCAGTAATTTTTTAATGATTTCCAGTAACTCTGTTTTGTCCATTATAGTATTTCCGTATCTAATCTCTTCCTTTTTCATTATAGATCGCTACAACATATAAATTTATGTCATTACAAATTACCCTGTCCCAGATAATTGTACCTTATGTTAAGTTAGAATTCTGCAATTTTTTGATGATTTACGATTGAATTGTGGTATCCAACACTGCTAATGAACAAAGTAATGATTTGACACCACGCCCTGTCCTTAAAAATATGGAGATAGCTCATCAAACCAGACAAGCTGTCTCACGCATTGCCTCTGATACCTCCTGCATGGGCGGGAATGAGTCCCGGGAATAATGAGAGCGCCGGTAAAAAAAAGTGGAAAGACAACCCACGGCAATAAAAACTTGAGGGCGATATTGACCCAATGTGCCTGGGTTGCAACAAAAATGAAGAACACTTA
>PLGI01000122.1 GCA_003139775.1 Syntrophaceae bacterium | reverse complement strand
ACACTCCTATTGACAAGACTCCTCGTTTCACTCATTTTCAGCGAGTGTCACTAACTTTCAATTTTGAATTAGTTGAAGAATGCCATTTGCAATCAGTTTTATAGCTCCCCCTGAATCAAGGGCAATATCGCTTGCCTTTAGCCATTTCAAACAATTTGCAGTCTCCCAATGCACAAGCTTTTTGCACATCCCGGCAGAAAAGCTTTTTGTTGCCCTGCATAAAATAAGCACCCGCCCGGTTGGTGTAAGACAAGGCATCATCCGGCTTCAGGCTGATGGCCTCGTTAAAATCCTCGATGGCCCGCTTCAGCTTGCCAAGGTTATCGTAAGCAATCCCCCTGTTGTAGTAGAGTTTGGCATCCTTCGGCTTCAGGCTGATGGCCTTATTGAAATCATCAATGGCATGCTGATACTGACCCAGATTATTGTAAGCATTTCCCTTATTGTTGTAGGCTTCGGCTAAATCCGGTTGCAGGCGTATGGCCTCGTTATA
Organism: Syntrophaceae bacterium; assembly: GCA_003139775.1. Classification (GTDB taxonomy): domain Bacteria; phylum Desulfobacterota; class Syntrophia; order Syntrophales; family Smithellaceae; genus Smithella. The sequence goes on along the minus strand of PLGI01000122.1, from coordinate 17,690 downwards.
ATCTTCAATGGCATGCTGATACTGGCCGAGTTTAGCGTAAGCAATCCCCCTGTTGCTGTAAATCTCAGCTAAATCCGGTTTTAGGCGGATGGCCTCGTTATATTCTTCAATGGCACGCTGATATTGGCCGCGATTAGCATAACCAATGCCCCTATTGCTGTGGGCAATGGCATCATTAGTTTTCAGCTTGATGGCATCATTCTGTTTCAGCTTAGCAGCATTGTGTAAATCCGAGCAGGAACAAAGAAACGTTAAAACAAGAAAGATCGTAACGATAATTTTGCGCATATCACCTCCGTTTATATGTTTACCTTGTTATCATAATTATTGAGGAAAGAACATCAATGATTGCGGATAGAAATTTACATTTGCGTAGAGGTTAACGATTTGCTGCTTTCAGTAAGAACTAGTAAATAAGTATTTTTAAGAAAACATGCGAAAGGGAAATAATTTGTATTTAACTGGCATTTTTTTAGAAAATGTTTGTCCTTAGCACATACTATTTTTCAGTGTTAAGCAGATGAATAGAGAATTACCATTTGTAAACATGATTTTTCTACGGGATTGTTTTCTCTATCTTATGTAAGCTGATACCCTCTTTCTCGAAATAGTTTCAGACAGGCATCTACGACAGTATTGTCGTACAGGATACCTCTATTCTTTTCGATTTCGGCCAGTGCCTCATCTATTCCCAAGCCGGGACGATAGGGNNGGACGATGGGAGGCCATGGCTTCCACCACGTCGGCCACAGCCATAATGCGGGCCTCTATAAGAATTTCATTCCCTTTCAGATTTCTTGGATAGCCGGATCCGTCCATCCGTTCATGGTGTTGGTAAACGATTTGTGCCAGCGGCCAGGGAGATTCCACATCCTTCAGCATCTCGTACCCTGTATGGGAGTGTTCTTTAATCAGGGAAAATTCAATGTATGTCAGCTTGGTAGGCTTAGACAAGATCTCCGCGGGGATTGATAATTTTCCGATGTCATGGATGGAACCTGCCATGAAGTACTTGCTGAGTTCACCCGCTATTGTTCAGTGGTGGAAATTTATTTAAACTGAAGATTACGAATCGAAAGAGAGTAATGCCAGGATTAGCCAGAGGCCGCTCTATGAAAAAATGTTCAAGAGCCTGGCCGTCCGGGAAGTGACGATATCGAAAATATGAAGTTAACTATTTTCCTCGGCCATTCTGAACTCTTAAAATAACATTGGCAGATTTACGTTTTTTATGTCAAGAAGATTTACAAATCATCAATAGTGGAGCACCCTCCGGCTGGAGCCGGAGGCTCCCTATGATAATAAGACCCGCTGAAAACGAACGAAGTGAAGTTTGAAGTGTTAGTCGAATTATCCCGCGAAGCAGAGGATAACGCGACCTCCCGCGAGTTATGGCGCATTCCTCCCCCGGCTGGAGCCAGGGGATTCCAAGTCGCGGGATTAAAGACAGCAATGAAAAACACATTGATGATTCAAAAGACATAAGAAGGACAATTCATGACATTTGAACGTCACAAAATGAATGAACGAGTTGTACAGGACCTGAAAGAACGTTCCACCATCGGCATTCCTTTCTATATTCTGTTATCATTGATTGTAGTCTTTGCCGCGAATCTTTATGAAAGATATCTGTTTTTTTCCATTTTTTTTCTTCTGTCGATGGGCGGCATTTGTTTGTTTCGACTGATTCATCTGGCGATCTCCCGAAAAATGGGGGAACGTTACGAAACATTAAATAAAAATATTTTTTTTGCAAGCGTCATTATCACTGGCCTGATCTGGGGGGTAACATATGCTCTTATCATGCCCCTGAAAGGAGAATATGTTGCACAATTTCTTATATCCTTATGTGTCTGCGGTCTTTGCGCGGGAGGCGTGGTTGCTTTTATTCCAAACAGGTGTCTTTCCATTTTTTACAATATATCAATGCTGATGCCGGCCACTATTATCATATTGATGAATGGATTAAATATATCTCTTGCCGTGATGATATTTTTATTTTCGGTTTACATGGTTCTTATCGCCTACAGAGGAAACCGGGAATACTGGAATGCTCTTGAAAATGAATATCTGCTGGAAATAAAATCCCAGGAAATGGAGCGTCTGAGTAACACAGATGTCTTGACCAGTCTTTATAACCGGCGGTATTTTGATGAAGCGTTTGACAGGGAATGGAAACGGTCAGGACGCAACAATAGTATGCTTTCCGTCATCCTCTTGGATATAGATCATTTTAAAATAATTAACGACACTTTTGGTCATCAGGTCGGGGATAAATATTTGAGGAAAACGGCGGCAATCCTGACCTCTGTTTTCAAAAGAGATTATGATATTGTGGCTAGGTACGGAGGGGAAGAGTTTATTGTGTTGCTCCCGGGTATTAATGCCGATCAGGCTAGCCAACTGGCCGAAAAGGTCAAGAAGAGGATCGAATCCATGACCATCGATCATCGAGGGAAGAAGGTCGGAACAACCATCAGTGCCGGTATCATGTGCTGCGTACCAAACTTCAATACAAGTTCTGATTACATTATTTCCTGCGCAGATCAAGCCCTCTACATAGCCAAAAAAGGAGGGAAAAACAGGGTTGCTGTTCACATCCGGCAGTAATGATACTTAATGAACGTCATGCGAAATGAAACTACGTTCATCAGTATTTTAAAGAAAATATTTGATCTCTTAAAAATACCCTTTTAAAAAAAATATTCGTCCATAACATCTATAAGTTAGAGAAACGAAGCACAGCATCCATGATATAAATTGAGGATTAGCGCCCCCGCGTCTTTCTTAAGTAGCTTTTCCCTGAACCGGTCGTCCTGCGGCAAGATATTACTCTTTATTACCCTGCTCCGAACGCTCGATTATTTCCTTCTGAACAGCTTCTTAATCACGACAACAACGACCACTAGTACGGCGAGTACCGCCCAAATCCACCTCTGTCCACCCATCCATGCGTATTAGGGTAATTACTTCTTTGAATTTTATCTGGCTCGCTACCCCATTATCCCTTCATCCGCAAAGCTAAAGTAATTACCATCGCCGATAATGATATGATCCAGAACCTTGATGTCCATGATCTTTCCGGCGGCGGATAGTTCCTGCGTGAATTTCTTATCTTCCGGGCTGGGCGCAATGTTCGCGCTGGGGTGATTGTGAACGCAGATAATCGCCGCCGCGAATTTTTGCAGGGCCGCATGGATGATTTCCCGCACAATCGGCAGGGCATGATTGACTGTGCCCGTGGCGGCGTCACTGATTTCGATGATTCGATTGTTGCTGTTGAGATAGGCAACTTTAAATACTTCTGTCTTAAGGTCGCGCATTTGCGGCATGATGATATTGACGATATCCTGAGAGGAGGATATCTTTTGCTTTGGTGGAAGAACTTCGACGTCACGGAAACGCCGTCCGATTTCGAGGGCGGCTTGGATTTGCGCGATTTTTGCCGGGCCCAGGCCTTTGAATTCTTTCCACGCACGCATATCGATATGGCTCATGTTGCGGAAGGTGCCGAATTTATCAATAATCTGGCGCGCCAGATCAATGGCACTCACGCCCTTCACGCCCGTGCGCAGAAGGATTGCCAGAAGCTCTGAATTGCTCAGCGTTCCCGCGCCCTTCTTGAGCAGCTTTTCTCTGGGCCGGTCATCCTGCGGCCAGCTCTTGATTCCGGATTTTTTAGTCTTCTCAGTCACGTCCTGTTATCCTTACTCATCGCACCATTGAAAAGAAGATTGGCTTCTTTGAGATTTGGTAGAAAGAAGTATAGGAATAACGTTCTTGTATGTCAAGGTCTTCATCCAGACATTTTTCCGACCATATCTATATCCAACGGCAATATTTTCCTCTCGCAATCAAGATAAATGTTCAGCGCTCCATTCGGGCAATGCTCGACGCACAGTTCACACCCGACGCATTCCTCACGGTCGTAGACAAGCATTCCCTCTCTTATTTCATTAGCCTCAAACTGGCATATTTTTACGCAATTACCGCAGAGATCGCATTTACTTTTATCAAGCATTACAGAGTAGCCCGAGGAGACCGTCTGGCTGAGATTTCTGTCCGCTTTTTTGGCCGCTTTTGTTCCCTTCAATGATGTACAGCATACCTTGCAGCAATTGCATATCGCATAGGTGTTGCCGCGACCTGATCTTTTCGAAAAAACCTGTTGGATGTGACCCGTTTCTCTGAGTTTCCTGACATGTTCCAACGCCTCGTTACTGGTCATTATTTTCGGATTATATTTCTGGCAGTGTTCGAGCCAGAAGCTGGCAATAGGATCGCCTATAGCCATGCATGCGTTTATCGGCCGGCATGGTGACTTGCTCACGATCTTGCATGGGCAGTCCATCACAACAATCAGTCCCGGATTCTCAAAAATTATTTTTGTGGAATTGGAAAAAGGGAAAATCATTTTATTTTCATCACCTGTAACGCTAAAATCGTGATCAAGAGTAATAATTTTTTTCATATCTTTCGGCGTAATAACTTTCCCGTGATACATATTGAATATAAAGTCAGCTGTAATCTTTACAAGGGGCTTGCACCATGATAAAAATCTGTAGACAAATCGTATAAGGTAAATCGCGGTCCTGACATACGGGACATAGAAGACAAAATAAATGTATTCATGGATGAATAGGTCAATCCGCCATCCGTACTTTTTCAGTATTTTGCGTGTTGATTCCTTCACAAAACCTCTTTCAACTTTCGCGCTTAAGTGATTTATCCATAAAGCGGGTCAGCAACAGCATGATAAGGTGGAACAACGTGAAAAAATGTCTCTTGAGAAAGTAGAGAAATTTGATGTCGAAGGAGGTGATTACCAGAAATTTGCGGGTGCGTATGGCATCCATAATGATGTCCGCCTGCTTTAGCCATAGCGACAGCTATTGATCTGCTTATTCCGCTTGCGGCTCCAGTGATAAATACTTTTTCCCCCGCTAATATATCCATGTTACATTCTCCAAAATTAATCGAATAGTCGTATGCCGCTATTACAGTTCTTTGCCCGATATAATTTTTATCCCGTCTTTGCGATACTTTTCAAAAATTCCCTCATTGTTATTTTTTGTCCATATGCAAACGGTGTCTCTCCATGAAAGAATAGCGTCAGTGATGACGTTCACCTTGTATCCGCGATTCATTGCCCCACGCGCCGTGGCATAAATGCAAAATTCCGGATCCAGTCCGGTAAGATAAAGCTCGTTCACCCTCTGTTCGGTTAAAAATTCATTGAGCTTCGGATTGGCAAATGAATCTCCCTGTGATTTGCTGAACTTGTAATTGGAAAGCATTGCTATTCTTTTATCGACTTTAGTACCGGGGTTCCCTTTAATATTCGATCCACCAAAAACCGTCCAGGACAAGGTTTTACCCCACAGGCCATCGAATTCCTGTTTGACATAGACTATAAGGATGTTTTTACTGTTCATGTATTCTATTACTTTATTCAGTCTGGTAATATATTCTGCGTTGCCTTTATACGGCGATAAGGGCGGAGCGGTTATACCGGTTGTGTCTTCCTGGACATCTATCACGAGTAATGCTTTTTGCGGGTTTTTATATTCCGCAATCCGTACGCCCTGTGTTGCTTGCGTCAGCATGATATACACTGAAGCAACAAACACCGCTTCAGCGCATAACGCAACTAATATGAAACCAATCAAAATATTTTTCATGGTTCTCTCCTGTTAATGATTCCTTTTATAATTTTGATAGGATATTGCTTCTGACGGAAGGGAGTATAAAAAGAACATTCTTCTATGTCAATAAAATATTGGGTGTGGTGTAGATGACGGATGCAGAGAGTTACAAAATCCGAACGGTTCGAATACTTTTTTGAGTCATTGGTGTACTAATCAGGGCGCTGTCTCTTCGCTAATCAGCAACATTCTTGCCCGTCAGGTAATCAATCATCGGCTGAGTCACCAAAGGCACACGATCACCGATCATGTGCGGCATAAGACTATCCATCACTTTGGGCATCAGCTCCGGCATCTGCTCGCGCATGTAATCGGGCATGGCAATCTGCGCGGCAACTCTGTCGAGCATCACCGGCATTACTTTTGGCATCATCATCGGCAGCAATAGGGGAAACAAAACGGGAAACATCGGTTTCATTAGATTGAGCGCGCCGGGAATCTTGCCCATAACCCGCATCATCGGCCCCATACCGAAGGGCATGGCATCGATCAACTGCGGCCACATCGTTCCCATTAAGTTGGCAAAGCCCTGTGGTGTCATCAGCGATATGAAGGCATCAAAAACATCCCACTGGCTGTGCACATCAGGATTGGGATCGGGAAAATCATACCCCAGAGCATTTCCGGCCAGATGCGCTAATTGAAGATAATGCTTTACTTGTCGAAGGCGAAACTAACTGGGTGTTCGTTGACGCCAAAACCGGCCGGTTGCGTTCAATACACAAAAATGTTATAATTTTTCTTGAAGTATTGCCCAAAGAGAGTTAATCGTAAACTCTCACTCTCATAAAATATTTTTAGAATTACTTGAAAAGAAGAAAACCGCACTTTTTATCGGGAGGAAGGAATGGCGGACACAAATTTACAATTAAAAGCGATTGACGCACTTGTTCATATACACACGGCTATAAAGAATGCGCAACTACATCAACCTGTCAATCCCACGATTACGAATTCCATTGAAATGCTTTATCTTCACCTTGTGGACATATTACGACAGGAGTCTCCTCTGGTCTTTGCGGAATTAGAAAAAAAAGCCCTACTCCGCGAAAAAATTTCAAATCAGCAAGAAGACGAAACGATACATATTTCAGCCCTGCTGGATATCCTTCTCGGTTTAGGCGTCAAGAACATTTCTTTTGATAAAGATTTGGAAAAGGAAGAAATGCATATTTTCATAAACCTTCTCGCCAAAAACCCGAAAACTGTACACTATGAAGATGGCATGCCCAAGCTCATGTTGGAAAATGAAACAGCGCATATTCATCCGGATAATAAAGTATATGTACGCATGGAGAAGGATCAGGAAATCGTTTCCGACCTTGATATTACGGCAGGTCAAATTTCTGAAGGTATTGCCGAAATGAAGAAAGTATTCACCCGTCTAAACGCGATGGACGGCGCCATTGAATCTCTTCCTTCCGCAGAGCAAAGGGATATGATCAAAAGATTATCAGTACGAACGGCAAAGTGGATAGAGATGGAAACAACCTTCACGCCTGCCTACAAAGAAATATGCCACAGTTTGCAAATACTTCTTCAAGACTTCATCAGCTATGAATTCTTTGCCGAAGCATATCCGATTATAGATGTTTTCAGTAAAATTAATATCGGCGCACTAAAAAAAGATGATAAAATGCGAGAGGTCTCTTTGGAAGTTATCCGAAATCTAGCATCAGAAAATAACATTTACATCCTGTTTAGAGAAATCAATATCAACGAGAAGAATAAAACAACTGAAGCCTCTCAGATACTTGCCAGATTTGGCGATATGGTAATAAACAAATTACTCAATATTGTCCGGGATTCCAGCGATAGCAAAGAACGTATACGCATTATCCATATTATTGAAGATATGGGACATGCGGCAATACCGGCCATTAAAGCAAGTATTGCTATCAATGCTCCATGGTATTACTTGCGTAACATGGCCTACATACTCGGTCGCATTGGCAATGAAACTAGCGCTGATGTACTTCGAGCTCTTTTGCTATATAAAGACAAACGGGTCCGCAAGGAGGCATTAAAAAGCATTAGCCAGACCGGAGGGAATAAGAGAGGACCATTACTCCTGTCTTTTCTGCCGCAGGCAGAAGATGAATTGAGAGTTAATGTAATTGAAATGCTCGGTAAAATCAGATACACCGAAGCGGTGCCTAATCTACTGGATATGCTCAAGAACAAGTCCTTGATAGCTAAGGATGAGCAGATATCCTTGCAGGAAAAAATTTGCAACGCTCTTGGAACTATTGGCTCGTCTGAGGCGATAAAAACTCTTTCAGAAATTGCCGAATCAAAATCTTTTTTAGGCATCCGCTCATATCCTGAAGAAGTCAAACATGCCGCTGAAAACGCATTGGCAGACATAAAAAGAAAACAGGAAGAAAATCAAAGTTGACAATAAGTCACGCGTGGTGTTGATGTTTGCCATCGGGTGTGAATTCTGTTTATTACGGTTGAAATCCTGCATTTCCGTTGACTTTGATTTTTTGTGGAGGAAGTTGTCAATAAAAAACCAAATGATCATAAACATTGACGGTACGTACAACTGTTTGTCAGTAAACATTCATCAGAATTGAAAATGACAGATTGAAAGAGAGTTTAGACTAAGAAACTAGCCGCAATTTAACACAGTGGTTTTTTGGTATTTAGGGCAAGCAATGTTTTTTTACTTAAAGCAGACTTGTAAATTAATACTTATGCACTGTGCTTATTGTGAAACTCCAATTCTAATGAAACTCAGATATTACTAGCGCAGCACAGTAATATCTATAAGTTGAATTATCCCACGTGCGAAGCTAAGTGTGACTATAACAAAGCGCACAGAAGCTTGCAGGTCGAATTATCCCGTAGCTTGCTGCGAAATGTTTACAAAGCTTGCGTTGGGGTTCATACCCGTGATTATGGGTACATAATTTCTCTATATATTTTCCATTCGTCGTTTATTTTTTTCAGCTCCAATGTTTTCTTGCCTTTATCTGTTAATATCGAAGAACTGTAAGATTGAGTAAATACTGCCACGGCAGTATTTACACCCACTGATATTTGCAAATTATCAATGCGAATATTTATATTTTTACTGTTCTGGCGCACAGCGGCTTTATGAGAAATCCAGGCATTTAAGTCCATTTCTTCTGAATGGAAATTTGAGGCATAACAACTGCGGTAAGTTTTTATATCGCCTGATTTCCAACTGGTTAACCATTTATTTACCAAATTTCGGACAGCTTCTTCATGGATATATTTTGTCTCATTTTGTTTATTGTTAACTTGAGCTAGATTATCGCCAGCAATGGGTGCGACTACAACAGCCTCCTTTGGAGTAGCAGGTTCCTTACAAACTATATTTTTTAATTTTTCACCAACCGAAATGGGTATATATTCTTTAACTTCCTTTATAAAAAAATATGATAAAATTTTTCCCTCTTTTGTCCGAATCTTTAACACATCATTATCATCAATACTTATTATTTGCCCCTCAATAACTTTCCCGTTCTTCAAAACAATTCCCTTTATTCCTTCATAATAGTGAGGACTGGCGACTACAACAGCCTCCTTGGGAGTTACAGGTTCCTCAACCTTGGGAGCAACAACAGCCTCCTTGGGAGCGACAGGTTCCTCAACCCTGGAAGTAACAACGGCCTCCTCCGAAGTAGCAGGTTCCTTACAAACTATATTTTTTAATCTTTCACCAACTGAAATGGGAATGATATCATTCCATTTACCAGACTCACCTTTCGGTGACGAATAAATAACGTCACCTTTTTCATCATAAATAGTCACAGAAGTATCTTTGATTTTTTCATTTACGCAGTCAATTTCCATCAACTTTGCATAATAACACAACATCGAAGGATCGTCGGGTGCTTTATGTATTTCTTTGAGAATTGAAAAATACTTTGTTTTTGCTTCTTCGCTTAATATATTTTTAGTCCATACAGAAATAATGCTTTCCTTTATTTTTTTAATGCTATTTTTATCATAATAACTATCCCCAAAATCAGCTGTATCATAGTATATCCAGTCTGCCGCCCATGCCTGATTAGCAAATAAGAAAAAAATTACTAAACAAATAATACTCTGAACATTCTTTGTTTTCATCATCCTTCCTCTCAATAATTAATATCCGAAGTTCGCTTTTTTCGATGAGTTGAATATCATAATAGCACTATTCATTATTTTTAAAAGAGGAAATTACACGGCATCAGTGGAGTCCACTCCGGCAGGAGCCGGAGGCACCCACAATAATGAGACCTCCCGCGTGTTATACATCGCATTCCTCCCCCGGTTGAAGCCGGGGGATCCCAAACCGCGGGATTGATAACGGATTGAATTGTGGTATCCGATTGGTATTGAAGATAAAGAGGTCAATGGTATGATTGATGAATAAGATATGATTTTCTCTGATTTTATGATTACTGGTTATTTACAGACTTCTTTTAGTAAAGAATTAAAAAATGAATTATTAGGTATCTTCACCCATTTGGGTTTATCAACGAAATGAGAATCCAATTTTTTACCCTCTGTATCAAAGTAGAAAACAGATATATTCATAATATTATTTTTTTTACAGTCTATTTCACTCAAAGACTGTATGTTAGATAGTTTTTCATATCCGTTAGTTGAGAGTCCTTTTTCTATCATGTCTTGAATATATTCTTCTCTACCTTTATCAGAAAAAAACTCTTTAACTACATATTTCTCTCGACCTTTTTCAATAGTTACCTTCTTATATGAAGTAACATTCCCCATCTTACCCGTATAAAATTTCACCCAATCAGATGAACCAAAAACAGGGGATACAAGTAGAAGGATAATCAGAGCTGGTAAAAAAATAACTGAACTAATCTTTTTCATATCTATCTCTTCCATCTTATATTTATTCTTCCATATAAGGTTTTATAACCTGGCCCGGATACTTTTACCACACGTTAAGTTAGATTTCAGTAGTTATTTGATTATTACAGCTTGCTATATTGTAATTCAGGATTGAAGAAGTATTAAAGTACAGATATCCTTTCGATGTAAATTGTTTATTTCGATCAAACAGCAAGGAGGGATATGGTTATGAGGCAAGCAGAGACAGGGAAAATAAAATTTGGAAAGGATGACACTTTGATCGTAGCATATGATGTAGGCATGGAGATGAATCGCAGATATTGCACCACCTTTTATACCGCTGCCAGTATCGCCGCGGCTGTTATGCCTGTCTTTTCACAACTTCTTTATCTCTTCAATTTTTTTGTCCATTATCCTTAAACGTCTGCTAATGATCTTTAACAAGCCCATCAGTATCTTTGCCGCTATGCGCGGGTCTGACTGCAGTATCTCATTGAATTTTTGTTTTGTTATCACCATCAGGACCGAATCAGCGCTTGTTCTGGCGGTTGCAGTACGTGGTTCCGAGTCTATCAGTGACATCTCTCCGACTATGTCATTGGCTCCCATCGTGGCCAGTACCATTTTTTCGTTGTCTTTTGTCTTTTTTATTATCTCGACGCTGCCCGACATTATTATATAGAGCAATTCTCCCGGCTCGCCTTCCACAAATAAAAGGGATCCTTTTTTAATGCTCTGTTCAAAGACGCGTTTGTAGACTATCTCAAACTCATTTTTATCAAGGTCACTGAAAATAGTTAGGGAGCGTAATCTGTTATAATCCAGCTGATCGGGCACGTGGCCTCCATCAAAAGTAAAAACCAAAAAGTACCGAACCTGTCATATGTCTATCTCTCAGCCTTTTTTCACATAGTACATCTTATTGTTCGGAACAACGTAATGTTTGTTTGATAATATATTACTTTCTATTCTGAGAAATATTATAGAAGTTCCGTTTTTATGTCAATTATTATTTAAAGCAAACATTACCATTTGAAATATAGCATGAGAGGGCAGAATCAGAAAAACAACACTACAAGAAGTGCTTGTTGAGTTTACCTGCAAAGTCTCAATCTGTTTGAGTTAGCAAGAGTGAGGATTACCATTTGACCCGACGTGTCCGACTCACTCCCTATGGCAATTCTCAAGACTGTCATTATGTGCCTACTCAAGATCGTGGACAAGAGATCATGAACTCGGCCATGAACGACCTCAAGAAGCACGTAGAGTTGCGGAAAATTGGCGAATTATATAAACACTATTTTTTGCAATTTCAATATGAAATACGGCAGACTCTCTTATATGTATGACAAAACACTTCTAAACTCGGCCGCACTGACAATTTTTCAAGTTTTCTCCGAGGTTGAATTTTCTCTTCCCGCAGTAAAGATATCTCCTCTTTCCCATTGACTTATCACACTCGTTTCTCTTATAATCCAATAATACAAAAATGGTGTAATACTTAATCTACGAGGAGAAATCTTTTAAGGATATCATGATTTCAAGACGTGATTTTTTAGTAACATTGGCAAGACTAGCCGCAACCATTGGTGGCACCGGCGTGATTCTGTCCGATCCTTTCTGGCAGAGGTTTTTGTTTGGCGGCAATTCGGATCTTGCCTTCGGAGAAACTTATTTAGATGAACTAATCCGGTCAGCTCCAAAGGCCCGTTACTGGACTCCGCTCACGATAAAAGGCGATGGCTATTCCCCTGAGGAAACCATTGTCAGATGTCTTCTTTGTGCCAACGGTTGCGCTATTGTTAGCGGTCAAAGGGGAAGATGCCGGACGCGCATGAATGTCAAAGGAGAGCTGAAGAGCCTCGTCTATGGCCGCCCCATATCCATCCATATTGATCCCATCGAAAAAAAACCGTTTTATAATTACCTGCCAGGGTCAGCGGCATTCTCTCTGGCCACCGCCGGATGTCCTCTGAAGTGCAAGTTCTGTCAAAACTGGGAAATCTCGCAATCATCACCGGAAGATCGTCAGGTTCCCTTTACACCACCTGTCAAGATCGTCGATGCCGCACACGCGCAAAAGTCGCCCGTTATCGCTTTTACTTACAATGAGCCGACGGTTTTCACGGAATACCTGACCGATATTTCGCGGGACGCGAAAAAGCATGGTATCCGTTCAGTATTAATAAGTTGCGGATTCATGAACGAGGCGCCTCTTGCGGAAATGTGCAGGACGCTTGACGCCATTAAGATCGACCTGAAAGGTTACAGCGATGATTTTTATCGCTCCGTATGCGGGGCAGAACTGCAGCCAGTACTCAGAAGCATCAAACAGATAGCGAAGAGCCGTGTCCATCTGGAAATTGTAAATCTGGTTGTGCCCACGTTAAACGATTCGGATAAAATGTTGAAAGAGTTGATAGACTGGACATTGGGAGAAGTCGGTCCCGATGTACCTGTTCACTTCACCCGCTTTCATCCCGATTACCAGTTGCTGAATCTCCCTCCCACACCTGTTGCCATACTGGAGCGCGCCTATTACATGGCCATGAGCAAAGGAATGCATTATCCGTATGTGGGGAATGTGCCAGACCATCCGGGAAATCACACCTACTGTCCGAACTGTAAAAAAGCTGTAATAAAGCGGCAGGGATTTTTTATTACAGAGATGAACATAAAGGATGGGTGCTGCAAATTTTGCAGACGGAAGATTGCCGGTGTGTGGGTATAAAAGGAGGTCATAAGAAAATGAAAATATTAGGATTGAATCTTGCATTGCTTGTCATCGTTTTTTGTTTTGCCACGGCTTGCCAGGCGAATAAAGGTTCGGACACTGATATTCGTGAACCCGCTGTCGCGGGAAAGTTCTATCCTGAATCCGCGGCCAAGCTGAGAGGCGCCATCGAAAAATTTCTTCAGGATGCTCTGCCTGTTAAAATTGAAAAACCAATTGCCATCATTGTTCCTCATGCCGGATATATATTCTCCGGCCAGATTTGCGCCGATGGGTTTAAGCAGGTCAGTAATCAGAAATATGATGTGATCGTCATTCTGGGAACAAACCATACAAGTTCTGATTTTCAGAAAATTTCGCTTTATCCGGGCGATGGTTTTCGCACTCCCCTCGGCACAGCGCCGGTGGAAAAAAATATTATCTCCTCACTTATAAAAGAAGACCCGACCGATTGCACTTTGGATAAATCACTTCATGAACGTGAGCATTCCGTCGAAGTAATGGTGCCCTTTATCCAGGTCATTTTTCCTAAAGCAAAGATTGTTCCCGTTGTTGTCGGTTCACCGGATATGGAAATGTGCGCCCGCTTCGGCCAGGCGCTGGCGAAGGTATTGAAAAACAAGAACGCATTGATTGTCGCGAGCTCCGATCTCTCCCACTACCCATCTGCGAAAGATGCAAACATCGTAGACAGGGAGACCCTCGCGTCCATTACTAAGTTAGATCCCGCAGCGTTTCGCGCGACTGTGCAGGCGCACAAGGACAAAGATATTCCCAACCTTTATACGAGCGCTTGCGGCGAGGCGCCGATTATGGCGGCAATGGCGGCAGCAAAATCTTTGGGCGCTACCAGCGGAGTGGTTGTCAGCTATGCCAATTCAGGGGATACATCTGTCGGTGAGAGCTCGCGTGTCGTGGGATATGGCGCAGTTGTATTAACCGCGGATGGAGGAGAGAAAAACAGCGGCATATCCGCTCAATCGATACCGGCTGCCGTTTCCTCTGCTGCGCTGACGTTATCCGATAAAAAGGCATTGCTTGCTTTTGCCAGAGAAACGTTGTCCCAGATTTTTTTGACAGATACAGTTCCGTTGGCAAGGGGTTTTAACACGAATCTTCAACAGCCGCGGGGTGCTTTTGTGACACTCAAGAAAAAGGGCGAGCTTCGCGGCTGTATCGGCCGGATGATCGGAGATGAGCCGCTGATAAAGCTTGTCGGCGTTATGGCGATTCAGGCGGCCTTTAGTGACAGACGGTTTAACCAGTTAACCGCTGATGAACTTAGCGATATAGAAATAGAAATATCCGTGCTGACACCGATGAAAAAAGTATCCGGAGCCGGAGATATCGTTGTTGGCAGGGACGGCGTCTTAATAAACAAAGATGGACATTCTGCCGTTTTCCTCCCCCAAGTGGCAACGGAACAAAAATGGAATCGTGAAGAAATGCTGGATAATCTTTGCCTGAAAGCCGGATTGACGGCGGGATGCTGGAAAGAAAAAACACAATTTTCAACCTTTCAGGCTGTAGTATTTAGCGAATCGCAATTCAGATAAAGTCATGACCATTTCTCTTCTCGCCATTGGATTGATTTCAATTCTGGGACAGGTTGTCTTGCTTCGGGAATTGAATGTTTCCTTTTACGGGATCGAATTGATTTATCTGCTGGCCCTGGGAATATGGTTATTCTGGACTGCTGTGGGCGCAGTTGTCGGACGCCGGAATCGTTTCCCGTCAATTAAACACATTGCGGCGCTTTTTATCATCTTCGGAATTGCCATTCCTCTGGATATTGTGTTCATCCGTTCCAACCGTCTGATCTTTGGCGGTATACCCGGCGCATATCTTACCTTTTTTCAGCAATTAATTATTGTAGTCATTTCCATTCTTCCCGCGGGGCTGTTGTCCGGCCTCTTATTCCAGTGGACCGCAAAAGCATACGTGACAACAGGCAGGACACTGGCCTCAGCCTATGCTATTGAAAGCGCGGGCGGATTAATTGGCGGATTGTTTTCCACCCTTTTTATCATGTGGGGATTACAGAATTGCTCTATAGCGTTTGTTTGTGCCCTTGCCTCAGTCATAACACCCATAATCGTTTTAAGGGGATTAAGGACATCGCTTCTCCGCTGGATGGCAACTGTCTTGGCTTGTATCTTTCTGGCACTCCTGTGGAAGATATCTTACCTTGATCGCCAGATGACCATATGGAATCACCCGAATCTTTTGGAAAGCAGTGATTCTCCGTATGGCAGAATAACCGCAACAAGGCTTTACAATCAGATATCCCTTTTTGAAAATGACGCCCTGTCATTTGAAACTGAAGGAACTGAAGCCGAGTACTTCTGCCACTTAGCAGCGCTCCAGCACCCGAATCCACAGGATGTGCTGATTCTGGGGGGCGGAATTGAAGGGATCGTCAGAGAAATAGCGAAGTACAAACCAAAGCGAATTGATTATGTCGAACTCAACCCTGTCATGCTTAACCTGGTGACACGATATCTTCCTGATGACATCAGGAAGTCGCTTGGAAAACCGAACGTCCATATTATATTTGCCGACCCCCGGCAATATCTTAAAAAGAGCGGCACGTACGATCTCATTTTGGTCGGCATGCCGGAACCGGCATCGGGACAGGCAAACCGCTTCTATACGCAGGAGTTTTTTGAACAATGTTCCGCAAAACTCAATCCCGAAGGAATTCTTGGCTTCAGGCTCCGCACGGCTGAAAATCTATGGACAATGCCGCTGACCCGCCGCAACACGAGTATCTATAGCGCTCTGCAATCTGTTTTCCCTGAGGTATTGTTTCTTCCGGGAACAGTGAACATTGTGACTGCCTCTCGCGCACCTCTTCCTCGTACGCCGGAAATCATGTCCCGCCGGTTACAGGACATGAAAATAGTGACAAGATTAATTTCACCGAATTACATCAAATATCTTTTTACAAACGACAGATTTTTAGAAATCAGGGCTTTGCTCAAGAGAGAAAAGGCACTGCCAAATACCGACATCAGACCGGTTTGCTATCAGTATGCCTTCATAATCTGGTTGTCGAAGTTTTTTCCACGCATCGCCCTTGTTGACCCAGCTTCAATCATGGATAATGATTTTTTAAAACCGCCTTTATCATTGTTGTTGTGGATCAGCCTGCCCATTATCTTTCTTTTAAGCCGTTTCCGGACTGCATTTCGTCGCACAATGCTGGTCGCCGCAGCAGGATTTATGGGAATGGTTCTGGAAACAATCCTCATCCTTTATTATCAGGTAAAACACGGGGTGCTCTATCAAGATATAGGACTGCTACTGATGGGTTTCATGGCTGGTCTTGCTCTGGGCGCAATGATTATCAACAGACAGATGATCCGGCAGGTCAACCATAAAAAACTCTCCCGATGGCACGGTATAAGCCTTATCATCGGATTTTGTTTTTTGTGCGCGTTTACAGGAATGAGATTAACAAT
The DNA here is from genome assembly GCA_003139775.1 of Syntrophaceae bacterium. Classification (GTDB taxonomy): domain Bacteria; phylum Desulfobacterota; class Syntrophia; order Syntrophales; family Smithellaceae; genus Smithella. The sequence continues at coordinate 948 of PLGI01000122.1, read as the reverse complement.
GAGCGTCTTCGCCGGTTTGGTCGAGATTTCATGTCTCCTGGCGATAGCGGGTTTTTTAGTCGCCGGTATTTTTGCCTACGCCAGCCTTTATGAAAGTGGAGCCTCCTCTGGCAGGAGCCGGAGGCTCCCCTATAATAATGAGACCCAAGCTTCAGAAATAAAGTGTACTGAAGACTGCAGATCGAATTATCCCGCGAAGCATTGGATAACGCGACCTCCCGCGAGTTTGGAGGATTCCAAATCTCGCGGGATTGAAGACCAGAAAAACATAATTTCACCTCTGTACTCAGCAGACCTCATAGGTGGATGTCTTGGCTCTCTGCTTTGCAGTCTAATCTTAATCCCCTTAGCGGGCATGGATGTTACTATATGGGGAATGCTTCTGCTTGCCTCGTTTTCCATTATTTTAGTCTGAGTGGAGCCCCCTCCGGCAGGAGCCGGAGGCTCCCCACAATAATGAGACCCAAGCTTCAGAAACAAAGTGCACTGAAGCTTATCGGTCGAATTATCCCGCGAAGCAGAGGATAACGCGACCGCTCGCGGGTTACACCGCATTCCTCCCGCGGATGAAGCCGGGGATTCCAATCCCCCGTGTGCCCTGCCAAAACGTCTTTACAGCATTTAAGAAGGTGCTAATTATCTTAGTCGGTCAGTCTGGGCATTACGTGAAATGCTATGGGCGAGAAAAATGCCTTATGTAAAAGACGGAAAAAGAATTCTGTTAGACATTCAAGATATGAATGAATGGATAGACCGAAGCAAGACCCGGTCAATTTATTGATCTTTGAAATTTGATATTGGGTGCGATAACAACCAGCCTGAAGTCGGTTGTAAGTCACGAGAGAAAACAAATCCCGAAATGGAGGGATGAAACAGAGTGCCCGCTCAAGGGCGGTAGGGTGCCTAACCGGAAGATGGCGATTTTTTTGTTTGTCACACCTTGTGTTC
>PLGI01000160.1:11007-17464 GCA_003139775.1 Syntrophaceae bacterium | reverse complement strand
ATAATAAGGATGAACTGCTTTCCTTATACAACGCTTACATTAAATTGTAAAGAATTACGATAGCAAGTACAAGTCTACAGCATACCGTATTACTTTTTTAATAGATTTTGATAGCTTGTTAATGGTAGATAACTCTCAACAACCAATAATGAGTAAAACATGATATGAAAAACAGGAAGTTAAAATGGATTTGGGGTGGTATTTGCCTTTTTATATTTATAATAACAATTTTTGTTTTCATATTTCGAGAGACAATCCTGTTAAAGGCAGGCAGCTTTATGGCGCCCGCTGGCGATTATAAAGCGGACGTCGCTATTTTAGAAGGCGCTGAATTTATTTCAATCGGTGTTATAACGAGCGGGATGGATTTATTATCATCAGGTAAAGTCAAGCGCCTCGTTATCGTCTTACAGAATATTGCCCCGGCTCATAGGCCCTATGGTATCAATGGAAACTATCCGGATATCGTCTTGCAAAAACTCAAAAACCTCGGTCTGAGGGAAACGGAATTTAAAGTTATTGTAGTACCCATAAGACATCCAGTAACTTTAAAAGAGGCGGAAGTGGTATTAAAGATTCTCTCGAAGGAAAATATAAAGAGTGCCATCCTCTTATCACCGGGTTTTCATACCCGGCGGAGTTATCTGGCGTACCAACATATAGGCATACCCCTGCAAATTAAAATCTTCCCCGTTACTTCTTTTACCGAATATCAACTTAACAACTGGTGGGTTCAAGAACATGGAGTTCGCGACTTCACTGTCGAATTGCTTAAACTTGGTTATTATTTAGCTGGAGGTTATATCCCTTTTAAATTTTCTTACTAGATGACCAAAGTTAATATGACATCTTTAACCGTTCTTCACGGATAGACCCACCTCTTTTAATTAAAGGTTACGAGTGGAGCCCTCTCCGGCAGGAGCCGGAGGATTCCAAACCACGGGATGGATAATCAACAAAAAAGGCAGAGCCGAATTGACCCTGCCTAAATTCATTCCTTAAAGGGATATTTTACTTTACCTTTCTCCTAATTCCTGCAACTCCCAAAAGACCAAGACCGAGTAACAACATGGTGGCCGGTTCGGGAACGGAATTGATGGTAACCGACACAATCATGTCCTGATAGTCCCCATCGGTATTAGTAAGGCGCAGATCTTCGAAGCCAAGGATATAAGTGTTGGAATTATCGACTTGAAAGATCGCTGCATGGATTTCATTGTTGGGGTTAAGCGAATTTTCTGTATAATATGTATCTCCAAACACACCGAGGTAAAAACCGAAATCCTGCGCTGTGCCGAGGGTGAAAGACTTTGCTGGTGTACTATAATTATCAGGACCGCTGAAAATCTGATTAGTTACTGGGGTATTCTGCGCGTTTTTGGTATAATACCCGAAAGTATTGCTGTTTGCATAGCCGGCGATTTCGTCACTAATGACGCTTACCGCTCCGTTGGCGAACCAGGTTTCGACAGGATTTGTTGACGTAGTGCCGTTTACTAGTTTGTAGGTGTGGTCACCGGCACCAAGACGCCCATCCAATATGTAGTCTACAATGTTGATTTTGTTTTGGCCACCGTCCCATGAATTATTTGAGGGCTGGATAAAATCATACGCCTGTGTCGGATCAGCCGAAGTGTAAAACTTACCATTTATGTTAACAATAGGGCCAGCAATAGCAATGGACGTTTCCAATGCGAATACTGCTAAAACCAAAAAAATAATCAAAAACGACTTTTTCATTTTATCCTCCTATCCTCCATTTTTTATCCACGAATTTAATTTATAAACTAAGCAATTGTCATGCCATACATAATTATACATATAATAACAATATGTTATGATATACAGCATGGATAGACGTATTACTTATTGTAAAAAATCCCGACGAATTTTCGTATGAATTTACCAGCCAGCACGACAAATACTTAAATAAGCTCTCTTTAATAAAGGGTTTTTCAACATGATATACATTGTAAAATTTCCTGTCACTTTCTTTGAATAAACCTATTAATTGTTTGTGTTTATATATTATTTACAATTCTTGCGAAGTGTAAAGAAAACCGATGTTTTTCATCCGCCTGTTTGCTATATTCTTTGCTATTAATAGGCATAAAAAGCCAACGTACAACTGCCCGTCTTTCGCGAATAACATTATTTGATATTATTGAGCGTTGCCCTGGCTTCATCGGCACCGGCAAAACCGGAATTTATCTTTAGAGCAGCACTGAGTTCTTTTTTAGCCAGATCACGGTTGCCGTTTTTATAGTATGCCATGCCCAGATGATATCTGACCGAAGGCTGATCGGGCATTTTATCCGCTGCTTCTTTCAGATATATAATAGCAGTTCCTGGAACATTTTTCTTATAATAAATCCATCCCAGAGTATCTGAAATATGAGCCTCTTCCGGCATCTGTTCTTTGTCTTTTTGCGCCAGATTAAGAGCGACATCAATATTGCCGCCATGTTCTGCGTAAAGGAAAGCAAGATTATTGGCTGCCGGAACAAAATTGGGATTTATCTTTAAAGCTTTTTCATAATATTCCTGAGCCTTGCTGTAATTTTTTTCATTTTCATAAATCATCCCCAGCGCCATTAATGCCGTAATTGCATCCGGTGCTTTTTCTACAGCAGCCAGATATTGATTTTTTGCCTTATCAGTCAGATGCTGCCTCATATAAAACCCCCCCAATAAGATTTGCAGTGAGGGCAGGTTGGGATTTAGTTCAATTGCTTTCTTCATATAGCTTTCAGCCGCAGCCACATCTTTTTTTGTCTCGTAGAGTGATCCCAGCATGCTATAGAAAACAGAATTCTGCGGCACAGCTTTAATTTGTTGCTGTACCCTTTCAATAGCTTTGTCCACATCTTTTCTGCTCAAATAGACGGCGGCAATCAGTTGGAGTGCCTCCACATTATCCGGCTGCAGAGACAATGCCCTTTCTAACCGTACAAGCGCTTCTTTTTCCTTCTTTTGATATAGAAGAACTTTACTAGATTGGATATAGCCTGCCGGATTACCCGGTGAAGACTTGATTACAGCATCATATTCTCTGGCCGCACCTGGTATATCTTTTTTTGATAAATAGGCATCACCTAGAAGAAGGCGTGCCTGGATGTTGGATGGATTGTCCGTTAGTATAATATTGAGCTGATTGATGGCTTCGGAAGAATTCCTTTCTCTAAAGTTAATGTCCGCCATAAGAAGTCTTGGCTGTTCCCATTTGGGAGTAAGCTTTATGGCTTCTCCCAATTCAGTTTTCGCCTGCTGGATGTTATGGTTGCCTGAGTGAGCAAGAGCAGTTAAATAATGCGCCATAGCCGATTGCGGATTATCTTTTACATAAGCTTGAAACAAATTTAGTGCCTGGTCAAATTCATTACGGCTCAATAAAATTCTTCCTTTCAAGAGCAGGCCGTCCTGACTTTTGGGATTAATCTTCAGAATTTTTTCCGTCTGTTTCAAACCTTCGTCATATTTCTTTTCGGTTATGTAGAAATCGGCCAGCCTTGCTATAACACTGATATTCTTTGAATCCTGCCCTACCGCTTCTTTGAAGTATGATTCCGCTTTATCTTTTTTCCCTTCGAGCAAATAGAAGTTGCCAAGATGAATTTTTAAATTGGCATTCTTGGGTGCAATTTCAATTCCTTTCAAAAATTGTTTTTCCGCTTCATCCCTTTTGTTGTCGATGGTATAAAAATTACCCAACTGTATAAAGCTTGCTGGATCATTGGGTGCAAGTTTTGTTGCTTCGATATATTCACGTTCAGCCAATTCTTTGTTTCCCGACCGGAAATAAAATTCAGCAAGAGCAAAACGTCCCCGTAAAGACTTCTCATCAGCTTTTACGGCAGCCTTGAGCATTTCTTCAGCACTGGGTAAATCTTTTTTGATTATATAAAGGTTAGCAAGATGAATATATGCCTCAAGTTTGTTTTCCCCTTCAACCGCCTTTTTATTCTCTTCGATCGCCCCATCCAGATTTTTTTCCATAAGATAAATGTTGCTCAAAAGCATATGAGCTAAAGAATTTTTTGCGTCTTTGGCTAAAATCAATTCGGCCTGTTCTCTGGCCTTCTTGGTATCTCTGGCCATAAGGTATAACCCGCCTAACTGATTATGGGCTTCCACCATATCCGGATTTATTTCTACTGCCTTGGTCAGGACGGCATATCCTTCCCTAATCATCCCCATTTTCAGATAGGTAATTCCCAATTTGTAATAGGCTTTCGAATATTTAGGTTCCAAGTGGATTACATTTTTATATTCAATAACAGCTTCTTTAAGCTTATTTTCTGAAAAGTAAGTCTCCCCTTTCTTCCAGTGACGCTCAATCTTTGACTCTTTGGAGCATCCGGAAAACAAGATAAGGAAAGCTATAACCGATAAGATGCAAATCGCGAAATACATACTTCTTTTTTTTAAATTCATACCCATTATCTCCTTTGGGGGTTCTGATAAGTTAAAGTATAATATTACTTCACTATAGTCTCTCATTATTTTTTTTTCAAGATATAAATAGGGTTTTTCTTTACGAAAAAACTAGACATGCTTATTTATATTTGCTAATTTGTTTTAATCACGTTAGAATAAATAGAATTTATCTGAAATGAGGTAACAAATTATGAAGAAAGGTCTGATTGCGTTTTTATCGGTAGTTTATGTATTTTGTTTTTTTATATATGCGCAGAATGTTGCAGCTGAAAGTCCTGCAGAAAAAATACAAAAAAGTGCGGCGTCGGATACGTCTACGAAAATAACTGATAATAAACAGGTTAAAGACAGCAAAAAAGTTGCCGACGATGTTGTTATCGACAATGATAAATATGTAATCGGTCCCGAAGATGTCCTCGATATTTTTGTCTGGAAGGAAGAATCCCTTACCAAAACTGTTCCTGTACGCATTGACGGCAAAATATCCATTCCTCTTCTGGATGATGTTCAGGCTGCCGGCCTAACCCCGTTGCAACTCAAAGAAGAAATAACCAAAAGACTGAGTGGGTTTGTGGATAACCCGACAGTAACGGTAACTGTGAGAGAGGCAAACAGTTATAGAGTTTTTATTTCCGGTGAAGTTAAACAACCGGGAATTGTCCGCATCCGCAGTGAAATTACCCTGGTTAAACTAATAATCATGGCTGGCGGTTTTACAGAATGGGCAAACAAAAGAAAAATTTCAATCATAACTAAGGAAAACGGCAAAGAAAAAAGGATTACTGCTAATTATAATAAAATTATTGATGGAGACAAACCGGATATCGTAATCAAGCCCGGAGATACTATAATTATTCCTTAACCGGGTTTCCAGCTTGGAGTTTTTTAAAAATTAATTGCCCCGGTTGTGAATTATTCACCATCGGCATTCATAAAAGGTTTTATATTATGACTCTTCACCGCACTATACTGACTATCATTGTGTTTTTATGCATTCTGACAGCTCCTTATGTTTACGCAGCCGATATTCTCAACCAAATTCATCCCTATATCAGTGTAAGTGGTGAATATGACGACAATATTAATCTGACATCCAATAACAAAATAAATGATTTCACCACAACGATTATGCCCGGAATCAAATTTTCCAATATGGATGCCAAATCAGGCATTGATTTGGATGTATCTGCCGGTTATGTTTTTTATGATAAAAATCCCAATTTAAATTACATCTGCGGCAATGGAAGTTTGAATGCCAAATACATGACTTCTGAACATGTTAATTTCTATCTTCAAGAATCTTACTCACGGTCAGACAATCCCCGTGAACAGGAATATTTAACACCGGCTGCGGACAATAAATATGTCCTGTCAACGATTACGCAGAGGTCCGTGTACTCGCGAAATGTCTTTGCCCCAACTGTTGAATATCAGTTTGGACAAGAAAGCAGTGTAGGTGTAAATTACCGAAACAATATCTATCACACAGACGCTTCGATCTCAGAAAATAGTATCGAGAATTATATCAATCCTTTTATCACCTATTGGTTCGATAAGCGAAACGGGGTACATCTTGACTACGCTTATACTAACGGAGATTTTGAAGCATCGCCTGACCTTAACGGCCAAAAAGTAACTGCCCGTTATATGAATCGTTTAAATCCAAAAGCTACCGCTTTTGTGGAAGGTGCTTATACAAACCAATCTTTTGCCCTATCATCAATGGACTATAACATTTATGAACCCTCAGTGGGACTGACATATATCTTAACTTCCACTTTAACCGCATCTGCCCAGATTGGTTATTATTGGATGGAATACTTGAACCAAAATCCCCAATACAATGGATTAACTTTTAAAGTGGATTTAGCAAATACAGATGTCCAGACAACTTATGTACTCAGTATCCAGGGTGGCTACACAGAAGATTATTTCACTTCTCAAAATCTTGGTTTCGAGAAATATTACAGAGCCACCGGCTCAATAAAACATAATTTAGAAAAGAGATTTTCCATTGGTT
>PLGI01000160.1:0-10970 GCA_003139775.1 Syntrophaceae bacterium | reverse complement strand
AAGGTTGACCTCATTATGGATATTTTATAATTTATAATTCATTAAGACTGAATAACTGGACCGGCAGCACGGCAAATTACAAGGAGTAGAAAGATTTATGATTAATCCTGCAAAAAACTTTACACTTGATGAATATCTTGAAATCCTGCGACGCAGAATGTGGTACATCATTATTCCCTTTGTACTCGTTATGGCCGGAGCATCAATTTATGCAATAATTGCTCCCCGGGAATATAAAGCATCAACACTCGTGCTGGTATCTCCGCAAAGCGTTCCTGAAGATTTCGTACATGCTACAGTTACCTCCAGAGTTGAGGAACGGCTGCAGTCGATAGCGCAGGAAGTAATGAGCCGTACCCGCCTGGAAACAATAATGACCGAATTCAGATTATATGAAAAGGAGCGCAAAAACCTTTCGAAAGAAGAAGTAGTTGAACTAATGCGCAAGAATATACAAGTAGAATTGCCGACCAAGAAAGATGAAAGAGGTTCTTTCGCCATCAGTTTTATCAACGATAATCCCAATACTGCGATGGCAGTCGCCAACAGGTTGTCTTCTTTATTTATCGAAGAAAACCTTAAAATCAGAGAGCAACAGGCATCGGGTACGACTGAATTCCTGACTAACGAGTTGGCTGCATCAAAAGCAAAATTGGATCAGATGGAAGCAAGCGTTACCCAATATAAAAGACGTTTCATGGGTGGTCTTCCCGAACAGAGAGATACCAACCTAAAGATTCTTGACCAAATGCAGAATCAGAATCAGCGGATCAGTGAAAGTATCAGAGCAGCTGAGGACCGCAAGCTCTTTATCCAAAAACAACTAACTGATATGGATATGCCCGCAAGTATGCCCGTTGCAGCGGGGAGTGGAAAAGATAGTCAGTCCTCGATCAAACCATCTTTAACCCAAAAAGATGCAGGCTCTGCTGTGGCAGCCGATACGGGCGGAACCTATGAAACCAAGAAGGACAAACTAAAAAGAGAACTCGAAGACCTGCGGACAAAATATACAGATAATCATCCCGATGTCCTCGCCATGAAGAAAAAATTGGCTGACCTGGAAAAAAATAAATATACTTACGATAATGATATAAAAAGCGATCCCCGCTACAAAGAATTAAAAAATCAATTGATGATAACATCATTAGAAATAAAACGTTTACATGATGAAAGTGCCTCTGTTTCGGCTCAGATCAATAAATACATGGGACGAGTTGAACAAACTCCCGCACGCGAACAGGATATGGCTGCCATGTTAAGAGAGTATGAGAGCACCAAAGTAGCTTATGAAACTTTGATGAAAAAAAGCCAGGGAGCCGAGCAGGCTGAGAATCTTGAAAAACGACAAAAAGGAGAGCAGTTCAAGATAATTGACCCGGCAAGAGTTCCCGAGGAGCCCTTCTCTCCTAATATTCCGAAAATTTTGCTTATCAGTCTGTTTGCCGGACTGGCTGGCGGTATGGCTCTGGCCTTTATACGCGAACAAATGGATAGATCATTTCACGATGCAGCTGATGTGGAACTTTCACTCGGAATCAAAGTTCTGGCAACGATACCTAAAATTGAAGAAAAAGCATTTTAATTATGTACAAGAAATTCTATGGTTTTAAAGAGAGACCATTTGAAATAGCGCCGGATCCTGCATTCGTATATTTGAGTGAGGTCCATCAGGAGGCCTTGGCCCACCTTCAATATGCAATTCAGGAGGGCAAGGGATTCAGCGTTATAACAGGTGAAGCCGGTACCGGAAAAACTACGCTTGTACGCAAACTGCTCAGCAATATTGATGGCAGCAGTATACGAACCTGTTATATTTTTAACCCGATAATGGATAGTACAGATTTTCTCAACTATATATGTAATGATTTGGGCATTGAATCGGACGGCATCAAATCACGGGGCCAGAGCCTTACCGCGCTTCACAATTATCTGCTTCAATGTTTCACTAAAAATGAAAAGGTATTTTTGATTATTGATGAAGCTCAGAGCCTGGAGACGAGTTTACTACAGGAGGTCCGCCTGTTGACTAATCTGGAGACAGCTAAATATAAACTGTTGCATGTTATTCTTCTGGGACAGCCGGAATTAAACCAAACTCTTTCAGAGCCTCAGTTTCGACCTCTCAAGCAGCGCATAACCATCCGTTATCATCTGCGCCCTCTGACACTGAAAGAATCAAAAGAGTACATCACTTACAGATTAAAACGTGCGGGGTCAAGAGACCTGGCTATATTTGACAACAGCGCGATAAAGGAAATTTTCCGTTACTCAAAAGGCATCCCGCGCCTGATAAATATCGTAGGCGACAACGCATTACTTATGGGATTTTCACGGGATAAAAACCGTATTGGGAAGAATATCATTCAAAATGTTATCCGAGATATTGAAATAAAAGAAAAATCTTCATGGAGTCAGAAGAGTAAGTCATTCCTGCAGGCTTTTATTATTTTGCTTCTTTTCGTCTGCGTTTCTTGTGGCCTACTGTATTTGTTTTTACCGAACCTATTTAATAATATATTGGGGATGCGAAGCTATGGGTAAAATGTTTGATGCACTGCAAAAAGTGCAACGGGAAAAATATGTGGGAACTGAAGATGAAGTTCAGAAATCTGTTCCTGATGGTCTTATTCTGAATGATAAAGTAGTATCTTTTTTTGCTCCTTCATCCATGGTAACAGAGCAATTCAGAAGGTTGAGGACTCTTATTATTAAGCCCGGAGTGGTAAACACGCCCAAAATCATTATGGTTGCCAGTGCGATGTCCGGAGAAGGCAAAAGTCTCGTAGCAGTTAATTTAGCCAGTATTATCGCTGCTGAACTGCATAGCCACGCACTTTTGGTCGATTGTGATCTTAGAAATCCTTCCCTCACTCGCTGGTTCGGTCTGCAGGAAAAAAAGGGACTTGCTGACTATCTAATTGGAGAAGCTGAAGTGCAGGATCTTTTGATCAAGACCTCTATCGACAAACTGAGCATTCTTTCCGGCGGCAGCATTCAGGAAAATCCGGTGGAGTTAGTCGGTTCTAATAAAATGAAAACTCTGATTCAGGATTTAAAATCGAGATATGAGGATAGATATATTATAATCGATTCCTCACCGATTTTAGCTACAACCGAGCCCAGCGTTTTAAACGAAATAGTCGACGGGATTATACTGGTTATCAAATCAGGTGACACACCCCGGGAAACCATTCAACAGGCTGTAAGGTTGTTGAATAAAAATAAGATACTTGGCGTTGTATTAAACAATATGCAATTTAAAACAAAAGCATTGTTCCAAAGATATTTTGGCACTAATCATCAATACTACGATTACCGTTATTCCAAAATGCATCCCGAACTGGGATTTTGGGGGAAATTATCCCAAAAATTATGGTCATCAAAAAAATGATCTTTGATCACGGGTATGAATCCCAACGCAAACTTGGGGAAAGTTTCCGCAGCAAGCTGCGGGGTATCATTAGTCCCGCAAGCTTCAGTCGTAGATGACCCCACGGCGACCTTTAGGTTATTTAGATTATGCACTTTGTTTCTGAAGCTTGCTCTCATTATCAGCGAGTCTCATTACAACTGACAGATATTGCTGTGTTTTGCTTGTAATATCTGTCAGTTTCACTAATAAATCTTTAGAATAAATTAAGGATTGTTAAAAGACCAATAATATTAATAGTTATCACATATTTAGAAGTCAAAAGATAAAAGATATCAACTTATAAAAAATATATAAAAATCCCTCTTTCGATGTATTGATAATTTTTCATCTTAAGAGTATTGTAATACATAGTAATGCAGTTGTTACATGTCTGTTGTTATGTTTTATTTACTTGACATTTTAAGAGTATTGTAATACATAGTAATGCAGTTGTGTACATGTCTGTTGTTATGGTTTATTTACTTGACATTGGGAAGGTTTTGATTATAGTTCTAAACTTTCGATTAATCAAAACATATGAGGAGTTTTCTTAATTAAATTTTATTAAAACTGTCGCAATAGTGAAACAGTGAAGTGCTATCTCTTCATGTCTACAATAAGAAGAATATTTTATAGATGGATTGAGTTGCACGGAGTAAAATTTATCAGTTATGAAAAACTGAAAAAATAAAGCTTCTTTCTATAATTCGGGATAAATTTTTATGAATCTGCCAAGATTAACAAAGGTAAAGCACGCATCATCTCATCCTAAAAATTTATTGACATTAATGGTTCCCTTTATTGAAAATGATCCAGCTTTTTTTGATCAGTCACATTTCCGTCATATATTGCGGGTGCAACGTATGCGAACGGAACGGTCAAAAAAACCATTTCTGCTTTTGCTGATTGACATTTCACGTCTAATTGAAACTACGCAAAACATAGAAATAGTTGATAAAGTTAAAACATCCTTAGATCTATCGTTGAGAGAAATCGATATCAGAGGCTGGTATAACCATAATAGTAGAACCATTGGAGTGCTGTTTACCGAAATGGAATCGATGGATGAAGCTTCTATTGATACTATAGTTCATAAAATTTATGATCGCTTTTGTGAAAAGCTTGATCTCGACTGGATTAAATATATATATATATCTTTTCATATTTTCCCGGAGACAAAGCAAGGATTGTCATCAAATGAACCTTTTAACATAAATCTCTACCCGGATCTTGTAAAAAAAGGTTTAAACAAAAAACTTCCTCTCTTTATAAAAAAATTTTTTTTTGATATCGCAGGAAGCGCTATTGCCCTTTTGATTTTTTCACCTCTTTTTTTGATCATTGCGGCAGCCATAAAGGCTACTTCGGCCGGTCCTGTTTTTTTCCGGCAAAAACGTGTTGGATTAAATGGCAAAACATTTCTTTTCCTTAAATTCAGAACAATGACAGCAAATAATGACCCACTCAAACATAAAGAATATATTAAAAAGTTTATCAATCAGCAAAACTCGGCAGCAACCGAACCGGGGGTCTTTAAATTGACCAATGATTCCCGCATTACAACTGTTGGTCATTTTTTACGCAAAACCAGTTTTGATGAACTTCCGCAATTAATAAACGTATTAAAAGGCGACATGTCTCTTGTTGGGCCGCGTCCGCCTATTCCATATGAATGTGATCTTTATGATATTTGGCACCGCAGGCGGTTACTCTCCAGTAAACCAGGAATTACAGGACTCTGGCAGGTTGTGGGCCGAAGCCGCACAACTTTTGATGAAATGGTCCGGCTTGACCTTAAGTATTTGCGTGAATGGAGCCTGCTACTGGATCTGAAAATTATCCTTATGACTCCCAAAGCAATGATAGGTGGCAGTGGTGCATTTTGATTTTTAAATCTCGCTACAATCTCGTTTTCCAGGCATACGGAAACAAAATACATTTGGAAGGAATCTATTACTTATGTTGCGCATAGGTGTAATCGGATATGGGTATTGGGGCCCGAATATTGTCAGAAACTTCAGTACTGCTAATGGTTCCGAGGTGATAATGGTTTGCGATATGAATCAGCAAGCCCTTAAAAAAATCAAAAAAGCTTATCCACAAATAAATGTCACTGATAATATCGATGAATTGATCAAAAACCCGGAAGTTGATGCAATTGCGATTGTCACCCCGGTTTTTACTCACCATGAATTGGCTAAAAAAGCACTCGAAGCAGGAAAGAGTGTTTTTCTGGAAAAACCTTTCACCTACACTGTTGCTGAAGCAGAAGAACTGATAGAACTGGCCGCGAAGAAAAATTTGAAACTGATGGTGGATCACACCTTTCTTTATTCAGGAGCGGTGCGCAAAATTCGTCAGTTAATTGATGACGGCATACTCGGCGATCTGTATTATTTCGACTCCGTCAGAGTCAATCTGGGATTATTCCAACATGATGTCAACGTTATCTGGGATCTTGCGCCCCACGATATCTCCATTATGGATTATTGCATCGATGAAAAACCGCAGGCCGTTGTGGCAACAGGTGTCGGTCATTTTAGCCGCGGCCTGGAAGATGTCGCCTATCTCACTTTTTACTACGACCATAACATCATAGCTCATATTAACGTCAACTGGCTCTCACCGGTTAAAGTAAGGACCACACTGATTGGCGGAGAGAAAAAAATGTTGGTCTGGAATGATCTTGAACCGGATGAAAAAATTAAAATCTACGACAAAGGTGTTAAGGTAAAGACGAAGGAAGGACAGTACAATCTGCTCGTTGACTACCGCTCGGGTGACATGTGGGCGCCTAAAGTTGAGCAAACCGAAGCGCTCAAGTTAATGGCTGAAAAGTTTGCCGACTACGTGAAAAATGGCGAACCCATTGTCAATGACGGCATTGCCGGTTTGAACAATGTTAAAATGCTGCAAGCAGCCAATAAATCGCTCAAGAATAAAGGCGCGATGGTTAACATATGATCCATGTATGCATATCGGATGACGTGAAGCTCGGAAAAGATGTAAAACTCTCCAAGTTTATCAATCTCTATGGCTGCTGTGTTGGTGATAATACAAAAATTGGGGCTTTTGTTGAGATTCAAAAGAACGCCTTCATTGGCAAAAACTGTAAAATATCAAGCCACACCTTCATCTGCGAAGGAGTAACCATTGAAGATAATGTTTTCATCGGACATAATGTCACCTTTATTAACGATTCTTTTCCGCGGGCCACTGCCAAGGACGGAAAATTGCAAACCGAAGCTGATTGGAAGGTGGAGCCAACTCTTGTGAAGAAAGGAGCATCAATAGGTTCCGGTTCAACAATTCTCTCCAATGTAATCATAGGTGAGAATGCGATCATTGGCGCTGGCAGTGTAGTCACAAAAAATGTGCCGCCCGATACGATTGCCGCCGGCAATCCGGCAAAAATACTTAGAAAAATAAAAGGTTCAAGGATCAAGGTTCAAGGCACAAGGATAAAGAACTGATGCGATTTGAAGACCTTGACGTATGGAAACGAGCAATGAAGCTCAGTGCAAGTATTTATAAGGAATTGAATAATTTAAAAGATTATGGATTTAAAGACCAGATTACGCGTTCTGGATTATCTATACCAAGTAATATAGCCGAAGGCTTTGAAAGAACTTCAAATAAGGAATCAGTTAATTTTTTATCCTATGCCAAAGGCTCGTGTGGTGAATTAAGAACGCAGATATACATAGGTATCAATATAGAATATATTAATAAAGATAAAGGCCGGGAGTGGTTACAAGAAGCCAATGAAATATCGGCAATGCTAAACGGATTGATTAAGACGCGACGTAAATTTACCCAAAGCTCTTAATCGTACCATGCACCTTGAACCTTGAGCCTTGAACCTTGTACGACTTTAGGAGTTGTGAATATGAACGTTCCATTTCTGGATTTAAAGATTCAGTACAAAAGCATCAAAGATGAAATTCATACGGCAATTAACGAAGTTATGGAAAACACGGCTTTTGCCGGAGGACCTTTTGTGGCTAAATTCGAACAGGAATTTGCCAAATTCTGTAACTGCAAGCATGCTGTTGGTGTCGGAAACGGCACGGATGCTCTGTGGCTGAGCCTGAGTGCGCTGGGGGTCGGAAGAGGCACTGAAGTCATTACCGTGCCCAATACTTTTATTGCCACCACCGAAGCAATATCGCTTGTCGGCGCAACCCCGGTCTTTGTTGACGTTGATGAAAAAACCAATAATATAAATCCTGCTTTGCTCGAGGCGGCAATAACTAAAAAGACCAAAGCCATCATCCCCGTTCATTTGTTCGGACAATCTGCGGATATGGATCCCATCATGGCTATTGCCAAAAAGCACGGGTTGTATGTAATTGAAGACGCCTGTCAGGCGCATGGCGCGGAATATAAAGGAAAGAAAGCAGGTTCTATGGGCCATACNNACCAATGACGATGCGCTGGCTGCAAATATGAGAATGTTCCGTGATCACGGACAGTCCAAAAAATACTACCATGGTATCATCGGCTGGAATGCACGGCTGGACGGCATTCAGGGAGCAGTGCTCAACGTTAAATTAAAATATCTGCCGGCCTGGAATGATGCCCGCCGGAAGCACGCCAAAGATTACACGTTAGGGCTCTCTCCGGTGAAAGATGTTATCGTTCCGCAGGAAGCAGACTACGCCAGGCACGTCTATCATATTTACGCCATTCGCGTGAAAGACAGAGACAATCTCATGGCTTATCTGGCTGAAAAAGGCATCTCCTGCGGCATTCATTATCCCGTGCCTATTCATCTTCAGGATGCGTACAGCTTCCTCAAGAAAGGCAAAGGCAGTTTTCCCGTTGCCGAAAAATGCTCGGAACAATACCTGTCTCTGCCGATGTTTGCCGAGCTGTCAGATGAACAGGCCGTTTACGTTGTCGAGCAAATCAAAGAATATTATGCATGAGCCGGCGCTCATCAATCCGCTGGAAGAAGAAAACTGGAATAACCTGCTTATCTCCACGCCGGGTTATTCCTTTTTTCATACCTCCAACTGGGCTGACGTTCTGAGCAAATCATACAACTACAAGCCTTTCTACCTGTGTACCAGAAAAGAAAACACCTTTATCAGCCTTCTGCCGGTGATGGAAGTCAATAGTGCCCTCACTGGTAGAAGAGGCGTATGCCTGCCTTTCACCGACACGTGCGAACCGATTGCCGAAAACGCGGAACAGTTTCAGAAACTGTTTGACCAGGTGGTCGTTATGGGTAGAAAGCGAAAATGGAAGTATCTGGAAATTCGCGGAGGAGAAAAATACTTATCAGCGGAAAAGCCGTCACAATTATTCTTTGGGCACACACTGGATTTAAGTTGCGGACAGCAGCAGCTATTTTCCAATCTGCGGGATTCCACCAGGCGAAACATAAAAAAAGCGCNNACAATGACACGGAGGGAACACGGACTACCGCCGCAGCCATACAAATTCTTTCAGCATCTGTATGATCACGTTATTACCGGAAACATGGGATTTATCGCGACCGCGTTCATACGCGGTCGCGCTATCGCCGCGAATGTTTATTTAAATTTTGGAAAGGAAGTCATCTACAAATATGGCGCTTCCGATAAAGCGTTTCAGCATCTGAGGGCGAACAACCTGGTAATGTGGGAAGCCATAAAATGGAGTGCTGATCACGGCTTTGAAAAACTTTGTTTTGGACGGACAGAACCGGAAAATGAAGGGTTAATACAGTTCAAAGCAGGATGGGGAGTCAAGCCGTACCAGATTTATTATTACAGGTATGACTTACAAAAAAATGTTTTTACCTCGAATTCTTCAGATATAAATCCTTTGTTTAACAAATTTTTTTCAAAACTACCCATACCGGTTTTGGAAATGCTGGGCAAAATTCTTTACCGGCACATGGGCTGATAACGAGATTTTGTCTCATTAAACCTTGCAAATTATTGAACAATGGTCTAATAATTTGTTGTTAATTGTGCAAAAAATATATTCTAAAAAGTTATGTTTTTGCCCCTCGGATGACACTTATGTAACCGAGAGGGCGGAGCTGTACTTGTCATCAGTATAGTTGCCGACAATTGCTAGTTTTGCAAAGGTCTCGATAAAAAATGTATTCAAGTAAAAATTATTACTATTTTTTAAAATCTTTTATGCCGCGTCGGCTACAGATTTATCTGCGTAGAAAGTTTATAAATCGAAAAATGTTATTGAATAAGAATATATGGCCCATTGATAAAACAGCTGCAGCGCCGCCGGAGGGCTGGCAGGGCTGGCCTGATGGTAAAAAGTTTGCTCTCGTTTTGACACACGATGTGGAATCAGTGAGAGGCTTAAATAAATGTCGTGAATTGATGAATATCGATGAAAAATTTGGTTTTCGGTCTTCTTTTAACTTTGTCACCGGAGATTATCAAGTTCCTGAAAAGCTGCTAAATGAACTTCATACGCGCGGTTTTGAAGCAGGCATTCATGGACTGCATCACGACGGCAATATTTTCCGTTCGAGGAAAGTATTCGCAGAACACGCGGCACAGATCAACCAGACGCTGAAAAAATGGAATGCCGCCGGTTTCCGCAGCCCCAGCATGTATCATAACCTGGATTGGCTGCATGATCTGAATATCGAATATGACGCCTCCACCTTTGACACAGACCCGTTTGAGCCCCAGCCGGACGGCATGGGAACCATCTTCCCCTTCTGGGTCGAGGGGAAAAACGGAAAGCGCGGTTATGTGGAACTGCCCTATACCCTCCCCCAGGATTTTTTGTTATTTATCTTAATGCAGCATGAAAATATTGACATTTGGAAAACAAAGCTTGATTGGATCGTCGAACAGGGCGGCATGGCCTTATTGATCACACATCCCGACTATATAAATTTCGCGAACAACAAATTAAAAGACAACGAATATCCAGTAGAATATTACGCGGAATTTCTCCAGCACATTAAAACAAAATACGAAGGCCAATATTGGCAACCACTGCCAAAGGATATGGCTCATTTTTGGTCAACCAACTTCAGAAGTAAAAAAAATATTGCCAGAAAACCAAAACATGTTTGTATGCTAGCTTATTCATTTTACGAATCAGACAACAGAATAATGCGTTACGCCGATGCGCTGACCGAACGAGGCGACACGGTCGATGTTATAGCATTAAGAAGTGAAGGCACCCCACAATATGAAAAGATCAACAATGTCAACATTTATCGAATACAAAAACGGATGATCAACGAAAAAAATCAATTAACATATCTGACGAAACTAGCGATATTTCTTATCAAGTCCTTTGCATTTATCACAAAAAAACATCTGCAACATCCATACGATATCGTCCACGTGCATTCCGTGCCGGATTTTGAAGTTTTCGCGGCACTGATACCGAAACTACAAGGCAGCTCAATCATCCTGGATATTCACGATATCGTACCGGAGTTTTATGCCAGCAAATTTTCCGGTAATAAAGACAGCTTTTTTTTCAAAGCTTTGGCTAAAATTGAACAGCTTTCGATTAAATTCTCTGACCATGTTATTATCTCTAACCATCTATGGCATAAAACGCTAACATC
>PLGI01000074.1 GCA_003139775.1 Syntrophaceae bacterium | reverse complement strand
CGCAGCTAAAATTCCCAAAATAACCAAGACCGCTATGATTTCAATCAACGTAAAACCTTTTTCATTTCTTAACATTTTTTTCTCCTTTCTTAAATTTAAGTTAATTAAAAATTCTTTGTTTATATTATATAATCATTGTTATTTCTTTATAAACAATTGTTTAAGTGCAAAAGATATGCCATTATCAGGAATAAAATATTTTTTTGCTTTTTCAACTATGTTTTTCTAATTTGTTTAATTAACTTAACTTTTCTGTTTTGTCAACTCTTATTTTTAATTCTATTTTACCTACTTTTTAGTAAATTACAATAGTTGATGCTTTGTCTACAATTATTGTAGGTTCCTGAAAGTGTTTATATCAATGTGAAGCTTCTTAATTCTATGCCAAAGGCTTCTTTGATTTATCCCTAAAATATTTGCTGCTTTTACTTGAATGCCACTGGTTTTTCTTAAAGCGGCAATGATTATCTCTTTTTCCATTAACTCTAGCTTAGCATCAAGAGCTATATCATCATTTAAATTATTCACCATGTTTCGCGAATTTTGCTTCAACATTGCTTCCGGCAAATGATGTAACTCAATAACGCCTTTTTCACTTAATATAGAAGCTTGCTCCAAAATATTTCTCAGTTCTCTGACATTTCCAGGCCAGGAGTAACCAATTAATTCCTGCAGCGTTGAAGTGGACAACTTGGCCGGTTTGGGCAAAGACTCCAAGAAATAATTTACAATTGGAAAAATATCCTCTTTTCTCTCTCTGAGCGCGGGGAGAGAAATGGAAAAAACATTCAAACGAAAATAAAGGTCTTCTCTAAATGTTCCCTTTTTAATCATTTCGGATAAATTTTTATTCGTAGCAGCAATAAAACGAATGTCCACCCGAATCAGTTTTGTCCCCCCTACCCTTTCAAATTCTTTTTCCTGTAAAACACGTAAGAGTTTCGCCTGCGTGGCTAGAGGCATGTCGCCGATTTCATCCAAAAAAACTGTACCGTTGTCGGCAATTTCAAATTTTCCTTTCTTTTGTTCGGTAGCGCCGGTAAATGAACCCCTCTCGTGACCAAAAAGTTCGCTTTCGAGCAATCCTTCCGGAATGGCCACACAATTAATTTTAACAAAAGGTTTGCCTTTTCTCATACTATGTTCGTAAATACTCGAAGCAATCAATTCCTTACCTGTCCCGCTTTCACCGGAAATAAGAACTGTGGAATCGGTCGGAGCAACTTTTATAATTTGCGTGAAAATATTGCGCATGGGAGCGCTGGAACCAATAATATGGGGAAATAATTCTTTTGCTTCAACGTTGCTCAGAATATTCGCTACGTTATCAAATAGTTTGGTAATTTGATCAAAATCGTCCGTTATTCTTTCTTGTTTTCCTAACTGGGAATCGGCAAGAATGGACATCTTCTGCGTTTTATTAACAAATCGCAGGAAGGGTGCTAAAAAAAAGCGCAGGAGAAGTAAACTTATGGAAAGAGTAAAAAACGCCATTGCTGCAACTAAATAAATAAAATTCAGGGAAGATATCTGATTGATCTCTTCTGGTTGTTTAAATAATTGATATGTTATAATCACACCAATCATTGATATTCCAGTGTAAATTGCCGGAATCAATATATAAAAACTTATATAAATATTTTTTTTCTTCATTCCTTATAATGCTGAACTCGTAATAAATCTGATTTTAGCTATTCCCTCCTGTGCCCCCGTGTGACCCAACGTAACCTTTAGGTTATTCAGGTTATCAAGTGCAGAGTTACCCATTTTTTCGTTTCCATCATCAATGTTTTGTTACTATCTGTGTAAGATCCCACATGGGCATAAATATGGCCAGGGCAAAGAAGCCGACAATTGAGGCTAAACCAACAATAAGAATTGGGCCTATCGAATCGGAAAGACCTTTAATTGCATACTCAACTTCATCATCATAGTGTTTGGCAACTGCTCGCAACATTTCGTCAATATTCCCTGACTCTTCACCAATCGCGATCATATCAATAACCATCGGGGTAAAATATTTTGCCGATTTTAAGGGCGTCGAAATTCCGGCGCCTTCTTTAACCCGCTCACGGATATGATCAAAAGATCGCGTCAGAGCCTCATTACCCATTGTTGCAGAAAGGATAGTCAATGATTGCATAATGGGAACGCCGCTGGTTTGCAAAATAGCAAAAATGCTGGCAAAACGCGATAAGGCCGCCTTCTTGAATACTGGCCCTATTATAGGCAGTTCTAATAAAAAAGAATCTCTCACGAACCTGCCATTACTTGTCTTAAAATAGAAAATCATGCTAAAAATGATTATCACTATTACACCAATAATCAAATACCAGTAATTAGACAGGAAAGCGTACAAAAGCATGGCAAATTTTGTCGGCCACGGTAAAGTTAAACCAGCGTTGTTGAAAACAGAAGCAAATTGAGGTATTACAAAAGTTAAAAGAAGAATAAAAGCACCACATAAGGCGACGAGAACTATTAGAGGATATCTGAATGCCGCTTTAATATCTGATTTGACTCTCGCTTCATGTTCAATAATATAGATCAACCGATCCAAAACGATGGGCACATTTCCACTGATTTCACCTGCCCTGATCATATCGCAGTATAAGCGTGAAAATATTTTGGGATATTTATCTAATGCATCCGAAAGAGATGACCCTTGATTGATATCTTGAATAGTTTTTGATATTGCTTTCTTTAAACTTTTGCTTTCTGTCTGATCCTCTAAAATGGATAGAATTCTTAACAATGGTATACCGGCAACCAACATAGAATGGAATTGTTTTGTAAACATGATCAGATCCATCACCTTAACTTTGCCTGTACCGAGAATAGCTTCCACCCAACGATTATCTATGGATTTACTCTGTTCCTTAATCTTTGATGGTATAAGATCGCGCGCGATCAACATGAAATTTGCTACTTCAACGGATTCAGCCTCTAATTTCCCTGACACCGTATCTCCCTTTTCATTAATTGCTTGATAAATATATTTGGACATTTTTTATCCTTGTTTAGTCTACGCCATTACGGCGGAAGCTGCTTCTTCCAAAGTTGTAATCCCTTGAATTACTTTTTGGGCCGCATCTTCTTTCAGTGTTTTTAACTTTCCGGCAGCTACTGCCGCGCGTGTAATTTCCGGGCTCGGCCTTTGCTTTATAATCATGTCTTGAATTATCTCGTCATTAACTAAAACCTCAAAAATACCCGTTCTTCCCTTGTAACCAGTGTTCTTGCATTGACTACAGCCTTTACCGTGCTGAAAATTAGCGTTATTTGCTTCTGCCGTTGTTATTCCAAAAGAAGCAAGAGCACTTGCCGACGGATTATAATTTTCTTTGCAATAGGGGCAAATGGTGCGCACTAATCGTTGAGCAAAAGAAACAATCAAAACAGAAGAAATCAAGAAAGGTTCAATGCCCATATCAATAAATCGTGTGATAACTCCTGCGGCATCATTAGTATGCACAGTGCTCAAAAGTCTATGTCCAGTCTGCGCCGCTTGCACGGATACTGCGGCAGTTTCCGCATCTCTAATTTCACCAACCATAATGACATCAGGGTCCTGACGAAGAATTGAACGCAGACCACTGGCGAACGTCATTCCTGCTTTACGGTTTAACTGCACCTGGCGAATATCATTGATTCTATATTCGACGGGATCTTCCAAGGTGATTATATTTATATCCGGTTTGTTTATTGAATTCAAGATTGCATAAAGACTAGTGCTTTTGCCGCTTCCCGTGGGCCCGGTACTTAAAATCATACCGTAAGGTTTAAGGCATATGTTTTCGATTTTTTCCATATCTTCGGCATTCATACCTAAACGATTTAGCGTATAAATACCCGCGCCCATATCCAACAGGCGCATGACAATATTTTCTCCGTGAATTGTGGGAATTGAAGAGACCCTGACATTAATTTCCTTTTTTTCTATTTTGAGAGTAAATCGGCCGTCTTGAGGAATTCTGGAAACAGTAATGTCCATACCGGCTAAAATCTTTACCCGGGCAATAACGGACAAGAATAGAGATTTGGGAGGTGAGGGCATTTCTATTAGCTTGCCATCAATACGATAACGCAACTGTACAGTAGCTTGTTGCGGACTGATATGGATATCGCTTGCTTTATCGCGGATAGCTTGAGCAAAAATAGAATTAGTTAAACGAACAACAAGCGCTTCTCCCGCCATATCCTGTAGCGATGCGACTTGGACTTCATCTTTGTTGTCAGACTCTTCTTCAACCTTAGAGTCTACTTCCATAGTTCCTATAATATCGCCCAAATCGGATTGCATACCGTACATACTATTGATGAGCTGATTTATTTCCGCCTCCGAACAAATTACCGGCTCAACTTCCATGTTATTTAACTTTTCAATGGAATCCAAGATAGTTATCTCCAGAGGATCAACAATTGCGACCATCAACAGATTCCCTTTTATTTTTAAAGGAACTACTTGATTTTTTTGAGCAATTTCAATTGGTATGTATCGCACTAACTCCAGATCCAACGGAAAATCGTTCATATGATATTTCTTAATATTGAGTTGTTCACTTAATAAATCTATTATTTGTTTTTCTTGGACGATTCCCTGGCGTATTAAATACTGGCCAACCTTTAAATCGGTTTTCTTTTGATCAATTAAGACTTGTTTGAGCATTTCTTCGGTCAAAAGCCCATTTTTTACAAGTATTTCACCAAGACGTTTTTTAACTTTCATTTGTCCTCCGGATAACTCTCACCTCAATGTTGCAATGCGCGGCGATTAAAAAAAATTGTATCTGCATTCCATCGAGATAAAATTTTTGTTTTGGCGGCAATCACGGGTGGTAATTTGCCAACTGCTTCCTGGGCAGCACGAATATTTTTAAAACATTTATCAATAACAATCATAAAATTAATACCTTCTTTTTTATTCCAGAAGGGAAAGAAAGCCAATGACGGCATGTTTTCCTGATAAGAATATTCACGAAAAATATTATACACTGTTTCCAGACCTTTTCCATTTTCCACAATAACAATAACATCGCCTTCATTTATCGGTTTTATATTCGCGGGAATTGACGGGAGAGCTATTATATCCCCTTCTGCAATTATATCTTTATTTCCAATATGAGGATTAGCTGCAATCACCGCGTTAACAATCTCGGGGCTGAAAGTGCCATAGATATTATTCAGTGTCCACCAAATAGTTCTTTTTTTTGTCATTGTTAACTTTCCTAGGTAATCAGGCATTTTTTTGTTTTGATTTATATCTTCCTTTATCATTGATGATTGTTTATGCGCGTCAGCATCTCGAAGCTGAAATAGAATTGCGGCAATCGAAAGACCTAGAACAATAATAATTAAAACGCTTCCCAGCGCCCACCCTAATCTTCTAAATAATGGCGTCTCCATCCGACTTATGCAGCTTCGGACAAAAAACCAGCCGACTTTTTTCTTGCCGCGAATGATCATCGTTAAAATTACTTGATGACAAAGCAAAACAACTTTGCGCGGATAACCTCCGGTAGCCAGATAAATAGCTGCAAGCCCCCAAAAGCTAAACAGAGAAGGTACAATTTCAAAATTCCTGGCGACACTGAGGCGATAATTAATCATTGCCCGCATTTGTTTAAAATTTAGAGGCTGAAGATAATAGAGGAGATTAACCCGATCAAAAAGATTGGCGCGCCTTTTTAGGATTGTTTGGAACTCTTTTTGAGCAAAGATTATTATTTGCAGTAACTTAAAATTATTTGTTTCGTAATTAAGAAATTCACGCAAAATCTCCAGGCAATTCTCGGGAATTTTTTGGCCTTCGTCAATGATCAAGACAACTATTCTTTTTTCATCAACACCTTTGTCAAAAAGATAATCCTTAATTCTTTCCTTTAAATGCCATTCACTTTCGCCATTTTTAAAATCTTTAATTCCCAACATCAAAGCAACCGTTTGCAAAAATTCAACGGCGCTATTAAATGCTGGATCAAGTAAAAGATGAGTTTCAATTTCCGTAGAATCTGCCGGAGTAGAAGAAAAGTTCTGGATAAGTTTACGACATAAAGTTGTTTTTCCGGTGCCAATGTCTCCGATTACCACATTAATTCCGCGGCGCAGTCGAACAGCTAATTCCAGCTTTTGTAAACAATCGGTATGCTGTAGCAATTGAAAAAGAAATTCCGGTTCCGGTGAGTTGGAAAATGGCTCTTTTTTAAAATCGAGAATATTGTAATAATTCATTTTTAAATGCCATTTTTTTGTTTAAACATCGGCTATTGTTTAGAGTCCAATCCCATTTTATTTTTCGGTGTGGTTCCGGTATTCTTTTAATTTTGTTCAGTTTCACTATTTTGTATAATATTTTGTTTAACCGGAGACGCCTTCTGGTTATTATTACTGACTGGCAATATATGAGGAGTAATAAATATAAGAACTTCTTCCATGGTGTCACTTTTACTATCCGACTTGAAAGCCCAACCCAAAATAGGGATATCCTTTAACCACGGCCAGCCGTTACTCGAAGCCGCTTTGGTATGTGAGGTTAAACCGGAAATAACAATTGTCTCTCCATCTTTAACAATTAACACCGTTTCAGTTTGCTTCTTTATGATATACGGATCTCCCAAGCTGTCTTTCCTTGTCGTATCCACGTCATCTTTTTTCACTAAAATTGTCATTTTTAAATTTATACCGTCAATTACATGCGGCGTAATTTCCAGACGCAAGACAACGTCTTGAAAAGTGGTAGTTTGGGTAGCTGTTGAGCCAGTGGTGGTTCCTGAAAGTGTAACGAAAGGAACTTTTTCACCATTTTCTGTATATGCTTTCTGGTTGTCCAATGTTGTTATTGACGGACTGGAGAGGATATTCAACAGACTTTCCGATTGTAAGGCCTGCAATTGTACTTCTAATAAATTTCCGCCAATCTGTCCAAATAACAAACCTAAAGAACCAGCGGCCGTAGGGGTTAGATTGTTAGCTTGAAAATTAGCCCCAAAACCAACGCCTCCTATACCAAGAGCACCATTACCTGTTGGAGTAATAACCCCCCCGGGGGTTGTGGTGGTACCGCCACCTGATACAATAAGATCGTCGTTACCAGAAATCTTAGAGCTCTTATTGTATCCTCCCCACATAATTCCCAAATCACGGGCTACGCCCTTCGTTGTTTCCACTATATTGCATTTAATTAAAATTTGCGGGGTAGGTTTATCTAATTTTTCAATAATCGGCAGTATCCTGGTCAGGTCATCACGCGTCGCGGAAATAACCAGCGAATTGCTGTGTTCATCAATCTTAACCGATCCGCGCGGTTTTCCATCCTTATCTTTAGTCAGAAAATCCTGAATCGTCACCATTAATTTTATGGGGTCGGCATAATCAATGTTTATCACTACCGGCTCTAAAAGCGGAGCAACCCATTGAATATCGCGCAATTGCACTTTTTGTTTTAAGTCCTGCTCAATGTCATCCATAGTCATCACTCGAATTATATTGCCTTCCCAGATATAAGACAAACCATAGGTACGCAATAATCCGGTAAAGGCCTTGTCCCAGGGGACTCCCCGGAAATCTACGCTAATTTCACCTTTCAACTCGTTTTTCACCAGAAGGTTTAGATTAACAGCCTTGGCCATTGCCCGTAACACCGATTTGAGCTCCGCCTGGCGCATGGTCAAATTAATTCGTTCGGCAGGTAGTTTTTTTATCTCTGGTCCTACCAATGAGGGAGAGGGAGCTTGTTTTGCCGTTAAAGCCGACGCATTAATTTTTTTAGGCTCGGCAGAAGGAGAATGGCCTTCCGAGTTCTCGGCTAGAGTAGTCCATTTCTCAAAAAAAGGATCTTTCTTCTCGCTTTTAAGTCCATCAGCACAGCCGAAGAAAAATATCAGCGCGAAAAGACCAAGACCTAACATCACGATATTTTTATTTCTTGCAGAGTATCTCAAATCGACAACCTCCAATGGAAATTTTTATTCTTGCAGGGGAATTTCTTCTTCGTTTCCCGTATATTTATTAAAAATCAAAACTCTGGAAGGCGTAATCTGTTTTAATACATAGCCTTCTAATTCTAATTGTTCCCCTATCCTATATTCCAAACCATTAATGACAGCCATTTTATTTCTCCCGGAATCTACATAACCGGAATAAATTATTTTAGCCAACACACCGCCTTTGGCTACCCCTTCTCTGTTCACCCATTCTTTATACAAGTCTTTTTTCCAGAAAGGATTTTTCCCCCAATCGGCTTCCATTCGCCTGATCACGTATGCATCAAAATCGGTGATTTTATCTTTACCTAAATCTTTTGTTATCCCGGTTATAGAAGTGTTAATATTCACAGATTCGGTACTGGTTTTAACTTTTTTACTTGCTGGACCGGCAATTAAATATTCATAACCCGCATACAAGATAAACAAAGCTGCAATCACTAAAATGATTATTTCTCTTTTTTTCAACTTGGCCATAAATACCTTTTGCGTATTGATTACTTAATTGCTATCCAAATTTTCATTCTAAATTCCATGGAATCGGGATATTGTTGGATATTAATTTCCTCAATCCTATCCAAATAAGGAACGGATCCCAATCCGATCAACATTTTTCGAAAATTAGCAAATTCTCCTTTCAGCACAACATTATGTAAAAGCGATGAGGAAGAACCCGCCAACGTATTCAAATCCGGCGTAAGCGATACCATCATTACCCCTGCATTCCCCGCTATCTTCCGGAAATCATCTTGAAACTTTCCTACTTCACCACGGAGAATTGTTGTTTTCTCTGGATGGGGTAAAACACGCAAATCTTTATTATTCTTAATCTTAAGTAAACTTAAATAGATAGGCCCCAGTTCCTTTTGCTCTTCGATTTGATCTTTTAATTTCTTATTATCTTGAATGAGATTGGAGTTGTAGTAATACAAAGGAAATATTATCGCTAGCACAAAAAGGAATATAATTCCGCTGCAAATCGCTATATACCAAAAACTTTTTGGGTTTATGTTAACATTAAATTTCTTCATCATGGCTAACCTATTTTAGCGTTCAAAGTAAATTGGAGGACTTCACTCTTTTTGAAAGTGGTAATGCTGGTTTTTTGTATCGATACATGACTCAACATTGATGAATTTTCGAGTTTCATCACATATTGCGCTAAAAGTGAATCCAGCATATTTCTGTCCCCAAAAATAACTCCTTCTATTATAACGCCATCGCTTGTTTCTTTTGGTGTTTTATCCGCAGTAGCCTTTGGCGAAACACTTCCCTCAGTTATTTTAAAACTGATCAGACGTATATATTGAGGTGTAAGATCCGAAACTTCTCCAATCGCCGCAACGCCCAAATACCGCTGCGCATATTGATGGGTAATTTTCATTTGTGTCTTTACTTCATTATCTATTTTAGAGACTTTATCCTTTGATAAAAGCGGACTATAAAGGGCTAATTCTTTTTCTAATGTTACCCGTTGTTTGTTAAGAATATGTGTTTCCGAACCTTGATAAATTAACGTGATAAGGCAAATAATTAGAGCTGCCACAAAGGAAGAAATAACCAACCTATCCGTTCGCTTTGTGTTTATTTCTCTATTTTTTTCTTGATAAGTAAAAATAACGTTAGGTGTGCGCCTGTTATCCGATAAGGAAAAACCCAATGCCGGAGACAGCAACATTCTCTCGGAAAGGCTTATAGACTTGGTAGAGGTAGAAGCCGTATGCTGTTTAAAAGGATCAAAAAATTCTGTTTTTGCCCCTAACTGATCACTCATGTAATCCAAAATAGAATTATCGACATTCAATGAAGATAAAATGTATATCTTTTCAACTTTTTGGTATCCGATTGCTGATGTTTTTAAAGTCAAATCCACCTGACGAGCTAATCTTTCCCATACTGGAGAGATCATCTCCAATATTTCTTCTTTTTTAAAATCGTAACCGACATCTGTATCTCTTAATTTTTCCGAATCAGTGCCGAGACTTAAAAGAATTTTTTTTGCTTCATCATTTTTTAGCTTTAAATTGCCTGTTTTTTCTAAAACAGACGCGACAATTGCTTCCGTCATGCTATTGCTACTGCCAGTCTTAATGCCGCGGGACATTACCAAATTTTCTTTATTGTAAAGATCAATGCGGGAAAAATTATTACCGATAAACAAACTGGCAAATATTTCTTCGCTAGTCGACATCCATTTTGACCGAAAAATATTCTGAACGGCAAAAGGAACTGTTGTAATTCCGGCAAGAGTTATTCCCATATCCAAAAATAAGGTTTTAACTCTTTCAATTTCCTCTTTGGGCGCTGTGTAAACCATTACGGAATATTTGATATTAGCTTGATCAACAATCTCATCTTGTAGTTCAAAATCAAAAATTAATCTTTTTTCATCGATGAAACCTTCTTTTTTCGCTGTCCAATAGATCATATTTTCCAGTTGTTTTTTAGGCACGCGCGGAATCTTAAGGAAATGGACGTTAACTTCACTCGTCGACATCTTCGTCCAGATATTACAACTGTCAACTGAACCACAAAAGGTAACCAGAGAAGATTTTAAAAATGTATTGAATTCTGATGAACCGTTAGATGCCTGTTGACTATATTTGATGACCTTTTGGTCAACTAAAATCGGCCTATTGTCAGAATTTTTAGCACTCTTGACCAAACAAATAAATTCCCGGCCAATATCAACTCCGACAGTATAAACTTTTTTATCGAAAAAACGCTTAGGTAAGATAGTATTGATTTTTTTTGCCGGCTTTTTTCCAGACAAAGAAACTTTTGGTTTTTCCAGTGCGCTGAAAGATTCTTTATCTTTTCCGCGTATAACATTAAGAAGTTTTTCAGTTGAGTTTATATCGTTATTTATGCTGGGCAAGAAAATCTCCTTATTTTTTTTATCATATTTCAATCTTTTTTAACTATTGCAATACAACACTAGACAAGAAAATCTCCTCATTTTTTTATTTGATATCAATCTTTTAAAATTATTGCAACAAAATAATACATAATTATGGGGAAAAATTGGAAAAAAAGGTTGAAAACTAATAATATTTCCGGTAAAAGTCTTAACATTGAAAAAAAACATCATCTGTCCATCAGGAATAAGGAGAATAAAATGGTAAAATCAACCAAGGCAAAATTCTCGCGGACAATACTGCTGCTGATTTGTTTTGCCCTCTTTTGTTGTCTTAGCGGATGCGGCAATGGTGAAGAAACTACAGCAACCAATACAGGTACAGGTACAGGTACAGGTACAACAACAACCGATCTGAGCTCTCTTATTTTAAGCATTCCTTCAAACGTTGTAACCTTCGGAACTCCGGTCACTGCTACTGCGACACTCAGAGATGCCAATGGAGCACTGATACAAGGAGCGGTCGTGACCTTCGCGGCAACGAGTTCACTTGTCACGTTTACTCCCACCTCTGCGACAGCATTAACAGACGCCAGCGGCGTCGCTTCCATCACCTTGAACGCGGCAAGTATTGATTCCACAGGCGCGACCAGCATTACGGCATCAGCGTCGGTCACCACGAATGGAACTACTGAAACTGTTACGAGCACACCGGTTGGTATAGCGGTTAATGGGGCAGCGGTTACCATTCACTCTCTTACTTTGGGTTCGCCATCAATTTCCTCTTATGGCACCAGCAGCGTAAACGCACTGGTATGGATAAATGGCTCACCGGCCACAGTGCCTATCTCGGTGGCCTTTACCTCCTCCTGCGTCAGTGAGGGCAAAGCAACTCTTACCACTCCGGTACCTACTGTCGCCGGTACGGCGAATTCCACCTACAAGGACAACAACTGTGCTTTGGGATCAGACATGATAACGGCATCTGTAACCGGTAATTCCGCCAGCGCGACAATCACTGTCGCTCTTCCGGCCACCAGTAATATACAATTTGTTTCGGCAACGCCTTCCATCATCGGAACCTCTACCGCAAGCGCCGCGTCATTGCCTACCAGCTCTCTGGTAAAATTCAAGGTGGTGGACAGCAATAATAACGGCAAGTCGGGAGTCCTTGTGGATTTCACTACAGTACCCCCAAGCCCTACGAGCTTGTTTACATTATCCGCTTCATCGGCAACATCCGATGCCAATGGAGAAGTAACTACCACACTTTCTTCGGGAACAGTGCCCACACCTGTTTCGGTTGTGGCAACAGTCGATGGAACATCACTTAAAAGCCAGTCCAACACGTTAACCATAACGACAGGCCTGCCCACGCAAGACTTTTTCTCGCTCAGCGTCCAGACTTCCAATATAGAAGGCTGGATTTATGACGGTGTGACATCCGCTTTAACTATTATCGCTTCGGATCGTCTGGGCAATCCCGTGCCTGACGGAACAGCAGTCAACTTTATCACGGAGGGATCGCAAATCACTCCGGCTTCCTGCGCAACAACAGGAGGAACCTGTACAACAACATTTAAGAGCTCTGCATCGAGACCTGCAAACGGACGGGTAACGATACTGGCCTACGCCATAGGCGAGAAAAGTTTTGTCGACGCCAACAGCAACAATAGTTATGATTTAACTCCAGCCCCAGGAGAAACATTTTACGACCTCGGCGACCCGTACATTGACGCCAACGAAAACGGCATTTGGGACGCCGGTGAATTTTATATACCTTCCACTACATCAGGCTCCTCGCCCTGCCTGACTCAACCTAGTGCAACAGCCCTGCCATCTAGTTACGCTAACGTGCCCAGCAGGCAAAATAC
Organism: Syntrophaceae bacterium; assembly: GCA_003139775.1. Lineage (GTDB taxonomy): Bacteria > Desulfobacterota > Syntrophia > Syntrophales > Smithellaceae > Smithella. The sequence goes on along the minus strand of PLGI01000074.1, from coordinate 42,292 downwards.
CTGCACCGGCACGTGGGGACAAAACTATGTGCGGCGCAGTGCTGTTATAGTTCTTTCCGGCTCTTTTGCTAAAATATCACCAGCTACGCTTACTATGGGAGCATCATGCATAGGGAACCTTGTTTTACCGTTAATCGATGTAAACGGCAATCCCGGCCCCGGCAACCCCATGCCAGCGGGAACCACAGTGTCCACAGCTAATAATAATGTTACTTACACACCAAACGGCGCCACGAAAGCTTCCCTTGCTACGGTAAGCATTACGGCTGGCACGCCTGTTGTCGATACCACCAATGTTGGGGGCACACTGATTGGCCTGACAGTGAATGCAGATTGCTCGGCAGGAACGCCTGTTGCTTATCCGGCAGGAACCGTGGATATAGTTGTTACGACGCCTAAGGGAAATATTACAAATATTCTAGTTACGGTAAACTAAAAAATTTCACCTTTAAAGTATTGCAAGGAAAGCCGGCCAAAAGCCGGCTTTCCTTTTTCATAATAGCGCGCTACCTGACGCCTATATATAATTTTAGTGGAGCCCCCTCCGGCGGGAGCCGGAGGCTCTCTATAATAATGAGACCCAATCTTTAGCAACAAAGTGTCCTGAAGCTTGTAGGTCGAATCAATGACATTCGCCGAAAATGAGTGAAACGAAATTTGAAGCGTAAATGGAATTGATCCCAGGAGCGAAGCGACGNNAAGCGACGCGGGGTTATCCCGCAGAGCAGAGGATAACGCGACCTCCCGCTGGTTACATCACATTCCACCCCCAGCTGAAGACGGGGGATTCCAAACCGCGGGATTAAAACTCGCATAATTTTCAATTAAAGAGCTTGAATAATTATTAAGTTTTTGTTATGGAAACGCTACTTTTTCAGAAAAAATAGTGGAGCCCCCTTAGTAAAGGAGCCGGAGGCTCCCAATAATAACACTACCTCCCGCGAGTGCAGCCGGCCCTCGACCTGATCGGGGGAAGCATTTCTCCTCCGAATGGACCGGGGATTACAAGTCGCGGGATTGAGGTCACTAATTATCATAATGATTAAAAAAGATTTTCCTATTTATCATATTATTATTTTATTATTTTTGTTTTTGTTCAATCCGATAGAAGCATCATCGAATATTTCTCCCGGCTCCGAGAGAATACCAGATTCAATAGTTTCTCTATCTTCCGGTTATATTATCGTTGTTGATAAGCAATATCAAAAGTTATACGTTTTTCACAAAAATGGAATTTTTTCTAAAGTATTTGAAGCCCCCTGTTCCACCGGAAAAAAACCCGGATCTAAACAAGTTGCCGGAGATGCAAAAACTCCCAACGGAATTTTTTTTGTAACAAAAATTTTGACCAACCCTGGCCCTCCTGAAGTTTATGGCTCTATGGCTTTTCCTTTGGACTATCCAACCATATCCGATAAAAGAGCAGGCAGAGACGGTAATAACATCTGGATTCATGGCACAACGAAAACACTATTACCAACACAATCAAATGGTTGTGTGGTTTTGCATGACAGCGACCTCCAGCACCTTGCCAATTTTATCTATTTAAATAGAACACCCGTTATTATTTCCGAGTTTTTAAAATGGGTCCCCCAAAATTATGTTTCCCCGTCAAAAAATGAATTGGAAAGGATTTTAACATCATGGAATGAAGCTTTTATCGAAAAGGATATTAAAACAATTGATTCTCTATACCTGCAAGGTTCAGAAATTAAGGGTAAAAGACGCGAAGAACTCAATAATAAAGTTAAATATTTAAAAAATTTAAACAAACATTTTATTTTACAACCACGGGACATATCTATTTTACAGGAAGATAATAACGCCGTTATTATCTTTGATCAAATTTTTGCCGTTAATAGTAATGATTCTTTTCAGGGATTTTATAATAAACTGATTTTAGAAAAGATTAACAATAAATGGTATGTTATAGATGATGCGACAAAACCCGCTGTCACCAATAAGAATTTAGCTAAAGGCAGCAGTAAACAAAATGAGACAAAATCTATCCCCAAAGAAGCTGTCCGAAATTTGCTAACTAAATGGGTAACCAATTGGAAATCGGGCGATATGAAAACTTACCGCAGTTGTTATGCCTCAAATTTCCATTCAAAAGAAATGGACTTAAATGCCTGGATTTCTCATAAAGCCGCTGTGCGCCAGAACAGTAAAAATATAAATATTCGCATTGATAATTTGCAAATATCAGCGGGTGCAAATACTGCCATAGCGGTATTTACTCAATATTACAATTCTTCAATACTCAACAGTAAAAGTAGGAAGAAATTGGAGCTGAGAAAAATAAACGACGAATGGAAAATATATCGAGAAATCATATAAGGGTGATGTATGAATAAAAAACTATTATTTTTAATCTTATCTCTAATGTTTTTATTGTCTGCTCCATCAATTTTTGCAGAAACTATTAACACTTCCAAAGAACCTTCTTACCAACAAACAATCACCGATATTCCTGCTGGAACGGCGCAAGAATATTACAATCGTGGTAATATCTATGGAAAAAAAGGTAATCTTATCCAAGCCATCTCTGACTATACCAAGGCTATTGAAATCAATCCTATCTTTACAGAAGCCTATTATAACCGTGGAAACACCTATGAAAAACAAGGTAATCTTACCCAAGCCATCTCTGACTATACCAAGGCTATTGAAATCAATCCTAACTATACAGAGGCCTATTATAACCGTGGAAACACCTATGAAAAACAAGGTAATCTTACCCAAGCTATCTCTGACTATACCAAAGCCATTGAAACCAATCCTAAATATGCGGCAGCCTATTGCAACCGTGGGAATGTCTATCAGACTCAAGGCAACCTTACCCTGGCTATCGCGGATTACAATAAGGCTTTAGAAATAAGCCCTAACGATAGTACATCCCTCTACAACAGAGGACTTGCTTATTACGGTGCAGAACAATATGGAAAAGCCCTGACAGATTACACAACGGCTATAAGCCAGAATCCCGATAAAGAAGCTTATGAAGATTTTATTAAAAATGTTCCTGCAAAGAAAACATCTGACATAAAGAATGTCAGAAATGAAATATTACAGCTTTTCGTAGAAAAATTAAATTTAGATAAGAAAACGGCAATTGCCGCCGCCGCACCTATGCCTGTTGTCGCTGCTGAACCTGCGCCTGTTATCCCTGCCGAACCCATACCTGCACCAGCTGCTGTCGCTAACGCACCAGTTGTCACCACTGAGAATCTTGCTCCAGTTGATATTAAACAAAATGAGACAAAATCTATCCCCGAAGAAGCTGTCCGAAATTTGGTAACTAAATGGTTAACCAGTTGGAAATCAGGTGATATGAAAACTTACCGCAGTTGTTATGCATCAAATTTCCAGTCAAAAGGGATGAACTTAGATGCCTGGATATCCTATAAAAATAATGTGCGCCAGAGAAGTAAAAATATAAATATCAGCATTGATGATTTGCAAATATCAGTGGATGAAAATAGTGCCATGGCAGTATTTACTCAATCTTACAGTTCTTCGATGTTAAAAGATAAAGGCAAGAAAACATTGGAGCTGAAAAAAATAAATGACGAGTGGAAAATATATAGTGAAATTATATAGCAATCATAAGCACATTGCATAATTGTTAATTTACAAGTCAGCTTTAAAAAAATTGTTTTTCTTAATGGCAATTGCTTTTAGACGCAATTGCCATTTTCATTTAAGTATCATCTTCTCGCAGGATGAAAAACATCCAGGCAAATCTCCGCGTAATTTCATAGACCTTGCTTTTTGTGACAATGAGGTTTATGAAGTGGCAAATTAATTTTGCAAGGTTTTTTTAAATGAAAATAAACAAAGCAAAAATAGATAAAATAAAAGGATTTTTAGATGAGCGCGAAGCAAATTATCTTTATAAGTTAGCCTTAAAAGCCGGCAAAAATGGCCCTTGTCTGGAAATCGGCAGCTACTGCGGTAAATCATCTGTTTATCTTGGCGCAGCCTGTAAAGAAAACTCCACCGTTCTTTTTTCCATTGATCATCATGGCGGTTCAGAAGAACAGCAGCCCGGCGAAACCTATTTTGACCCCGATTTGCTGGATAAGGAAATAGGGAAGATAGATACTTTAAAATATTTCCGCGAAACGATAGCTGATTTTGATCTGGAAGACATAGTAATTCCTGTCATTGGCCGTTCGGCAGTAATAGGAAGCGTATGGAAAACACCTCTGAGTTTGATTTTTATTGACGGCAGTCACGCTTATGAATCAGTGTTGAGTGACTATAATATTTGGGCGAATAATTTAATCACAGGCGGTTATCTTTTATTCCACGATATCTTTTCCGATCCGGCAAAAGGCGGACAGGCGCCTTACCTTGTCTACCGGAAAGCCGTGGAATCCGGAAGCTACATTGAAAAGCCTATGTGTGAATCACTGGGAATATTAAGACGCAAAAAGTGATTTTATACCATTTTTAAATCAAAGATGATATCGAGGCGGCTAGGCGGAGGCGACGAGGCGTATTTTATCATACATTGAGGAAGCCGACAACAAAGCCAACAAAGATAGCGCTTTGATGTAAAAATGGTATTCTAATCTTAGGTGGACCAAAACCACAAGCATCCTTGATCGGAAACGTTAGAGCTAAGATAACCGCGACCTGCAAAATCACGGATAGTATTATCAACCACGCGGAAATCCGCATTTGTGCAGTTTATTATTCTCCGGCAGAGTTCCTGCAGGGCACTATCTTTAGAACCTTGAAATAAAACAGGTTCAATAAAGCCACATTTTTCGATTAAATCGCCTTTCAAAAGTTGATAGGTTAAATTCATACGCCAATGACCCTCCACATGCATATTATCATCGGGAGTATTTGTGCCTTCGTGGTAACCTTTCAACATTTTGCGCCAACCAGTCTCCACTTCTTCATCATAACGGGCGCCAAAGTCGCGCATATCCTGCGGCAGTAATGCTGAAGTTTTTACAATAGCGTCATTGGCATCGTAGAGAGACCAATTATCCGTTAATATTTCCAGATCGTAATCCTGAATTTTTTCTCTGACAGTCGTACCGGGAAACGGCGCCAAATAATGATAGCCGTAGATAGCCTTTGTACTTTTCGCAAACCTTTCTGTTTCCTCTAAAGTAACTTTTGTTTCTCCCGGTAATCCGATAATAAAAGACTCGTGAGCTATCATACCCGACTGCTGGCACATCTTAACTGCCGAATTAACCTGCTCCAGTTTTATTCCTTTTTTTATTCGTTTGAGCATCTCCGGATTGCCGGTTTCCACTCCGAAGCTTACACTGTCACAGCCTGCCTCAGCCATTTGATCAAATATTTCCTGATTTACAGTATCCACGCGGGCAAAGGCGCTCCATTTGAACTTTAAGGAACGCTCCTTGATTCCGGTACATATTTCGCGAACCCGCTCTTTATCAGATGTAAAAAGGTCATCGGCAATGTTAATGCGTTCAAAACCATAACCAATTATTTTTTCAATTTCGTCTAAAACTAAACTTGATTTTCTTCTACGAGTTTTGGCGCCAACCATCTTGCGCCCTAAACAAAAAATGCATGAATAGGGACAACCCCGGCCGGTAATTATACTGACTGGAAATCCTAACGCCCGGTAACGCGAAATGGGTAATAAATGGCGTGCCGGCAGGTGAATTCTATCAATATCGACAATAAAATCTCTTTTGCCTGTAATGATGATTTCACCATCATGCCTGTAAGCAATTCCGCGGATATCATGCCATTTGCTTTTTTGCCCCAGTACCGAGGTGATTTCGGCAATAGTGTCTTCCCCCTCGCCTATAACGATTAAATCTATTTCCGGGTACTGTCTTAAAGTATCCACAGCTGTAAAGGACACATGCGGTCCGCCCATTATCGTTATTATTTCCGAATTGTAATTCTTAACATCGCGAAGAATCTGTTGCGCGTCATAAAAATTCATCGTTACCGAAGTGGCTCCGACAACATCAGGCTGAAAAGACTCCAATTGTTTTTTCAGATTTTCCTCAGTGTAGGCGGAGACAATATAATCGAATATTTTTACTTCGGCGCCGGCGGCTTCAAATGCCGCGGCAACATAAGTTACACCCAGCGGCGGCGAAGGAATTTCCTCCAATGGATAAGGTGGAGCTATAATAGCTATACGCACTTTTTAATCTCCCCTGCGTGGAAAAAACAACGATCTGAACCAACCTGCCAGAGTGTTGCCTTTCATCAGCGTGCGGTCAAGAATTTCAAAATCTCTGGCCAGTTTGGCGGGATCAGATAGCCATTGCGTTCTGGTTTTTAAAGGTTTATCCGGATCAAGGTATTTTATTACCATGGCCGGATTGCCGGCAGCAATAGCGTTGGCGGGAATATTTTTCACGACTATCGAACCAGCGCCTATAATGGCGTTATCTCCGATAGTCACTCCTTTGCCTATAATAGCGCTGTCTCCAATCCATACATTATTGCCAATCCTGACCGCCTGCGTGTTGCCAACCGGCAAACTGCGGTCATACAAATCGTGCCAATCGGAATCGCTAATGCTGACATTTTGAGCAGTCATACAGCCGTCACCAAGAGTTACAGCAGTAGCAGCCATTATTCTTGTGCCTGGACAAATCAGGCAGCACCGGCCGATTTCAATTTTTCCCGAACCCTTCCACACTGGCCAGACAGTAAATCTTACTTTTCTATCTGGAGTGGCAATAATCGTTGAGCAATCTCCCAAAAATACCGGCCCGCCGAATATTTCCACATGCCATGGTTTCATAAAAACCAACCCGCGGCCGAAATAATCGAATTGAGGAGCGAGAAAATATCGCGCATACCACTTCTGAAACTTGTTGTAAAAGCGCTTAACGTAATATGGACGATAATCCTTTCTCAATGCCTTACCTTTTTACAAATGGATTTTTTAAACGGAAAATTTTTGTCACAAAAAGTGATCGGGAGCGCAATCAGAGAACACATTACTAAATAAGAGATCGTCACTTATTCCATGAAGCCCAGAACTTATGATTAAAAAGTTTTCCCGCCGGAGTTACTTCATTCAAAGCGTCCCAGGCCAGCATCGCCGCAGCAGCCGTCCAGCCTGTTTTTTCTTCCGGCCAAATAACTCCATCAGGAAAAGTAACTCCCATCCAGAAAGACCCGTCGGAAAATCTTTTATCGTTCAACCAACTGAATATTGTTTTAGCGCGGGGAATATCTTCAATTGCCACCAGCGTTAAAATAAATTCCGCCGTTTCCGCCATTGTCACCCAGGGACGGTCGCTGACGCAACGAACTCCCCATTCGGGAACGACAAATTTTTCCCATAAATGAGCTATCCGCTTTTTAGCTTCCGCACCGGTTATGGCTCCGCACAAAACTGGATAATACCAATCCATCGAATAGCGCGATTTAATCATGTTAAAAAGATCCGGCCTGTTTTTTATTGCCAGACCAAGCTTATCCATGGCCTTCCTCCAGCGCAGACGTTTTTTCCCCAAAATGTCCGCGATAGCTGAAGCGCATTTGATACTCATGTAGATGGAACTGGAACCTGTAAGCAGGGCCATCTTATCAATCGCGCCGGTTTTATTCCTCGCCCAGTAAATCTCACCATCTGGAGCCTGCAAATTAATTGCGTACTGAATGCCCTGCGAAACCGTATCCCACATAATTTTTAAAAATTGTATATCACGGGTAATAAGATAATGATGAAACGCGCCCACAGCAATATAGGAAGAAAAGTTTGATTCTTTACTAGAATTAACAATCTTTCCGTCAAGAGTTTCCGACCACCAGCTGCCATCAGGAAGTTGAGCATTGGCAAGCCACTCATAAGCATGCCGCGCTTCGTCATAGAAACCGCCGATACTTAAGCCCATTGCGCTTTCGACATGATCCCAGGGATCAGTCTTCCCTTCCGCCGACCATGGAATTTCACCATTTTCTTTCTGAATGGAAACAATGAAAGAAGCTATTTTTTCAATTGAAATCGGATTTAACTCTTCACTTATGGAAAGTTTTAGTTCCATTTAAATTATACCTTTTTAAGATAATAGACGATACTTTTACCCATGATGGGATTTAAAAACTCTTCAATGATCCGTACTAAACGCGGTTTCTTCATGATATCCCATTCCAGAAATTTCCTGTAATATTTGACCAGCGGGTGTTCCTCATTTTTCAGGCCAACCAGACACTTCAGCCACCAATAAGGCGAATGAAGCGCGTGCTTGTAATTAATCTTCCAGCACTTGAATCCCTGTTTCGTTAACATTTTATAGAGATGCTTCTTTTTGTAAATGCGTATATGACCGCCTTCTTCATTATAATAATCCCGTGAAATAAACCAGCATATTCTCTCCGCAAAATAACGCGGCACACTGACAACAAGAGTTCCCTGCGGCTTCAATATCCGAACAAATTCTTTGAGTGCTTCTTCATGCTTGGGAATATGTTCCAAAACTTCCGAGCAAATCACGCAATCAAACGAAGTGTCGGCAAACGGCAGCCTATTGATATCGGCAATGGAAACCAGATAATCTTTCGACAATGCGTCGGGCATTGTCTTCATCGATTTAGACGTTTCACTCAACGCCCAGGCGTTTTTATCTATACCGAAAATTTTCAGTTCCGGCATCCTTGCCAGATGACGCAGGTGCCTGCCCAACCCACAGCCGGCATCCAGGACAACGTCGTTCGGCTTTAAATTTAACTCATGCAGATCTACGGTGACCATCTATTGCCTCCCTGTAAACCTCAGCTACTTCCTCCGCAGCTTTGGGCCAACTAAAAACTGAATTCACCCTTTCTAAACCCGCCTTTGCATATTTTGCCCTCTCATCATGGTTGTTTAATAAATGCGTTATGGCTTTGGTTAAGGCGGATGTATCTGCAGGAGGCACAATCATACCAGCGTTGCCTACAACTTCCGGCAGCGCGCCGCCGCTGGTTGTAATCAGTGGAACTCCGCAAGCCATTGCCTCCGCGGCTGGTATGCCAAAACCTTCATACAAAGAAGGAACAACGGCTACCGTTGCCTTAGCATAGTAATCGGCAAACTCTTCATTGGCAATGCGTCCGGTAAAGTGGACTATGTCACTAACACCAAGCTTGGCCACCAGGTTTTCAATGATGCCGTTTTTCTTCGGCTGGCCAATTACCGTTAACTTTACAGACTGCTTTTGGCGAATCTGCGCAACTGCCTCTAAAAGAAAATTGAGGCCTTTCAGCGGTGTATCAGCGCTATTGGTGACGATAATTGAATTCTCCGGCCTAGGGCCATTTTGCACCGGATAAAAATACTCATTGTTGATGCCGTTATGCACCACACGGAATATATTTTCATCAAGTGAAAACTCCTTGGCAATATCTTTTTTGGTAAATTCAGAAACCGTCACGATATGGGAAAATTTGCGCGCCACTTTCATCTGCATGCGGATGAATGAGTACCAGCGAAAAACACGGTATTTCTGCAACAATGTTTTGGCCACTTTATAATCTTCCATCTGATCCACGGTGATTGGATGATGAATCGTGACTATGGTCGGCATGACCTTTTGAGCCAGCCTGCCGATTCCATAAGATAAGCATTGATTATCATGAACAATGTCGTAATTATTCCTGTGTTTCTTCAGGTATGAATAAACCCGCTCACCGAAAGTAAAAGGTTCCGGAAAGCTGCCGGTGCAGACATTCAAAAATTCATACATGTTGATCGGACGAGCTAAATCACTAATTCTTTTTGGACGGAATAGATGTTCGGGATTGTAGAGATCAAGGCTGGGTAGTTTATGTAACTTTACCTTGGGATCAAGGTGCGGATAAGGCGGCCCTGATATTACATCCACACTATGGCCGATATCAACTAAGGCCTTGCTTAGATGTTTAATATAAACACCCTGACCGCCACAAGTGGGATTGCCCCGATAAGTCAACAGACAGATTTTCAGCGGCTTTGAAGTTGATTTACTTTTCATACGCTCACTTTTTGTACGATTCTTTGTGAATTTTCAAACATGACTGATATTTCATCATCATTCAGTCCCGCGCCGCGGGCAATATTTGTTGCCATTTTGCTACTCACGAAATCAGCGGGAACGTGGGTATCGTTATTGAGAATGAGATTAGCCTTAAATTTTCTGGCCATCTGCGCAACATGTCCATTACCGAAGCTATGACCTCTGCGCGTTGTAATCTCCAGAAAAATTTCTCTTTTCGCAGCCAGACGCGCCTCTTCTTCCGTCAGAAGTCCGGGATGGGCTAAAATATCTATGGCTGATTTAAGCGCCGCCAGATTTGTTCCGGCGGGAACAGGTTCAACAATTGTCTCCCCGTGTACAACGACTATCTTTGCTCCCAATTTTCTTGCTTCATCAGCCATACCCGCTATCTGAGCGGGAGCGACATGCGTGATTTCAACGCCGGGAAAAACCTTTATTTTTCCTTCTTCTGTTATCTTTGAACAAACTTTGATAATCCTGGGAAGAATGAAATCAATATTGGAATGATCAACATGATCCGTAATGGCCAATGCTTTATAACCTGCGGCAAAGGCACGCTGCGCCAATTCCGCTGGTATTAACTCGCCATCACTAAAAATGGAATGAGTATGCAGATCTATCACTTACAACATCCTGATTATAAAATTATTCCAAATTTGTTAGAAATAATAGGTTCACTTAGCAAATTTACGACTGAGAGTCAATAAGGATATGTAGGCTTACAATCACTTGATTATTTTCACTTTTTCTTTAACAGCAAAAAAGTCGCCGAAACACGGCAGATATTTTTTTCTTTATTATCAGTAACTAAACAATCGCCGATCACCAGACTTTGCCCTTTTTTAAAGACAGTGGCGGTAGCAATAAGTTCTCCATAACTGATCCCTGCCAGAAAATTACTTTTGAGTTCGATTGTGGTCAAACCTTCTTCCGGGGTTAATTGAGTCATCATCGCATGGGCAATCGTCTCATCGGCCAAGGCGACGATAAGACCTCCCTGCATGGCTTTCGCCCCCTGTAAATATTCCGGACGCACCGGCATCTTAAACCGGGCATAGCCATCCTTTAAATCAACCAAAGTTATCCCCAAATAATCCAGAAAGGGATTTATTCCCTTTTGGCCAGCTTTTACTTTTTCCAGATAAAGGTTGTAATTAAAAATATGATATCTCCTTCTTTAGATTTTTCCGTTAGAGTCAATTCATCAGTAATCTTATCAGATTCCTCAGATAAACGTTATAATTTATTTTAATAAATTTTCCAAACTTTTTTCCAGATTCAATACGTCTAATAAAACGCTGTTAAAGAGAATGGGCTGAAAATAATATCCTGGCACCAAGACATGTTTCCCTAATATGACTTGACACATAAAAGGCTACTCCATATAGTAGCCGCCATCCCATTAAGAAGCAGGACATTGCAACATGTTTGACGCGAAGACTGCAAGAAAATATTATGTTTTGTCGTTCAGACACTAATATGATGGAGGAAAAATATGGGCACCGAACCATTTCACAATCTCGGACGCAGGGATTTTATCAAATACTCTCTCTTAGCGGCAGGCGCCTTGTCCATGCCTACCATTCAGGGCTGCGCGATACCGAAAAAAAATGTGCCTGATCTGGATTACAAAAGTCCTCTCCTGATGAAAAACGCCCGCCTGGTGGACGTAACATCCGGCCAGATTATGGAAAACGCCTGGGTCATTGCGGATAAAGGAATGATCATAGCTCAGGGAAGCGGCAAAATGGAAACAAATCACCAGGGTCTGGTCTTCGATCTTAAAGGCCGCTATCTGATCCCCGGCTTGATTGACGCCCATTGCCACAGCACCGCATCTCCTGTTTTTTCCATGAGGATGATGGATTTTTCGCACCATTACCATCAGCAGAAACAGAATTTCGTATCTTCCATTGAATCCGGTGTGACCACTATCCGAGATATGGGCGCTTTCCCCGTCCTTCTTCATATGTTTATCCGGGATATTGAAAAAGGATCTCTGCCCGGCCCACGTGTGGTTTACTGTAATTCCATTCTCAACGTCATGGGCAGTCATCCAGAAATTCCCCCGTCGGACGTGAATATTTTCGCCCGGCCCATCTCTTTTTTCATCGGTATGATCATGAACAATTTCAAGGATACTGCCGAAATGGAACAATGCCTTAAGGAAAACGCCAGAGGCGCGTCTTTTATCAAATTGACTCTGGACAACCAGACTCTGTTCTGCAAGAAAAAAAAGGAGATTCCGGTTTACACAAAAGAACAGCTCAATATTATCTTCCGCTTTGCCGAAAAAACCGGTCTGCCGGTGGTGGGACATCACCAGTTTAAATTCGGCTTTAACCGGGCCATGGAGTATCCCTTTCATTCGATCGAACATATCGTGACCGATATGGTTCTGTCCGATGATGATGTAATAAAAATGGCGAAGCGAAACGTGGCTATCATACCCACCATGACAGTTGGCCAGTCCTTTCTGATGGAAGAAGCCTTTGATGGAATTCCTGAACAATACCAAACGCCGGAGATTACAGAAGAACTGAGGGTAAGAAAAGAATATTTCAAAAATGAGGCGATAAACCATTGCGATCCCCTGCTTCACAGGCAGAACCTTTCCATCCTGAAAGAATACAAGATCATCGACAAAGACAAACTTTGGGAGAAAAAGAAATTTCTCGTCAATCCGGATATTTTTTTTAATATGATCGGCAATGGCTACGCCAGTTTAAAAAAAATGAACCAAGCGGGGATTCGGATCGGATGCGGCATTGACGCGGGTATGCCACTCAATTATTTCGGCGGCAACTACAGAGAATACGAAATATTGCAGCGTGTTGGTTTTTCCAACATTGAAATTCTCCGGTGCGCCACCATCAACAACGCGAAGATTCTCCGGATGGAAGATAAAATCGGCTCCCTGGAAACCGGAAAATACGCGGACATGGTGGCCCTGGACAAAAATCCCCTTGACGATATCCGTGCCCTGAGAAAACCACAGATGGTCTTTAAACAGGGCGCACTGATGTTTTCAGACAGAAACCTTCACGAAGACGGAACCGTTTCGGTTTGATTAAGATAATCACGGGTATGAATCCCAAAGCAAACTTTGGAAACATATATAGTCCCACTTAGCTTCGCACGTGAGATAATTCGACTTGCAAGTTTCAGTCGCAGATGACCCCACGGTGACCTTTAGGTTATTCAGGTTACGCACTTTGTTTCTGAAACTTGTGTCTCATTAACTTTTACCAAGAGCACTACTGCCTTATCGCGGACGGGTTAAGCTGCATCACATCTTGATATTGATCTTTAACAGCCGCATCCTTGAAAGGGAACGGAATGTACTTTCCATCCCGCCAGGCCTTGATTCCATCGTCATAGTGAGGACTCGAAGGGTTGTCCGACTGGCCGGAGCTGTTAACCGCCAGCATGGGCTCTTCCTGACTGAAATCCACTATCATACGCATGGAAGGAATCAGCCAGGTATTGAAATCCTTACCCATCATATAGTTAGAAACATTGAGCGTGAAGATATCTCCGGAGGCGGGATACGGGCCCCGGTTGAAATATGACCACAAGCTTTTCAGCGCCGTGCGTTCAATAAAACCAAGATGGGGCGCCATTTGGGAAGTATCGGTTTCCCATGTATATGTGTGCATTGCTCCCCATTTCCATTTACCAGGATCATTACCTGAAGTTGATTCCAAAAATGCGACAGCATCCGCCAGTGAGCGTGCGATGATTTGTGCTTTGGTTTCTTTTTCCGGCGTATTTATGTCGTCCCAGAACGGACTCTCGTCACCCCGGACAAGAAGATGGTCGCAAGTGGCATTGTAGCTTTCATTGTTGACGATCAGAAACGACTTCCATACTTTGGAATCAACTGGACCCAACTCGTCAAGAAAGATATTTTTTGTTGCGCAGTTTAAGAATGCTCCAACAAGGGCGGCCTCTTTCGAATCCGCTTTCATATCGCCATTGAAGTCCTGCAGCATGGTAAGCGCCAAGTGAGCCGCCGCCGCTTTTTTTTCATCTTTCCAACTGCTTATTTCTTTCATAATATCTGCTGCAAGCGTTCCTTTCAGGATTACCTCTTTAAGCTTCGGCACAAATAAGGAATAGGTGTCCAGCTGCATATCCATAGAGGTCTTAGTCGTATGCTTATCCGTCGCCGATGCCATCTGAACAATGCGCTCGGCCCTCTCCGGCCAGTACCAGGAAGAGGAAAGAATGTAGGGATAATCCTTCGGCACAGTGCGGTGATTAGCTGTGCCTATGAATCCGGCGGACGGATTTTTTAGATGCGGTAATACATTCGTGTCCAAAAGGCCAGTCCAGTCATATTCGCCTGTCCAACCCGGCGACGGCATGAGGCCGCGGCCTTTGGCCCGGACAGGATAATTACCGATTACCTGCCAGGCAATATTATTTTTATCCGCGAATACCATGTTCAGTGGGATTGCCCTTATTCGTTTCATAATAGGAATCGCTTCATCCACCGATCCGGCAGAGCTCAGTTGGAAGAAAGCATTCATGCTGTCGTCATCCGCGGTGGGAACCGTTCGGCTCAAAGCCACGCCATAAGGAAGATCGATGGATTTTGGTTGAGCAACATGAATCGGTTCTTGTTTCAACGCTTCGTTAATAAGCGGCCCGTGCACGGTATCATAAAAAGTCATGGTAATTGGCGACTTGCCCTTGATATTGAAAACTTCTTTGTGCTCTGTAACGGGCAGCCACTCTCCTTTATACAAATAATGTAATTTGCCATTTACTTCTTTGAGTTGTTCCAAAAACAAGTCCTGATTATCAGCCATGACCATAGTCATGCCCCAGGCTATATGGCCGTTATATCCGGCAACAACAATCGGGGCGCCCGCGATACTCATCCCGGCTACATCATAGGAACCGCACCTGATATGCATCATATTCCACATGGACGGCATACTTAAAGGAAGATGCATATCGTTACATAAAATGCTCGCGCCATTCTTTGTTCTTTCCTTGCTGATGGCCCAATTATTGGAAGCGGCGGTACCGCCCAAACCAACGGAACTCAAAAGCGGTTGAAGTTCGGCAATTCCTGCCACGCTCCCGGCGGCCTTGTTCAGATCAACGCCCTTGAGCTTGGTGGCCTCATCGAACGCAATTGGCTCATCGGGATAAATGGGCAGCAGCCAGGCTGTTTTCTCGGCACCTATGACTTGAGCGATATTCAAGGCGGCAATTTCTTCATGGAGATTAAAGGACAGACCAAAATTCACCAGGGCGAATATTTTGACGGAATCAATGGGTTTCCAGGCTTCAGGTTTGTAGCCTGCCAGCGCGAGGCCCGGCGGCAACTTGTCCTTATGCTGGTCGAGATAAGCATTAACGCCTTTACTATAAAATTCCAAAAGCTGGAGATTTTCAGCGTTTACATTTTTATAGAGAGTTTCCGCCGCACCTTTGAGATTCATAGTGCGCATGTAAATATCCAGATTAAGCACTGCTGGTCCGGCCATTTCGGCAAGACGTCCCTCCGATATCAGCTTCATGCCGATCATCTGGGCAAGCCGGTCGGAGGCGTGCACATAACCTACGGCCATGGCCATGTCTTCCATGTTCTTTGCTTCCACGAAGGGAATACCATAAGCATCACGGCGCACAGTGACCGTTTCCTTAAGTTCCGCGATCATTATATTCCCTTGAGAGGGATCAAGCTTGCCCTTAAAATTCCAATCAATCAGTGTAGTGCAGCTTCCCAGGAGCAGGCATATAACAACGATGCCGCAGACCTTTAAGAAGAACTTCTCCTGATGATGCCGCCTGGATCTAAAATGTAAAATCACGGGTATGAACCCCAAAGCAAGCTTTGGGGTATTATATCTTCCGCTTTTGGCGGGATAATTTAACTTGCAGATATTAGTGCACTGCATTTGTAATATCTGAGTTTCATTAAATTTGAGTCTCACAATAGAGTCCTGCATTAATCCTTCTCGGGATTGATATACATCATTTTGTTGTTGCGCGTTCCAAAAGTCGTGCCCGGACAAAATCGACATGACCTCTCAACACATAAAATTGATTGGCAAACGATGCCGGAACTTTCATGTTGTTTACAGCTTGTTCTATCTGATCAAGACGCGCCAGTAATTCTTTCTGCTTACTTGTATCCATCCGGTCAATCATATCCTGTTCGAGAGCCAGCAACTGACGGTACCACCGGTAGATGCGCATTTTTGTCCCCCACTGATAAATGGCAGGTATGACGCGCAATCCCGGAATTAATATTAAAACAATTGGTAAAAATACAACCAGAATACGGTTGATGAGGCTCGCCATCCAGAACGGAAAATATCTGTACAGAAAACTTTTCCCCGATTTATAAAAGCGGCTGGCATCGTCACTAATGTGGAATTCATGCTCCAGAGGAACAGGAAACTCTCCCCTGCCCTGAAACATAGTGGCCCGGCCATGAATTTCTTTTGCCGCCTCCAAAAGTAAATCAGAGAGAGCCGGATGTAAATCATTACGCGCGATAAGTTCAACTGACGGGGCGATTAAATGAACATCATGGTCCGGCATATTTTCTCCAAAATCAATGGCTCCCTGAGGAAGCACTAATTTATTCAAATAGCCGACACGGCGCGTATAAGCATCGGCCTGGGTAAAATTAACAAGCTGAATTCCCGGCTCGTGCAGCAGCTTGCGCATCAACTGGGAGGAAGCTGAATCCCCCATAAAAAAAACTGCGTCAACTTTTCCGTTCAGCAAATCCTGGGCCGCTTCTTCATCGTCCATTGCCAATAATTTCGTTGATACTCCAGGCTCTATCTCGTTCATGGACAGCAAAGCTTTGGCCAAATAATTTGTACCGCTTCCTTCCGGGCCTATGGCCAATTTTTTACCCTTAAATTGCGAAAGAAGTTCCACGGGCCTGGTTCCTCTATAAAAAATAAAAAGCGGCTCATAGGCAACACTGCCCAGTGAAACCAGCTTATCAATCTTTTGGCCCTTGGCTAATCCCGCCTGCACAAAGCCCACATCAACGCGATAGGAAGGATTGGATAATCTCTGCAAATTTTCCAGAGATCCTTCAGACTTGATAATTTTAAGTTTGACGCCATTGCGAGCCAATACCTTGGCATATTTACCGGCAATTTTATAAAACATACTATCATCATCACCGCTAGTCATGATGATAGTTTTAGGCGGAGCTGAACGAATAAATAAGAAAATGATCAATACCGCGACCAGAGCAATTAAAATCAAGGCACTGATTGTCGCGGTTTTGCCCATACCCATGGTTTCCATTATACTTGTTTGGATTTTTGTAAAACCTGATTGGAAAATATTTTTGCTTGCGTCAGCAATTCCTTTTTGGGGGTCTGTTTTCATTTTCTCTGCTCCTAAGTTTTATCCGCAACTGCAGATTGGTCTTAGTGGCCGCCATACTGCTAGCGGTCATAGCCACCGGCGATGCAAGTATAATATTGCTTTCTTATGGACGGAAAGTATAGGAAGAACGATCTTGTATGTCAACCACGAATATTATACCCCCAAGCAAGCTGTGGGGTATAATATCCCTGCTTATCCGGGATAAGTATTGAGTCACAGTAAATTGTAGAGTTCTTTTCTGGCGGTTTTATATTCTTCTAGTGGAGCCCCCTCCGGCAGAAGCCGGAGGCTCCCTATAATAATGAGACTAGCTAAAAACGAACGAAGTGAAGTTTGAAGTGTTAGTCGAATTATCCCGCATAAGCTTGGGGTAATGAGAACCAAGCTTCAGAAATAAAGTGCATAACCTAAATACCCTAAAGGGCACCATGGGGTCATCTGCGACTGAAGATTGCAGGTCGAATTAATGACACTCGCTGAAAACGAGCGAAGCGAAGGTTGAAGCGTAAGTCGAATTATCCCGCTAAGCAGAGGATAACGCTACCTCCCGCGGGTTACACTGCATTATTCTCCCGGCTTCAGCCCGGGGATTCCAAACCGCGGGATTGAGTTCATTTATGCCTCCTATATTTTTGTTATTGATGGCCGTATTCTTTTCCATTCACTACCGACAGGACATGCCTTCATGCATTCGATGCAAAAATCCACGTCGGTTATCATAGTCTGGCCATATTCAATTACAAAGTCACGGCGCTTCCAGTGCCACATGAGCATCTTTATATATCCGGGTATTTCTCTAAGCTTTCGGGTAGGGAGCCGGTCAAAACCATATGTCCAGTAATTGAAACAGGTATCAACGTCATATCTGCCATCTTTGAGCGCCCCTACCGGGCAGGATGTTTCACATTTATCGCAAGTATCGATGCACAGCTTGAGATCACGGAAGGAATCAGGTTCGAGTTCCGCCTCGGTAATTATGCCTCCGAGGCGCTGGTGCGGACCAAAACGTTCCGTGAGAAGCAGGTTCGACCTGCCGATCTGACCCATCCCCGAGCTTACTGCTGCGTGTTTGAGTGACAGGTGCCCGATCACTTTCGTATGGGAAAACTTTTTCCCGGTATCGGGATTGATCTTGTGTATTTCCACCGGTTTGTCCGCCGAAACCGGAAGAGTAAGGTATCCGTTCCTCTCCAAAAGCCGTGATAATTTTTCACTCACACTGTCCAGTAGGCGCGAGGTCTGCATCTTGTTCCTGGTCCAGAGCTTGATATGGGGCGAGCACACCGCGCCCATACTGTGAGCCACAGCCATGACAATAACGCTCCGCGCAGTAGGCATCAACGCGGTGGCGGGACGCGCCGGCTGTGCGCATATCAGCTTTGCCGCATCCGCAATCCCGACTATGTCGATACCTTCATCATGAAGCATTTTTTTAATGCCTTGGGTATTGATTTGCAATTTGGCAACCTCCTCCTGTCGGTTCGTGAAATTCTATGGATACATATCCTTAGGCGATAGTTTAAGGATGATTCACACCGCTTTCACTGATCGCACGCTTCAGTTTTTTCTGGTAAAGCCAGTTCTTAATAATCGAGCGCGGTTCAATGCCGAAATAATGCCCCATCCATAATACGGTCGACTGAAGAATGTCGGAAAGCCTACGGGAATAGGATATCCGAAAAGGATATTGTTCACGGATTTTCCGGGCTTCCTCAAAGGTCTTGACCACAACGTTTCTCCCGTCCTTGCCGGGTACGACAATCCCTCCTTCGCGAAGGAGCTTTAACCGTTTCGCTGATTCCTGTATAGTGGGCCCGCATACCAGCGCGCACTGTCCGCAGGTGAGCACGTTTGGGTTTTCTATTTGAATCCCCAGATATTTCTTTATCAGGCCGGATTGAACCTTGCGCTGTTCGAGTTCGTCTTGCGGAAGGTCTTCATACCGCCGAACGATCTTCCATTCGTCTATCCATTCCTCGGGATGCAGTTCGCAGCCGATACTGCGGATGAGTTTATACCGTACCGTCGAATCGCCCACCGATCCGCCTTTCATAAGAAGCTTCTTCCTGATGTTCTCTTTCTTCGGATCCGGCTCCCTTCCCACCCAGGAACTGATCCAGTGGCGGCCCCAGCTGGAAAATTTTTTATCAGGGGACAGACTGTGGAGGCCGAAGCAGGAAGCGTTGCACAAATCGATACTCCTGCGTTTTCCCCGCGGATGAAGCTCGCTGTTCAGGAGCACATATTCTTCCTTTTCCATCTCAAACATTTTTGCCGGGCATGCCTTGTCGCAGATAAGACACTTTTTGCAGTATCGATCGATGAAATATCTTGGTGGAAGCAGATGATCGCTTTTAAGCACCGCATCGGTCACCACGGTGGATAGATAGACGGCAGCGCCGTACTTTGTGGTCATGACATTGCCGGACATCCCCTGCCCCGCTATCCCGCTGACAATGGCTCCGAAACGATGAGAAAAATCGGGGTGCGTGGAATACACATCCAGCGAACGACGGTAGTTATTATTTGTCGGAACTGCGCGGGCCCGGAAGCCTCTATCGTTAAGGTAATCCGCAAGCCGTTTGGCAATGTGATGGATTTTCTGGTTGCCGATCAACTGATCGGTGTTATGCGTAACCGGCGTTTTTTTGGATAAAAAATCATAGATAGCATCCACATTCATGGGCAGGGCAAAAGATATGATGGATTTTGCTCCGCGCATTGTATAGATGGGATCAAGAGAAGGCGGACCGTCCAGCCGTTCAGGACCAGCCATGCCGATTACATCCACTCCCTGATTTTTTAAAAAACTTCGGATATCTCCCTCGATGCCGCTCATTGTAATCCCCCTGTTCTTGATTTTAAATTCTTACGACATGCATTATTATTAAGCACCAACCCGTAACAATGAGTAAGTTTTTGTCATGTTCTCATGAGCGCGTAATAACAATTCACATCAGGTCTTTGCTCAAATCCTTACCGATAGTGGTGCTCTTCAACTTTAAACCTGAAAGAGCGGCAGCTGTAACACCTAGGTCTGCAATGCGGATGGTCCTGTCATGCACACCTTTCTTCCCGCCGGGTATCGAGATCGCGGCAACAATAGGAAGCGTATCCACCGAACCGTGGCCGCCATTATACACTCGCCAGGGAGGAGCCCATGTGGGCGCTTTGATGCCGACATTGGGAATCTGACCGTTATACACAGGAATCTGCCAGCCGTTTTTCGCCAGGATGATGAGGTCGGGCCAGATAACTGTCTTTTCCTTGTCAACATCTACATAGTAGGTATGGTAAAGCTCGCCGGGCAGGCACACTCCATGCATGCCGTTTTTCATGTCGGAGCGATCCAGCACCCACCACGGACACTCTTTATTGCCAATCTGAGGATTCAAAGCGCGATGATCCAACAGCAATTCCTTGGCCTTTGGAATCTTTTCCTTGTTTTTCCTCCAGTACAACACTCCGTAGCTACTCACGCTGAACGCATACATTTCCTTCTTTTTCAGTAAACCACTCTTCGCAACTATCCCGGCATTTTCCAGAAGCCCCACACAATCGGTTGATGAAAAATCTTCGGTATAAAGATGATTCACCGCGGAGTGATCGCTCAAGAGGATGACCTTTGCTTTATCAAGCACACCCTGATTTTGCAGGCCGGCTATAAGGCGTCCGAACTGAATGTCTACATCGCGGATTACATCCAGAATCGCCTCTTTGAAAAGGAGCTTGTTGCGGCTGCTGACCAACTGATACGCGGGTTTGTTTTCACACCCTTCAGGCGGTTCATACGGCGGATTGACATTGATAAATTCCGACGGGTCCCAGGCGTTTCCGATGGCATGCCCCGCATCATCGCACTGGGCAAGGAGAATGTAGGCCATATCGGGCTTATCGCGTTTGAATATCTCCAGGGTTGAATCCACGATCCAACTGTCATGGGGAAAATGATTGGCAAAGTGTTCCATCTGCAATGTCAGGAGGCTTCCCTGTCCTGTATAGAGCCGTGTCATGACATTGCTTGGCCTCATCGATCCACCGAAGAATCCGAGGTGTTTCGATTCAGGATCACAGGCTGCATCCTGATCCGTATGAGGATCGGCGAGACTTTCCCTCTGCGGCGGTTTCAGGTAGTCGGGATGCTTAGGCCCCGTTACCAAAATATCAATACCGGAGGATGCACTTCCGTTTCCACGAAACATCTCGCCCACCCATTCCTTGCCCGTGATGAGCATGGTTTTGGAGCCGGGCCAGCGCCGCTTCCATGCATGGAAAAGTGTATCCACCGGGCGGCCCTTGTCATCTCGGGCAAAAGACATACTGGTGCGGGTGATAATAGCTTCTCCATTCTCATCCCATCCTGTTGGTTGTGCCCATACGCTGATGATACCGCTCTGCGCGGAAGATGTTCCCGCAAGCACGTTCAGATGATTCATGTCCGTAGCCGCGGGCAGATAGGACTTGGCGTTTCTGTACCATAAAGACTTTTTCAGGAAGGCGTGAATATTGGGCATCAGCCAGTTTCCTTCGCGCCCTCCCGGCAGACCCTTGGCATCAAGCGCAAAGTATTTCGGGTGAAGGGCATCAATGGCAATGAAGATGAGCTTTTCTTGATTATTGCCTTTATTCCCTCCAAGGACAGAGGCCACTGCATCTTTGATGGAGAACAAACCCCAGTTCATAATGGTTATCCCACCCAGAAGTGTGGTAAACTTCCTCAGAAACGACCTTCGGCCTATCTGCTCCTTTGTACAGTTATTACCTGTGAGGTTATCTTTTTCCATATGCCCTCCTTAATTATAATAACTTATTTCATTCATTGCCTTTAGTAAACCCTAACGAGAATACACCCGCTTAGGGTTCAAATCCCTCACAGCAAACCGGCTCCCGAAGTAATTATTTTAAATTTATCCCTACATGCATGATTATTAAGCTACCTTTATTCAAACCGGTAACAATAAGTGGAGCCTCAACCTCCTGCAGGGGCCGGAGGCTCCCAAGCAGCGGGATTGACCGCCACTTCCAACCGGCCCATAGCATTAAATAATTATTTATGAAATTAGAAGTAATATACCGACGGCTATAAAATATGTCAACTATGGTTAACAATAATCAGGATACGGATAAAATATTATTTTGTCTGATTTCATTTTCAGCTAATGTCAAATCCCACGTCGTTTCACTTCGGGGATAGTTCGCCTTATGTTTCGAGCGTCACTTCGTTCGCTCTCAATGAGTCTCACTAAATCCTTGACAATTCCGGGTAAAATAAATTAATGACTAAAGGTCAATTTTAAAGGAGATTCTATGTTAGAAATAATTCAACGAGCCGTAGCAAACGGACAAAAGACACTGTCGGAATACGAATCAAGTTTGGTGATCAAATCAGCGGGCGTTGAGGTCGCACCGGCAGCTCTCGCCAGAACAAGAGATGAAGCCTTTCAGATGGCCGAAAAACTCGGTTATCCTGTTGTAATGAAGGGATGCTCCGCCGAACTAGCCCATAAAACAGAAGCCGGTATGGTAAAACTTAATGTCGGCAATTCGGACGAAGTGGTGCATGTCTTTGACGAGCTTATGAGTAAGATTAAAGGTCTTGATGGCGTACTTATTCAGAAGATGGTGAAAGGATCGCGCGAGTTTGTGATCGGCCTTTCACGTGATCCGCAGTTCGGACCATGTGTCATGTTCGGTCTGGGCGGCATATTCACCGAAGCGCTCAAAGATGTGACCTTCAGG
This sequence comes from Syntrophaceae bacterium, assembly GCA_003139775.1. GTDB lineage: Bacteria > Desulfobacterota > Syntrophia > Syntrophales > Smithellaceae > Smithella. The sequence continues at coordinate 19,184 of PLGI01000074.1, read as the reverse complement.
GTCGCTCCTCTTTCGAAGGAAGACGCTCTGGAAATGATAGATGAAATCAAAACAAAAAAAATACTCGGCGAATTCAGGGGAAGCCCGGCAGTGGACAGGGAAGCTCTGGCCAAAGCTCTTGTCGGAGTGGGAGAGTTGGGGATGAAATACGATTCTATTGCCGAGATAGATATAAATCCTCTGATCATATCCGGAAACAAGCCGGTTGCCGTTGACGCACTTGTTGTTTTAAGATAAAGCTGTCATTGCGAGTAGTGAAGCGACGAAGCAATTTCTTAGAACACCAAATGCATGAGATTGCCGCGGCATACAAGGTGCGCCTCGCAATGACAGGAAAGAGGAAGATTTAAATGCTTGATTGTTTTTTCAACCCAAAGAGCGTTGCCGTTATCGGAGCATCCAATAACACAGACAAGGGTGGATACCATATCATTAAAAATATCACTGCCGGATTTCGCGGAAAGATTTATCCGGTTAATAAAAGTTACAGCGAAATATTAGGCCTGCCCTGTTATCCCGACTTAGCCTCAATTCCCGGCAATATCGATCTGGCCATATATTTCATACCGGCAAAAGAACTGCCGGAAACGGTGAACGAATGCGCGAAAAAAGGTGTGAAGGGAATCATCATCGAATCGGGAGGATTCAATGAAGCCGGAGCGGAAGGCGAAAGGCTTCAGAAGCTGGCTCTCGAAAACGCGGCGAAAGCGGGCATTAGATTATGGGGTCCCAACTGCATGGGCTTTATCGATGCTCATCGGACTCATGTTTTTTCGTTTATTTATTCAGGCATATGGACCGACGTGCTCAAAGCTGGAAATGTGGGTCTCATTGTTCAAAGCGGCATGCTTTCCGCCGGCTTTCTACTCCATGCACTGCAGGAAGGAATTATGGGAGTAAGCAAGGTATGTTCCATCGGCAATAAATGTGACATTGATGAAAGCGACATCCTCGAATACATGATAAACGACAACGAAACAGAAGTCATCGCCTGCTATCTCGAATCACTCGTGGACGGAAGAAGATTTATCAATCTCGCAAAAAAAACAAAAAAACCGGTAATCGTTCTCATGGGAGGCAGAAGCAAGGAAGGAGCAAAAGCGGCACAAAGTCACACGGCGAGCCTTTCGGGAAATTATCGCGTTACAAGCGGCGCATTTAGGCAGGCCGGCATAATTGAAGTGTTCGATCCGGCCGAACTCACCGACATGGCGCGCGCTTTCTCCAAGAAGATGCTCTGTCACCCTCAAAAAGGCACAGCCATACTAACCTTCTCCGGGGGTGCGGGAACCGTAACAACCGATCTTATGGAAGATTGCGGTCTGCCTCTGGCCTCGCTTTCCGATAAAACACTCGCGTCCATCGCGGAGCTTTTTCCTCCATGGAATAAACCCGACCATCCTCTTGATCTTTGGATCGCCATAGAACGCAACGGTTATGAAGAAGTATTCAAACGTTCTTTTGACGCAGTGATGAACGACCCAGCTGTTGATTCGATTTTGTTTCACAGCTACGCTACGCCGCTCATTGAACCGGAATTCTTCGAAGAGCTTGCGGCCCTTGTCAGAAAACACGAAAAGCCGATAGTTTTCTGGGTAGTCGGAAGAAAGGAATTCTGTGACAATTTAAGATTTCTTGCTGAAACAGCGGGTATCCCGGCGTACCGCGAACTCGGCAGGTGCGTAACCGTCCTTAAGGGAATAAAACGTCACTTTACAAAAAAACCAATAGATAAATCTGATAATTAAGCCTGGTATTAATTTTAAGAGACTGAGGTAATATTTTTTTCTTGACATTCTATCTACTAGTTGGTAGATAACATATCATGAGAAGACTAACGGATAATACAAGAACCAAAATTATCGACGCAGGAGAAAAGCTCCTGCTAAAAAATGGTTTCAACGGCTTCAGCTATGCCGATATAGCCTTGGCTCTCGGGATAAAAAAATCTTCAATCCATTACCATTTCCCCAGCAAGGCCGATCTCGGGCTTGCCGTTATTCAACGGGCCAGGCAACGTTTTAGCGGATGGTGCGAACGTCGGGAGATAGCAGCGATGGCCGACTGGGATAAACTGGATCGCTTCTTCGAAATCTACAGGCATTATCTTACCAAGAGCGAATCTGTCTGCTTGAGCGGCGCAATGCAAACGGATTTCACCACTCTGCCCAAGCCAATGCAGGAAGAAACAAAAGGTTTGGTGTCCGATCTCCTGAACTGGATGGATAATTTTCTGGATAAAGGCAGAAAACGGGGCACGTTCTCGTTCCCAGGAATATCCTGCGATCAGGCTGTCGTGGTGCTTGCCGTCATGCAGGGCGGACTGCAGATGAACCGGGTGTTGGACTCTCCAATATTTGATATGGCGGCAGCACAGATACGCTGTTTGTTAAAATCATGAACTCAGGGGAGGACGCACTGATTTCTTTTTCTCAGCAAGTCCGATCTCGGGTGCACCGTCAGGCAAAGTTTTAGTGGCTGCGGCAACCGCAGGGAAACTATATCGGTATCATCTATGTATTTGCAGACTAAAGGAGTAAAAATATGGATATCAAAAATATTATGGTTATCGGTTCAGGTCTCATGGGATCGGGCATTGCGCAAGTTTCAGCGCAAGCCGGATATAACGTCATCATGAATGATGTAAAGATGGAATTTATTGACAAGGGCTTCAATTCCATCAGCAAAATACTTGAGGGAAAAGTGAAGAAGGAAAAAATAACCGTCGCCGACAAGGATGTCATTTTATCTAGAATCAGCAAAGATCCTTCTTTTGAAAACGCAACAAAATCCGACTTGATTATTGAGGCAGCTTATGAAAATTTTGAGGTGAAAAAATCCATTTTCCAGAAGTTGGATTTTCTTTGCCATAAAGATGTAATCTTTGCCACAAATACATCTTCCATCCCTATTACTACTCTGGCAGCAACAGTGAAACGTCCGGAAAAGTTTATCGGCATGCACTTCTTCAGCCCGGTTCCGGTAATGCGTCTGGTTGAAATCATTCCGGGATTTAAAACAGCTGAAGAAACAACAAAAATAATTGAAACGGTTGCAGCCAAACTGCAGAAAGAAACCGTCCGGGTGAAAGATGTTCCTGGATTTCTTGTTAACCGGGTTAATGCAGCATTCAGAGCAGAGATTTACAATTGCCTGCTGGAGGGTGTCGCAACTATTGAAGATATAGACAAAGCCATAAAGCTGGGACTCAATCATCCTATGGGGCCATTCGAATTAGGTGATTTTGTGGGACTCGATATAGGTCTCAATGTTTTTAAAACACTTTATGAAGGATATAAAGATCCAAAATTCCGCCCCGCTTTAATTTTGGAGAAACTTGTGCAGAGCGGGGACTTGGGAAGAAAAACCGGAAAAGGATGGTATGATTATACCTCAGGCGAAATGAAACCGAGAAAAGACGTAAATTTTTAAAATAGAAATTATTGAGAGATGAAACCATGGAAAATGTAGTCATTTTAAGTTGTGTGCGCACTCCCATAGGCGCTTACGGTGGTTCTTTAAAAGATATTCCCGTTTATAAACTCGGCGCTATAGTTCTGGAGGAATTAGTTAAACGGGCAAAAATAGATCCGGCTCAGGTTGAAGATGTGATTATGGGAACGTCTTATCAAAACGGTGAATGCGCCAACGGCGCGCGCATGGCAGTTCTCGAAGCCGGTTGGCCGGACTCAGTTCCCGGGGTAGTTCTTGACCGGCGTTGCTGTTCCGGTCTGGACGCTATTTTTTTTGGTGCTATGAAAATACAAACAGGGAATGCCGATATAATTATCGCCGGAGGCATGGACTCTATGAGTCAGGCCGAACTATATATCCCCGGTGATCTCAAGTGGGGACTGGGAGGTAAAAATCATGAAAAATACGGCTTCATGCCCAGAGGGCACGGCGCCCTCGCCATGTGGGGAATTCCCTTCTATGATCGCATCCAGCGCGCCCGAGTCATGTCACAACCCATTGCCCGATACGGTGAGCTAAGCTCGATGATGAGTTGGGCCGAGGCCGCGGCCAAAAAAGAAAAAATAACCCGGGAAGAAGCCGATCAATGGGCATTACGGAGCCATCAGAGAGCAATTGCGGCGCAGGATGCCGGAAAATTTGCTGAAGAAATCGTTCCCGTTCCTGTCGGCAAAGATAAGAGCGGGCATATGAATTTCTTCAGTATAGATGAAGGTCCGAGAAGAGAAACTACATTGGAAAAACTAGCCAAGTTAAAACCTGTTTATTCCGGTGGTGTCTGTACAGCCGGAAACTCTTCCTCTGAAAATGACGGTGCGGCTGTGATAATGCTTGCTTCCGAAAAAAAAGCAAAAGAGCTGGGAATAAAGCCCCTTGCTTATTTCCGTTCCTGTGCGATTGCGGCAACTGATCCAACCTTGACCTACCCGGCTGTGCCCGCGTCTGTTCAGAAAGCTCTGCAAAAAATTAATATCGCCATAGACCAGATAGATCTCATCGAAGTTCAGGAGGCATTTGCTGTTCAGGCGCTGGCTGACGCAAGGCTTTCCGGCATCAAAGACAATGTAATGGATGAAAAAGTAAACGTTAATGGTTCCGGAATTTCATTGGGGCATCCTATCGGTGCTACCGGTGTAATGCGCTTAACAACACTTATCAACGAAATAACCCGAAGAAATTGCCGTTATGGTCTGGAAACTATATGTGGCGGCGGCGGTCAGGGTATCTGCATGATTGTGGAAAGAAAATAGTTTGAAGAAGAAATCGGGAGGACTATAAATATGGATTTTGCATTAACCGAAGAACAAAAAATACTTCAGGATATGGCGAAGAATTTTGCCGAAAATGAAATTAAACCCCATGTAGAAGAAGATGAAAAAAACCAGCATTGGCGCAAGGAAATATTCGACAAAATGGCTGAATTAGGTTTTTTCGGTTTCTGCATCGATGAGAAATACGGCGGAAACGGCATGGGCTTTATGGAAGGCGCTCTGGTCATCGAGCAAATCGCCAAAGTCCATACTTCCTGGCGCATGGCTTTCAACATGCAATGCTGGGGTCCTTCCCTGACCATTCAAAAATTCGGAACAGAAGAACAAAAACAGCACTACATTCCGAAATTCGTCAGCGGCGAATATATCGGCAGTTTCGCTATGACGGAAGCTGATGTCGGTTCCGATGTCGCCGCCATGAAATGTCTGGCGGAAGACAGAGGAGATCATTATCTCCTCAATGGAAATAAGATGTGGATCACGAACGGAACAGTTTGCAATCATGGTTTACTATATGTAAAGACGAATAAGGACGCCGGAGCCAATGGCATAACCTGCTTTATCATGGATTACAGCCTCCCCGGCATTACCCGTAAGAAGATTCATGAAAAAGTGGGACTGCTGGCTTCCGATACGGCGGAAATTACTTTTGAAGATGTGAAGATACCGAAAAAACTTGTTCTGGGAACCGTCAACAAAGGATTCCAAATGTGCATGACCCAGTTGAATTCCACGCGTCTCGGTTGTTCGGCAGGCGCTTTGGGACTTTCCGGAGCTATTCTGGAAGCTTCCATAAAATACGCGAATGAAAGATCTCAGTTTGGACAAAAGATCGGCAAATTCCAGTTGATTCAGCAGCAGATCGCGGAAATGAAAATGGGACATGAAGCAATGGCTGCTCTAGTTTACAAAGCTGCCTGGTTGAAGGATAAAGGACTTCCCAATGTGATGGAAACATCAATGTCCAAACTTTACGGGGCTAAAGAAGTGGTGCACGCCGCCAATGAATGCATGAAGCTGTTCGGTTCATTCGGCTATTCCGATGAATATCCCTGCGGCCGCTTTCTGCGGGATTCAAAACAATTTGAAACATTGGAAGGAACTTCCAATATGCATACAATGATCGTGGCCAATGCGGCGCTCGGTTTCGCTGCCAACAGAGTATAGAATTATTTTAAACAAAGCACAAATTTGCACCGGTAAAATGAAATGAACATCCATGAATATCAGGCCAAAGAGATTCTGAAAGCATACGGTATTCCGGTGCCTAGCGGACGAATGGTGAAAACAGTCCGGCAAACACAAAAGGCTGTAGAGGAAATCGGCCGTCTTTGCGTGTTGAAGGCGCAGATTTACGCCGGCGGGCGCGGGAAAGCCGGAGGGGTAAAAAAAGTAAATGGCTCCCTGCATGCCTGCGAAGCAGCAGGAGATCTCCTAAAGAAAAAGTTGGCGACTGTTCAAACCGGAAGCAAGGGTCTGGCCGTCAAGTGTCTTCTTGTTGAGGAAACAGTTGAAATCGAAAAAGAGTTTTATCTTTCCATTACCCTGGACAGACGAACATCGCGCTATTGCCTTATCGCTTCCGCCCAAGGGGGTATGGACATCGAAGAAGTAGCGCGCGTGTCGCCCGAAAAAATTCATACTATTTATATTGATCCTTTCATCGGAGTGCGATCCTATCACGCCCGCGGAATTGCAATTTTCCTGGGACTAAAAGGCAAAATTGTCGAAGATTGTGTCAAATTAATTCAAAACCTGTATAAAATCGTTTTAGAAAAAGATTGCTCAGTCATTGAGATTAATCCTCTTGCTGTCAGCAAGGCCGGTAAATTAATCGCGATGGACTGCAAAATTAATTTTGACGATAACGCCCTCTTCCGGCATCCTGACTATGAAAAGATGATTGATGTTTCCCAACTGGATCCTCTGGAGATTCAGGCTAAAAAACTCGACCTCGCCTATATTAAATTAAATGGGAATATCGGATGTATGGTGAATGGCGCCGGTCTGGCCATGGCCACACTGGATGTTTTGAAAGAATATAGAGGCGAGCCGGCCAATTTCCTTGATGTCGGCGGCGGAGCCAGCCGTGAAAAAGTGGCAGAAGCTTTTAGAATTATTTTAAAGGACAGAAATGTAAAAGGAATTTTTGTCAATATTTTCGGCGGTATTATGCGCTGTGATATAATCGCACAAGGCATTATTGACGCCTCAACGGGTATAGCTTGTAATCTTCCTATCGTCGTGAGGATGGATGGCAGCCGCCTTATCGAAGGAAAAAACCTTCTTTCTCAATCGGGTCTTAACATTGAAACGGTTGATAATCTCGGAGACGGCGCGGCTAAAATTGTGCAGAGGGTGATTAAAAAACGCAAAGTACCAATTGAGAAACAATTATAAACTATCGGATAAAGAAATGACCATTTTAATTAACAGCGCTTCTAAAATAATTGTTCAAGGCATCACCGGTAAAAGCGGCCTTCTTCACGCTTCGCAGTGCCGTGATTACGGAAGTAATATTGTCGGAGGAGTCACTCCCGGAAAGGGCGGCACTACAATCGAGGGATTTCCCGTATTCGACAATCTTAATGAAGCCGTTCACGCAACGGGAGCTACCGTTTCTATGATTTTAGTTCCCGCCCCCTGGGCAGCAGAGGCAATTCTGGAAGCGGCAGATGGAGGGATTGAACTGGCCGTTTGTATAACCGAAGGCATTCCTATACGCGATATGGTTGTTGTAAAAAGATATCTTCAGGACAGTAAAATGAAGCTTGTTGGTCCGAATTGTCCGGGAATCATTACTCCCGGTGAATGCAAAGTGGGAATCATGCCCGGTGCCATTCATAAAAAAGGAAATATCGGCGTTGTCTCGCGCAGCGGCACGCTCACCTATGAGGCTGTCAAACAATTAACAGATGCCCAACTCGGCCAGTCTACTTGCATGGGCATCGGCGGCGATCCGATCATCGGCTTGAGTTTCATTGATGTACTGAAACTTTTCAATGAGGATCCGGAAACAAAAGCAGTTTTTATGATCGGCGAAATCGGCGGCGATGCGGAAGAAACAGCGGCCGAATGGATCAAAGAAAATATGAGAAAACCTGTTGCCGCCTTTATTGCCGGACTTACGGCGCCTCCCGGCAAACGCATGGGGCATGCCGGCGCAATTATTAGCGGCGGCAATGGACGCGCTGCGGACAAAATAGCCATCCTCACGAAATGTGGTGTCACAGTAGCAAAAAGTCCCACTAAAATAGCCGAGGCGATGAAACGGGCCTTAAATATGGAAAGCTGATCAAATCAAATTTGAGGATTTTAAAATGAAACAATATTTTGAAAAAATGGATCCTTTAGGAAAAGCTCTTTCGCCGGAACAAATAGATAACATGAAGGACAATATCGAACAGGCGGAAGAAATAATGAAGCAACTCGATGTCGAAGCCCAGAGGATTAAAAATGTTGGCGTACCGCTGGAAAAAATGCATGAGCGCGGTGAAATGAGCGTCTGGGAGCGAATTGATTATTTAGTCGATCCGGGAACATTTTGTCCATTGCACACCATCTTCGATCCGGCAAATGAAGAATCGGGCAGTACCGGTGTTGTTGACGGTCTGGCACGCATCAACGGCAAATGGTGCGTTTTGATCGGCTTTAATAATAAATGGATGGCCGGCGCCTGGATTGCCGGGCAGGCGGAAAACAATCTGCGGGTGACGGATGTCGCCAAAATTCTTCACGTTCCACTCGTCTGGCTTGTAAACTGCTCCGGTGTCAAACTTCCCGAACAGGAAAAAATTTATGCGAATCGCCGCGGTTCGGGAGCATGCTTCTTCCGTAATGCCGAACTGGAACAGATGGGCATACCCGTTATTGCCGGCATCTACGGAACAAATCCCGCCGGCGGCGGCTATCAGTCCGTCAGTCCGACTATTCTATTCGCTCACAAAAAAGCCAATATGGCTGTGGGCGGCGGCGGTATCATGAGCGGTATATTCCAGAGAGGTCATTTCGATGAAGAACGAGCCGAAGATGTCATTAACGCTGCCAGACATTTCAAATCGGTTCCTCCGGGAAGTGTAAAAATTCATTATGATGTGACCGGTTTTTTCACCGCTGTCTTTGATGAAGAGAAGCAAGTTCTCGACGCCATCAAAGATTATGTGGCGGATATGCCTGCGTATAATCCCCGGTTTTTCCGAGTATCCGAACCCGCAGAACCTAAATATTCGCCGAGGGAAATTACTTCCATTATACCGATGGACAAAGAAGGCGTGTATGATTTCGAACAAGTTCTGGCCAGGCTGGTGGATAATTCCGAACATATGGAATTCCGTCCGGGATTCGGCAAGGAAGTATACACGGGTTTGGTAAAAATCAACGGCTACCTTATCGGCGCTATCGGCAATCGCCAGGGCACTCTGCCTGATTACCCTGAATACACAAATGAATATACCGGTGTCGGCGGCAAGCTTTATCGTCAAGGATTAATCAAAATGAGCGAATTTGTAACGCTTTGCTCCCGCGATAAGATTCCGTTAATTTGGTTTCAGGACACTACTGGAATCGACGTGGGTGATATTGCGGAAAAAGCGGAACTTTTGGGATTAGGTCAATCATTGATTTATTCCATTGAAAATACAGATCTTCCGATGATGCTCGTTGTTTTACGCAAAGGCACTGTTGCCGGGCATTATGTCATGGGAGGTCCTCAAGCCAATAATAATAACGCTTTCTCACTGGGTACGGCAGCGACCGAAATCAATGTCATGCAAAGCGAAACAGCGGCTGCCGCAACTTACGCCCGAAGACTGGTCAAAGAAAAAGATTCGGGAAATCCCTTAAAGCCCGTTATCGACAAGATGAATGAGATGGTTGAACATTATGACAAAACGTCGGGGCCTCTGTTTTGCGCCAAGAAAGGTTTTGTGGATGAAATTGTGCGTTTTCATGAAATTAGAAAATATCTAGTGGCATTTGCCAATTGCGTTTATCAGAATCCGCAGGCGATTTGTCCTAAACATCATATGATATTGCCTCGCATCATTCGCTCCGAAATAGTGAGAGGTCTGGACCGTCCGTAAAAAGAGCGGCACAGATAAACGCAATAGTACCGGCAGTAAAATATGGCTGCTGATCCGAAAACTTCCAGCCGGGCTAAAATTATGGAACTGCTCGCTGATATTTATAAGTGAGATATCTAAAAACAAGGAGAGTAAAAAATGGAATTTAAATACGATATAAGAGATTTAAAATTCATTCTAAAAGAATGGCTGCCCACGGAAGAAGTGCTGGCCTGCGATAGATTCAAGGAAAATTTCAGCCTCGATGATGTGGAAATGCTGCTGAACGAAGGATATAAGGTCGCGCGTGAAATCGTAAATCCCATCAACGCTTCAGGAGACAAAATTGGCGTTAAGTTCGAAAGCGGCAAGGTGACGCCCGTTCCCGGCTTCAAAGAAGCATACCGGTTTTTGCAGCAAAACGGCTGGGGTTCAAGCAGCGAATGTATCAAGGTGGAAACAGGAATGCCTCTGATTCTGTACAAGGCCATTGCTGAAATGAATACCGCCGCCTGCCCTGCCCTTACCTCCTGCGTGAAATTAACCAGCGGTGCAGCCAATCTTATCCTGCGTTTTGGCACACAGAAAGAAAATGATATGTTTATCCCCAAAATGCTCAACGGTGACTGGCAGGGAACCATGTGCCTGACTGAACCGAACTTCGGCTCGGACACCGGTGATATTATCACCCGCTCCTATCCCACGGATGATCCCCGCATCTGGAAAATCAAAGGAACCAAAATGTTCATCACGGCCGGAGACCAGGGAACATGTGAGAATACAATCCATCTGGTGCTGGCGCGTCCCGAAAAAGGCGCACCGGGTTCGCCGGGCATCGGACTTTATATCGTTCCCAAAATCTGGGTCAATGATGACGGCTCGCTGGATAAACCTAATGACGTCATCACCGTCAGCGTCGAGCACAAAATGGGACTGCACGCGCAGGCGACAGCACTGCTCAATTTCGGCGATGACGATAACTGCCGCGGCATTTTGCTTGGCCCTGCTCCCGATGCCAAAGGATTTTCTCAGGGCTTGTCCATGATGTTCCACATGATGAACGAATCGAGAATCGGTACAGGCCATAATTCTAACACTCAAGCGGCGGCAGCATACTATTTTGCCTCGCAGTACGCCACGGAACGAATCCAGGGACGTCCTTTCGGTATTAAAAACTCCGAGCGTGTTCCTATTATCAAGCATGAAGATATTCGCCGCATGCTTCTCGATATGAAAGCCACAGTCGAAGGCATCCGGGCGATGATTTTCAAAGGTTTTTATTATCTGGATATTCAGGGCAATTCCAGCGACAAGGAAAAAGCGAAAAAATTCGGCGAATTTGCCGAAATACTGACGCCGCTGGTCAAAGGCTATGGCAGTGAGGCTAGTCTAGGTATTATCGCTCAGGCCATTCAGGTCTTGGGAGGCGTAGGCTACTCTACAGAATATCCGGTGGAACAGTATCTGCGTGATTCGAAGATTTTGACCATTTGGGAAGGCACATCTTTTATTCATGCCAACGATCTCATCGGACGTAAAATGCGCATGAAGGAAGGAATACCTTTTGTACACTGGCTGGCTTCCATCAAGGAATTTATCGATGCCAATATGAACGCCAAGGGATTGGAAAAGGAAATGAAAAATCTGGCCAAAGGTTATCAAGCTCTGACTGAAGTTAAATCCACCTATGATTCCTGGTATGGTAATTTTGATGCCAAGCGGCAGTTGATACCACTTAATGCCCTGCGGGCATTAAGTGTCTGTTCTCAGGTCTTTGTGGCCCAATGCCTTGTGGAGCAGGCGTTGATTGCTTCTCAAAAACTAACGTCGGCGAAACAAGGCACAAGCGAGGCCATATTTTATGAGGGCAAAATCGCGTCCGCCAGATATTACTTAAACAACATACTTCCCAATGCGTTTCTTACAACAGAACTGATCAAGAGCGAAGAAGATATTGTTTTGACTTGTCCGGAAGAATCATTGATTGTTAATTAATTTAGAAGGAGAATTTTTATGAGTTATACTACTATTATTGTCGATAAAAAAACCGAGGAGAAACTCGGCATCATTACGCTAAACCGTCCTGAAGTGCGCAACGCAATCAATCAAACCGTCAGAGAGGAATTAGGCCGGGTCATCGCCGATATGGAAACGGATGTGAATGTGCGCGCCATCATTATCACCGGAGGCCCAAAGGTTTTCGCCGCCGGCGCCGATATTGCGGCTATGGTGCAAAACACGGCTATGGAAATGTTTTCCAATTCGGAGTTGTGGGATATCACATTGAGAATGGAAGAATCTAGAAAACCGTATATCGCGGCGATTGCTGGTTACTGCCTGGGCGGTGGTTGTGAATTAGCAATGGGCTGCGATATCCGCTTAGCCGCGCAAAGCGCGCAATTCGGTCAGCCGGAAATCAATATAGGCATCATTCCCGGCGCCGGAGGAACAGTGCGGCTTTCCAAACTGGTCGGTCCGGGAAAAGCTAAAGAACTTGTCCTTACCGGGAAAATTATTTCTGCCGAGGAAGCACTGTCCATCAACCTCATAAACAAAGTAGTTCCTGATGATAAATTAATGGAAGAAGCTTTTGCCATGACCAAAATGATCACCCGGCACAGCCCCGTTGCCGTTGGTCTGGCCAAATTCTCCGTACAAAATTCGCAGGATCTTAGTAACTACGCAGGCAAAATCATCGAAAGAGCATCCTTCTCTCTGGCCTTTGCCAGCGAAGATCAAACAGAAGGCATGAAAGCATTTCTGGAGAAGAGAAAACCAACCTACAAAGGAAAATGATTGATTTCATTCTTGACAAAGAAATTTTTTACTCCATAGTCTAGTACAATAATTCAGGGGGAACGTATGTTCATCTGGCTATTTCACCGCATTAGCGGCGCGACTCTGATCGTTTTGATCGGCATCAAAATTTTAACCGGTTATTTTCTTTTACCCAAAGATAACAGACCAGACTGGGCTTTGAGTCTGCACAGGCATCCGGTTATTGATATTCTTATCCTGATTCTTTTTACTTTTCACAGCATCTACGGTATTCGCACCATCATTATTGATTTTGGTTACCGTAAGGAAAAGCAGTTGTTCTGGATATCAAACATTACCGCGGCGGCTGTTTCGGCTATCTTAATTTATTTCTTTGTCCAGGTTTCGTAATTATGATTACACACGATATTCTCATAGTTGGCGGCGGATTAACCGGACTACGGGCGGCCGTCGGTCTTTGCGATAAATACAATGTGGGATTGATCTCCAAGGTCTATCCCTTGCGTTCACATTCTATTGCCGCACAGGGCGGCATTAACGCTTCGCTGGCAAACAATCCTGAAGGACGTGATGACACCTGGGAAAAACATACTTTCGACACGGTAAAAGGAAGTGATTATCTGGGTGATCAAAATGCCATCGAAATCATGTGCAAGGAAGCCCCGAAAATTGTTTATGAGATGGAACATTGGGGCTGTCCCTTCAGCAGATTTCCCGACGGGACTATCGCCCAGCGCCCTTTCGGCGGTGGCGGATTTCCGCGCACCTGCTTTTCCACCGATATTACCGGACATTCGCTTTTGAACACTCTTTATGAAAGAGCTGTATATAAAAATGTTAAAATTTATCCCGAATGGTTTGTTACCGGCCTTTGCGTGGAAAACGGCCAGTGCCATGGCGTAATTGTTCTTGATATACACAGTGGTGAACTAATTCCTGTTCGCGCCAAAGTAACGGTGTTCGGCACTGGTGGTTACGGAAGGGTTTACCGAAATTCCACCAACGCTCTGATTAATACAGGCAGTGGTATTGGCATGGCTTATAAGGCCGGAGTCGGCCTGAAAGACATGGAGTTTGTCCAGTTTCACCCCACAACACTTATCGGCACAAATATTCTGATGACCGAAGGTTGCCGCGGAGAGGGCGGTTATCTTTTCAACAATAAGGGCGAGCGTTTCATGAAGAGTTACGTTCCCACGGCCATGGAACTTGCTCCAAGAGATATCGTTTCCCGCTGTATCCAGACGGAAATTAATGAGGGCCGCGGCTTCGACCATCCGCTGGGGAAATACATTCAGCTTGATTTGCGGCATCTGGGTGAAAAGAAGATTCTGGAGCGGCTTCCCGGCATCCATAGTATCTGTATTGATTTTATCGGCATTGATCCGGTTAAAGAACCGATTCCCATCATGCCTTCCCAGCATTATTCGATGGGCGGAATCGATGTCAATGAAAAGGGCGCATCCGAAATAAAGGGCTTTTACGCGGCTGGCGAATGCGCCTGTGTGAGTGTCCACGGCGCCAACCGTCTGGGCGGAAATTCTCTGCTCGATACCATCGTTTTTGGAAAACTTACCGCACAGGCCATTGACAAAGAATTATCCGAACATGATTTAAAACCGGAAGAAAATTATCTGCTGAAATTAGAAGAAAACGTTGAAAAAAAGATTAACCGCCTGACAAAACCGGGCGGTGAAAGGCCTTACAAACTGGCGGCTGATTTAGGCGCCGTGATGAGTGAAAAAGTAGGTATTTTCCGCACTAAAGATGAATTAGCTCAAGCATTGGATGAAGTCACCAAAATAAAAGAAAGATATAGAAACGTCAGCGTTTCTTCCACGGATAAGCATATGAATTATGAATTGCACAATGCGCTGGAACTGGACTATATGCTGGAAGTTGCTCATACTATCGTTCTGGGAGCGCTCCTGCGTGAGGAGAGCCGAGGCGCTCATTTCCGGCGTGATTTCGACACCAGAAACGATACGAATTGGCTTAAGCATACCATCGCCAAGATGGGCAACGATTTAGAGCCCGTCATCTCCTATAAAGATGTAGTAATTACACGTTATCAACCGATGGAGAGAAAATATTGATTAAGAGCGATACTTATACATTCAAGATTTTACGTTATGACGTCAAAGAGCCGGATAAAGAACCGCTCTTTGAATCTTATAAAATCAAAGTCATTCCCGGTCTCACCGTTCTGGCGATGCTTTTGCGCATTCGTGACGAAATTGACGGAACTTTATCTTTCCGCTGTTCCTGCCGTTCAGCCATTTGCGGCTCGTGCGCGATGGTCATCAATGGGAAAATAGACCTGGCCTGCCGGACACAGGTCGCCACTTTCGGTACGGACACGATCATTCTGGAGCCTCTGCCTAATTTCGAGATTATCAAAGACCTCGTCGTTGATATGACCCCTTTCTGGCAGATGTATGAAAAGATACAACCGTATCTCATACGAAAGAGCCCCGCTCCCGAAAAAGAAATTCACCAAAGCGAAAAAGATAGAAAGAAAATCGACCAGTTTGTCAATTGCATCCTTTGCGCCTGCTGTTACGGCGCCTGCCCTGTTCTGAATAGAGATCCACAATACGCCGGGCCCGCGGCGCTGGCCAAATTACAGCGTTTCTCATCCGATTCCCGCGATCAAAGATCCGCCAAAGCGCTGGAGATTTTCAACAATGAAAAGGGCGTTTGGGGTTGTGATACTGTATTTCGCTGCATTGACGCTTGCCCGAAAGATGTACGTCCGACCGACGGTATTGTAGGCTTGCGCAAAACAATGTTGAAAAACAAGTTTAAAATAATGTCGGGTGGTGGGATAAAATGAAGCTTAACTATTCACTCATTTCTCGCAGACAATTTCTCAATACTCTTTTCGGAGGTTCGCTTCTGGCCTTCTTCTCCGGCACTCTTTTTTCCCTGGCGAAATTCGCCTTCCCTACTCTCGGCAAAGAACCTGATTTCGTTGTGCTCGACAAAAAAGATTTTACCGATATTCCAAAAAATTCGGCTAAAGCATTCGCCTGGGGAGGAGTATTGGGGCTTTACTTAAAAAAAGAAGATGGAAGTGTTGCCGCTTTGAAAGGCGTTTGCACGCATATGGAATGCAATGTGGCTTACCGGCCGGCGGAGAAAAAATTTTACTGTGCCTGTCATAAAGGCTGGTATGACGAGGCAGGCAAGAATATTGCCGGGCCGCCGCCCAAACCACTGGAGTTTTTTGAAGTCACGGAAAAAGGCGAAAAACTGATTATCGCCAGGAAGGGAGCTAAAGTTGATCTGGCCAAAGTTTAAAGATTGGATTGATGAGCGTTACGATATTGCCGAACTGAAGAAGCTTGCCAAAAGCAAACTTATTCCTCAGCATCGATACGATTTCCTGTATTATACGGGTGGCATTACTCTTTTCCTTTTTATCCTGCAATTCATAACCGGAATGCTGCTGGCTTTTTATTATATTCCGCATGTCGACTTTGCTTACGAAAGCATTATTGATATTGTCACGAAAATAAATATGGGCTGGTTCTTTCGTTCGCTGCATCACTGGGGCGCACAGCTCTGCATCGTTTTTGTTTTTATTCACCTCTTCGGCACACTGCTGATCAAATCATACCGCAAGCCGCGGGAGTTTCTCTGGGTTACCGGATTCATTCTTCTGGTCATCTCCATTTTCTTCGGCCTGAGCGGCTATTTGATGCTCTGGGACGAACGGGCTTTTGCCGCGGTACGAGTAGCCACCGGAGGCGCCGGCGCCTTACCTTTTGTCGGAAGTTTTATCAAAATTTTCTTAAGAGGAGGCGTTGACGTAACAGGCGATACCCTCACCCGCTTCTATGCTTTTCATGTATCCATTCTGCCGGTATTATCGCTGTTGCTCATCGGCATACATCTGCTTTTTGTGCAATATCACGGTATGAGCATACCCATTTCTCTGGAAAAAAAAGAACACAAAGAAGAGCTTTTCTTCCCCAATGTTTTTTACAAAGATATTATAATCTGGCTTGTCGTGCTGGGCGTTGTGGTGACACTGGCAATTTTATTGCCGCCGGAAATTGGCAAAAAAGCAAACGCGCTTGCTCCGCCGCCGGAAGGCATTAAACCCGAATGGTATTTTCTCTTTATGCTGGAGACACTCAAACTCTTTCCCGGAACCATTATGGGCTTCAATGGAGAAACCATAGCCATTGTATGCGTTTCCATCGGAATATTCTTTTTCTTTCTAATTCCCTTTCTGGATCGCAAATCAAACAGAAACGAGGGAAGTCCAATCTTCACAGTAATTGCTGTTGTTTATATTTTTTATTTTATAACAATGACACTTGTCGGTTTTTTTGATTAGGTGTGATTATGAAATATTTTATCAGGATACTATTTATTGCATTAACAATCTTCTTGTTCGGATTTTTGGCTTTTGCAGAAGAAAAAATTCCCGTTTTCCCTAGCAAACCTATTGAGGCTTACACAATCTACACTACTCTTGCTGTTTTTTGGTTTGCCATTATCGGACTTATCGTGGTTATCAAAATGAAGCTCAATGAAATTGAACGGATTCAAAAATTGGGTATTGACAAGGAAGACCCTCATACTCATCTGCTGGAATAGTGTCAAATTAAAAAGATAGTGAGAAAATATTTTTCGCAGATTAACTGCAGGGCTATTGTTCTGCGGAACTTATGTTTGTATTTTTGTGTCTGTTCTCACCCGCTATCAGCAAACATTTTTCTTTTCAAGTGCTGATGGAACTGGCCATAGCGGCGAAATGTTATATGATGGTTAGTATTTTCCTCAACACATTCTAGATCGACATTGAAGACCTGTACACACCTTTATGAGGAATCGATACCCTGAATAACTTGAGGGTCATGCGGGGACATAAGTTAAAGGAGAGAATAAAAAGTCACTTCACAAAAAAACCTATAGAATGATAGCAGAAAGGAGAAGGGTATACTTAATATTTTCTGAACTGCGCTATCTGCCGCGATATAGCCAGCAGTTTCCCGTTTTCATCCCAGAGTTCGCCGTCTTCTTCCACGATATCGCGCGTCAGATAACAGGAGTGGAAAACCGCTTTGATCCACGCAGTATCCGGCAAAGCTCTGACACTTACCGAATATTCGACGGTGGGAACCCAAGCCACCATTCCGTGGCTGGCCAGCACCGGCGGCGGAAAAGAATCCGCCATTAAAAGAAGAGAAATAGCATCGGAAGGCCTGTCATCCTTGAATTTTATCCATCCTTTTTGTTCGGAGCGCGGCGATAAAACCCCTTCGCTTTTAAGCCATCCGGAACAGGACGGCGCCATTAACACATCCATGTGATTAAACAGCGTGTATGTAGGCAGTACCGGAAAGGACGAACACTCTTCCCGCACGGGCATATCCGGTGCTTCCTTTTCATAATGGTTCGCGTTCTTATCACCTTTTTTTTCATCCATAAACGTCGCCCACGCCCGCGTTCTTTCAGTGCCGTCCTGAATCAGGTTTGCCTGATACCGATTCAACTGTTTTCCCACGGCAATCGTTTCCACCGTTACTCTGGATTTTTTTTCCGTTTCACATTTGGTAAGAAAGTTTGCGGTGACAATAACCGGCCATTTCTTATCACTCTTTTTCTGCATAGCCGCAGCAAGAAAAGCCATCAAATAGCCGCCGTTGGGATTGCCGTTGATAGACCAATTGGGCGCGACAACTCCTTCAAAATCGAACTCGTTTTTTTGTTTCAGCAAAATATCTTTATCGAATATATACATTATAACACTTTAGTTATATTTACCGCCTGAGTCATTTCCGGCTTTTTTCCGAACAGGGAACGCATACTTGCCGTCCATCGCTTAACTTTATCATCTTTACCGCCATAGTCATCTCGCCGCATATGGCACAAGGTTCAGACGGCGCAAGCGGCGCGAAGAGAGGCTCATCGAAGGGCACTTCCGTGGTTGTAAAGATTTCCGCGAAAGGACGCGCCAGCAAATCACTTACCTTCAGACGCTTCAAATTTCGCCGATCATCTTCCGACGCAGTTTCGGCGGCAACAGCCGCTTCCAAACGGTCAAATTCGCTCTTATCTTTACCAGTGTAATCATAGCGCGTCTTGCGGGAAAATCTATAGGCCTGACGTTTGGAGCGGTTCAGCACCGTATAGGCATTCTTCCCGAAATTTTTGATGATCAGATTTCCTTTACCCGCCACAGTGCCCAGCATTACCTGAAACGCATCGACAGCGCAGGAATCGTTTTCACAAATGGCAACAACTTCCTCATCAACAGATCGAGTGAGATTCATCAATTTCATCGCCTCTTTGGCCACCCGGTAACCATACACCAGGCCGGGACAGATATGCCCATGAAATTCTACGCAACTTTTTAGATCATCCGGCATCTTCTTTTCACTGTCTGCGTTTGGCATAAACCTCCCTCACAAAATCCTCCCTAACCCTCCTTTAAAAAGGAGGGTATAAAAAAATCCATTCATTCGCGGTTAGCTTTTTCCCGTACAAGGAATGCAAACTTTTCTTCTCACTACCCTGCAAACTATTTTTTTATAAATCATAAAATTACTTATTGCAATATAAAGAACTAAACCGCTGCGCGGTA
>PLGI01000068.1 GCA_003139775.1 Syntrophaceae bacterium | reverse complement strand
AACTATTGACTATAGCTCTTATTACGATTGAAATATCGTATTTTAATCACGGTTGATGTTTTGTTTCTTTCAGAAGTAAGAAATTTTAGACAAGTATGCTTAAACCGGATTAAGACTCGTTAATCATTTCTTTCCACGAGATGTAATCCTCAAGTTTCTTTATTGCATAGATGGGTGTATTAACGAATTCCACGCCCGCCTCATAAGACTCATCATCGATGATGATTTTAACCCATTTTACTTTTACTATGGCGATTATCTTTTGTTGCAGAGTCTTTAATGTCGCTTCTATCATGAGGAGGGTATCTATGGGCAAAAGAATATTGGTCTGAAGTTTAGCACCAGATACAGAGATATCCTTTATATAGTTAAATATGATTTTTTCTTTAGGAAGATTTTTTCTGCTGGAGATGACACTTATGGTAACCTCATTCTCCTCCTCCAATCTTGGCGCTATTCTTTTTTCGTCCATAACGATTCATTCCTCCTTTATTTACTCCAGAATGCTCGTTTTTAAAAACCTTCACTTCAAACACTGCTTGTTCATACTATAAGAAACTCAGTCTTGTATGTCAATGAAAATTGGTTACATAATGTGGGGTGCGAATTGTGTTTCTTAGATTGTAATCATGCATATTTCATCTGCATGACAGTGTGAATAGGACAGAAGAAGTGCTTGTTGACTTCACAAAGTCACACCTGGTTTCATCACTGAGAATCAATCCCGCGGCTTGGAATCACTCGGCTTCAGCCGGGGGAGGAATGCAGTGTAACCCACGGGAGGTCGCGTTATCCTCTGCTTCGCGGGATAATTCGACTTGCAAGCTTCAGTCGCAGATGACCTTCAGGTTATGCACTTTGTTTCTAAAGCTTGGGTCTCATTATTATAGGGAGCCTCCGGCTCCTGACGGAGGGGGCTCCACTGATAATCGTTTGAAAATTAATATTATAGCCCTTAGCAGACTAAAATGCACCCTATTGTCCTGTCCGTTCCCGGTATCGATTATTTTTTCGAAAATGATCCGGCGGCAAGAAGCCTGACTGATACCCCTGACATCTCGAATAATATGAATATATTTAATGGTATATGAATGCAGCATAGGTTTACGATTCGTTAAACAATTAATAGTTGACATTTTGTGAATACTACTTTATGCGTATACAAGATGATCTAGTTTAAGCGATAGATTTTCTGTGGATTGAGTTTTACCGACGGCACATAGGCAAAATTAATATTAATTAGGAGGGAGAAGATGATCAAGCTGGCCGTAATCACTCATGATGAAAAGTATTTGCAGCATCTTATAAATCGCCTGAACAGGGAAAAGGACATCAACATCCTCAGCACCATCATCATCAAAGATCTCGAGAGCGAGGCGAAACAGGTCCTTGCCTTCATGAAGCAAATGATCGAGCAGCGGCCGGATATTTTCCTCTTGGAACAGGCCATTTTGCGAGATGTGGCGTCCTTGGATTTGGGAAGAATCCTCGATTATAAGGATAAAATGCCTACCATGAAGACCATCATCTTCGGCATACGCTTCAACGAGGAAAACGTTATAGCGATGCTACAGGGGGGGGTGCAAGGGTTTTTCCGAATCGAACTGGGTGACGAACAACTTATTAAATGCATTCGCGTGGTGGCTCGGGGAGAGATCTGGCTCGAAGCTGAGGTGACTACACGGGTTTTCGAGGAAGTCTTCAAAGAATTCTCAAAGAGAAGGGATCTTCTTAAATCTCTCACCCACCTGACTTCGGCAAAAATGGACATACTTTCCACGCGGGAGATGGAGATTATGGAGCTAATCAGTCATAGCATGACCAATGAAGAGATCGCCGATAAGCTTTTCATAAGCTCCAAGACCGTCAAGACCCATCTGCGCAACATCTTTGTAAAGGCCGGGATACGGAATCGGGTCGAGGCCGCGCTTGTATATACGCGTCATGCCCTAATTTCGCATTAGTCGTTTTCGCCTAACTCATAAATAAGTAAAATCGACAACAGAATCGACAACTCTTTTCTTCATAACACAATAGCTTGCTTTGGCGTTGCCTTTAAGCTTGACAATTTCAAGTTTAACCATTTTGCCAATTTCCTTCAATGCTCTATTTTGGCACAGAGCAATGAGCCAATTCCCACGTCGCTTCGCTCTTGGGATAATTCATCCAGCAAGCTTCAGTCGCAGATAACCCGTTGTGACCCTTAGGTTATTCAGGTTATGCACTTTGTTTCTGAAGCTCGGGTCTCATTATCAGCCCCGGCGGACGATGCCTTGTGCGGCGATGATACCGGAGATTGCCGCTCCCACAATGCCGCGGCTTTTACCGGCGCCATCACCGGCGACAAAAACGCCTTTTATGTTTGTTTCCAGATAGCGGTCAGTCGGAAAATGTGTGTCAAAAAACTTTATTTCCGGCGCGTATAGCAATGTTGACGGATGAAGAATACCCGGGATTATTTTGTCCAGTGATTTGAGCGATTCCCATAGATTGTCAATAATGCGGGCGGGCATCGCCAGCGTGATATCTCCTGGCGTTGCGTTGCAGGTTGCCTTGCAGACTTCAAAATGACGGGTCGTGCTGTTAAATGTTGTATACGAGCTTCTTCTCCCCTCCCGGAAATCACCTATGCGCTGGACAATTGGTTTGCCGCCGCCCAGCAGAAAAAATTGTTTAGCAATGCTTTGCCCAAACTCTGTCGTATCTGATAAAGGTTTGGTCAAGGCAACTGTGTTGATCAGAGCAAAATTCGTGTTTTTTGTCTTTTTGCCGAAGAGGGCATCGCCGTTAATCAATTTGAAATCTCCGTAATTTTCCACCCGCACCCGCCCGCCAGGATTTGTGCAGAAGGTTCGGACCTTATCACCATGGCGTTTAGTTGTGAAAATAAATTTGGGATCGTAAACGCTATCGGTAATGAAATCGTAAAATTGTCTATTCAGTTCCAGGCGAATTCCCACATCAATTGGACCGAAGTTATTGTTGATATTCAGTTCATTGGCGATATCGCGAAACCAGTAGGCGCCGCTGCGTCCCGGAGCGGCCAGAATAACTTGAGCATTATATTTTATTTGTTTTTTGCTGCAGCGGCAGACAAGCCGAAAATTATTGTCATTACTTTTTTCGATTGCTACGGCTTCCGTGTTCAGCAGAAAATCAGTTTTTTTCAGATATCCGCGCAAATAATCAACCAAAGTCTTGCCGTTATCGGTGCCCCAGTGCCACTGCTCGGGCGCGATAAATTGAGCGCCATGCTCAGAGGCCATATCTGCAAGCGCCAACAACTTTCTGTTATTATCTATAAAGGTAACCTGCCGGCAGCGCGGAAATCCTATAAACATCTCTTTGATTTCCTGCATCATTTTTTCTGCCGCGGCGCGATCAATTTGCAGTTCATCAATATCGAGCCCGACGCGGTAATCAAAATTAAGTTTACCATCATTGAGCAGTCCTCCGGCCGGATATGGATTGCGGTCAATAATGGCAATTTTATCCAGTCCCAGTTTTTCCAGCCAGATTGCGGCAAAAAGTCCGGCTGGGCCTGAACCAATAATCAGAACATTATAGTTTTTCATTTTCATAACGCGCCACCTCTTTCCGGTTGCTGATTAGTTATAATCGTTTTATTATCCCATTATCCCCTGATCTGCAAAGATAAAACTAATGTTATGCAATCTGTCAATTACTTTTACAAAATTGTATAAGTTTTTTCAAACACTAAAGGAGTGGATTTACCCTAAATAACCTGAAGGTCACGCTGGGTTACGCGAAGTCATCTACGACCGGAATGACTGCGGTCCCACGGCGTCGCATATGCCCTTTAGGGTACTAAGCGCTTGGAACAATTCAACTTACGCTTCGAACTTCGCTAAGCTCGTTCTTAGCGAGCCTCATTGGAATAACAAAGGTACAAATTCCGCGTCATCCCTGCCAATCCCGACAAGTCGTGGATTGACAGGGATAGTTCGCCTTACGCTTCAAACTTCACTTCATTCGTTTTCAGCTTGGCTCACTAAAGTTAACTACCCGTTCCAGGGGCACCGGTGGATAAATCCGGCCGTGATTGGGAGGCATGGAGTTATAGACCCAGTCAATATCCAGAGTGCCCAGCGTTATACCACGATAGCGCGAATATCCGTTGAAAATACCCCGCACCAGAACATCCTCCATCTGCATGGTTAGACAAAAAACAGCTGCCGTCATGCCCGGTTTGAACATGTTAAGTTCGGTGCCAAAAGCACCGGGATGAAACGCCAGGCGACTACTGTCGGCAGCCTGACATTGAATAACAGGAATGATTACCGGAAAGCCGTCATCGCCGATGAAGGATAAAAATTTTATGGAATCTAGCCCATTGAATAATTTTTCTCCGAAATGCGAAAGCACTCTGCCCTGATTTTCTTTTGCCGCGCAGCCTTTGGCCATCTTCGTCAGAAGCGCCGATTTTACAACAGAGGCAAGCGGAAGCGCTTTTCCCTCGGTGGTCTCCTTCATATCAAAATAATGCACTGTGTTAATGCCGAAATATGTATTGTACCGGAACATGGGCTGATTGTTGTATATCTCATATTCTGGGCCTTCTTTCTTTAAATGCGTCCAGAGGGCCTTCCCGCGCCAGAGTTTTTTATCCAGTGTCAGGATGGCAAATCCTATTTTCGAGGTCAGCCGCATGTACTCTTTACTTTTGCCCTGACAGAATTCGCCAATGGTAAGCTGATTGGGCTTTGCCGCCATAACAGATGTCAGAAGCGACATGTGGGGAAGACCTTCGGGCGTTACCGTCGCAATAATTCCAACTTTCTCAGCAGGCTCAAAAGCCTTCATGTCCGCTTCAGTAAAAAGATTTTTTATGGCCATGACATTCTTCTTTTCAGTAATCCTCAGCATCCGGAAATTAATGCATTTTGTTTTGCAATCAAATTTTCACTTATCGCCGGCTCCATTCTTGTTGATCCGCTCCAGCAGACAATCGATGATGTAACTCTGCTACGGGCGATTCGGGCCAGCTCTTCCATCAGCGATCTGTCCGGAAGTTCTTTATCAGTAAACGGCCAGTCTATTCCCAATCTCTTATATTTATCGCGGCACAGATTGTTAAAGGCGCAGAGTTCCCATCTGGCTACCGTCCCGTGCAGGTTTGCGCTGATAAAATCGCCTATGCCCCAAATATTTTCGGCAGTGTCTGTAGCGCCCGGAATCACCGGCGTGCGTATCCAGAATATTTTGGGGATAACATGAGTTTTTTTATAGTTTGCGGTAAAAATGGCATTGGCCAGAATCTTTTCGTTGCCATAACCTACAAATTTTTTGTGCCTCTCCGAATCAATCTCTTTTATGTCATACAGCAGAATATCAACATAAGGCAAAAGGCTTGTAAGCACTGACTGAGACACCTGCCCGCAGGTATCGAGTGCTGTCTGAATCCCCCTGCTTTTGAGTTCTTTTAAAAGGGACAGACAGAAATCATTTTGCAGGGCGGCCTCTCCGCCGGAAAGGGTGACTCCGCCTCCGGATGGTTCAAAATACGCGCGGTCTTTGACCAGCTCGCAGGCAAGATCATGAACATTCCATTTTTTACCCAGAAGTTCCATGGCTGTTGTGGGACATTCCTCCGTACATAAACCACAGCCATTGCATAAAGACCTGTTGATGATGATTCCTTTTTCAGTCTTCTCCAGCGCCAATTCCGGGCAGGTTTTTACGCAAATACCACAGCCGATACAGCTTGTCCCCAGCCATTGAATCTGAGGCTTGGGGCTAATACTCTCGGGATTGTGGCACCATGAGCAATGGAGCGAACATCCCTTGAAGAATACGGTTGTCCTTAGCCCAGGGCCGTCCTCTGTGGACATGCGGGTTATCTCCAGGATAGTGCCCCGCGTGTCTTTATTTGTTTTTTGTTCCGTCATCGGAGAACTTCCTTAAAATTTGTTGTGACTGACACGTTCGATCACTTCATTCTGAAGCTCTCTTCCCACTGTGGTGAAGTAGGCATTATAGCCGGTGATGCGCACCAGAAGATGCCGATAGTTCTGCGGATGATCCTGCGCGTCTTTGAGCATGCCAGGATCAAGCATATTTATCTGAAGCGCAGTGCCGCCGTTTTGGGCGTATCCCTTCAGAAACGCCTTGAATTTATCCTTGTGCTCCGGACTTCTCAGAATCGAAGGATTGAAAGTTATGGTGTGGCTCGCGCCGTTGGGAAGTTCATTTAAGTAATCTCCCCAGTCGCCCTGGGTATCCTTAGTTTTGCCGCCAAGCACTTTACCGACAGAGTTCGCGTTTGCCGTCGGTCCTTTAATATCAGCACCGTTTGACGGACATATCGCGTTGGATAAAAACTGCCCTTTCGCCCTTCCATCCGCGCTTGCCGCCATGATATATCCATCGCCTGCCCAGTAATTCCAACTGAGCATTCCCGGACGGTATCTACGCCCGGTGGATTTTGTTCTATGCCGCCAGGTTTCATCGCACCACAACTGCATTACTTTACGGGCCAGGGCATCCGCTTCATCGTCGTCGCGGCCGTATTTAGGAGCGCGATTTTTTGCCGTTGCCTGAAGTATTTCGTGCCCTTGCCAGTTAGCCTTCAGAGCGGCAAGCAATTCTTTCATCGTGCAGGTTTTTTTGTCGAAGATCAGATATTTTATTGCCAGCAGTGAATCCACAGTTGTGGCATAGGTAACTGCCTCCAGGGTGGTGAAACTGATTTGTGCCCCGCCCTGCGTAACATCCCTGCCTGTCTCTGCGCAGCCTTTGACCATGCAGGAAAGATAAGGTGTGGGGAAGAAACGGGCGCGTATCGATTCCGAGGCCTCATATAAATCAACGCATCTTTGAATAATATATCGCGTCTGCGTGGCGTAGGCTTTCCAGAATTCTTCCCATGTTTTAAAAGACGTGGCATCTCCTGTGTGCGGACCATCCTGTTTGATGGTTTCAGTCTTGCCGGTCATGGGATCGGTGAAGGGAAGTAAATCTTTTCCGCTGGTCATCGCCAGTTCCACAGCTTTGAGTAAATTGAGATTGTTATCCACCGTGCCGGAGCGGTCATTGCCAACCATCGTGTTTTCCAGACAGCCGACAGGCGCGTAGTCATGAACATTGTCCTTGTTAATAAGATGTGTCAGGCCTGCTTTTCTAGCCTCAAGCATCATACCGGCCATGGAGCGTTCATCAAAATTAAGCAGGAAAGGAGCTCCCTGACTGGATTCGATCATGTCCACAACCTTATCATACAGCTCTTCAGGACTGTTGCGGTGCAGCCGTACGTTGGGCTTTGGCTCCAGGATGGGCGACATCTCATCGATCACTTCCAAAATGACATAGGTCAGATCATTGGTCATATCTTTGCCTTTGGCGCCTATGCCGGACAGAGTGATGAGCTGGCCGAATCCGGCGGTGATACCCTGATTACCGTTGCGGATCATGGCATCATAGGCAGTATTGGCGTGAACCCAAAAACATTTCAGGATTTCTTTGGCAAACTCTCTGTCCATACCTTCATGAATTGAACGCTGATAATACGGCCGGAGATACTGATCAAATCTGCCGAAGGAAACTCCGGCGCCGGGATAATTTTCATCGGTCATTACAAGCATGTGGTTAATCCACAGCGCTTGCACGGCTTCCCAAAATGTCGTCGCCGGCTCCCATGGCACTTTGCCCAAGCTTTGAGCCATTTTACTTAATTCATTTTTGCGCGCCGTGTCTTTCTCTTTTGCGGCAAGTTCAAAACATAGATCTTTGTATTTTAAAGCCAGATCCCGCGCCATGGTGGAGGATGTCATCATGGCCTTGAGCTGTGCTCCTTTTGTGCCCTCGCGCTCTTTATCTGAAAGCGCGTTGTAAAGGAAAAGAAGTTCGGCATACACACCTTTCCAGCCGATTTTTAGCAATCGTTCGTACCCCGGAACAAGATGACCGCTTGTAGCGCCAGCATTTCCGTAACCATGATCATGAAACCATTTCATCTTGGCCCTGGCGCCATTTTTACCCTTTACCTGCCGCAACCACTCCTTACTTTCCTCTTCTGTAAAGCAAAGGGATGTCTGAATATTAAATCTGGCGCCGGCCAGAAGATCGCCGGGGAGTATTTCCTGCGGTACATAATTGACAATAACTTCCTTCACAAACCAGGCCCGCCGCTGGACCCGCGGCCACTGCCAGAAATCGGGAGGTAGTTCAACGGGTCTTGCCCCCTGCAGATAGGAAGCGCCCAGAGTGGTGAGCAGCGTATATGTCTCCGGCACAATATAAAAGGTCAGTTCATTATAGATGATGTCCCAGGGAGTGCCTGTCGTCCATGATGTATACTCATTGTTCCAGGCGCGTTGGGTGCCCCGAAAATAATAATCGCGCAGCCACTGGACGCGTTCAGATAATTCCTTAGGTTCTTTGATTAAAAGTCTGGGCGCTGAAACTGTATTCATAACAACCTCCTTTATTTCTTTCTGAACAGCTTCTTAATCACAACAACAACGACCACCAGTTCGGCGAGCACCGCCCAAATCCACATCTGTCCGCTACAATAATAGAAAGCCCGTCATTTAAAGTATCCTTTAAACAAATAATCCAAATCATCTACCATCCGACTGTCTATCGAAAAGTTTACGCTGTCGGCAAAAACATCAAGCACAACTAGGGCATTAAGATTAGCGTCTTTACCCTCGATAGTCCTGAGCCTTTTACAAAAGCTTTCGTTAACGACCCTTACATTCTCATACGCCTCAGCCAGTTTCTTCAAATCCCAATCAGGCTGACTGCCATGCTGATATAAAAAATACTGAGCCAGCAGATACATTGAAATGGCGCGATATTTAGTTTCCTCTATCGTGGCAAAAGGCAGATGAAAACGCACCATAGGTTTTAACTTCTCAAAAATAGGGCACCCGCTGGTAACCATGTATATACCGATCAAAGAACTAACACCGTGCTGCAAAGATACTCTTTGAATATATTTTCTTTCTTCCGCAGTAACAATAACCTCTACCTGTTCGTAAGAAATGAAATTGCTGAAGTAATCTATGATATCTACCGTATTCACGGCTATGGGGCAGAATTCGTATTGACGTTCATCCAAAATACAATTAGGGCACTTAAAACAGCTGAGTTTTGTCCATTCAGGGCAAGCTTTATCTCCTGTTTGTATTAAATTCAAAGTGACGCTATCTAACTCAATGTTAAATTCTTTCTCCACCCCGTTATTGAATATAAATTTGTAATTGTATGTTATTTTACCTGCAGAACTGCGTCCACCATCATTCATACTTAAGTCCCTTCCTATGCCTCACCTGTTTAGGAAACTACAGGCCCGTTATCTTTCTCTGATAAGAGACTGCTTGTTCATGGTTTAATTATAAGAAACTTTGTCTTGTTTTTCAAGGTGATTTTGGCCGCGCGGCATCAATGTTTGTCGTCAGCGTTAACTGTGTTTGTTACGGATTGAAATCCTGCATATTCGTGGACTTTGTTGGTTTGCTGCTTTCAAGAAGAAGGAATTGCTGAGTTCACCTGCAAAGTGTCAGTAGAGGGGATTTCCATAAACTAAGTATTAAGGATTGTTACATACATTTCACACGGGCAAGGCCATTGTGCAGCCTGCCCGGTATCAGGTACGGGACAGGATGCATCCAGATACCGATTAACCTAAAGGTCACTAGGGGGGTGCACGCATAAATAACCTGCTGAAGATATGGCCGCCTGAATCCGTACTGCTGTAAGGAATGTTCATCATAGTTCTGGACGAATAAGCATCTTCTCGAGCGGTTCGGTTTTTTTTATTGATATTGCTTACTGCTCGGCCAGCCATTCTTTGGCATTCTCCCGGGTATCGAATAATTTGATGTCCCGGCCGGTCAGTTTTAGCAGGGACTGGATGATTATCCACTTGACGCCGATGACCCCCGCCACTGCGCTGGCCTTCATATATGGAGTGGTCGATTTGGAAAATTCCTTCAGAATACTTACCGCTTCGGTGGTGAAATGGGCCTCGGTGACATCGGTCAAAAGCCTTAACGATTTTAGAGGCTCTTTTATCGCCAGTTCCTGGGCCAACCGAAAAGCCGCAATGTTCTGATCGATATCTTTCGAACCTCTGATATCCAGGTCCAGTATCCGCACTCCCTTGTGTAAAATGAACTCTATTCTGGGCATCGTTACTCCTCCTTTGAATTGTTTTTTTGATAAGAATTTCCCTCTTGTACGGGAAAGTGTAGGACACGCGGTCTTGTATGTCAAGAGCGTTTTGGCACCGAAGTATTCTTACAGAAATGGTTCTACTCAAGCCGAGGTTCTCGTCTAAAGAACATGGGCAACAGGCCGACTATACCTGAACCTTTAATGAACCTCCCCGCAGCAAGCTGCGGGGTATCTCATGGTTGGTAGCTACTCTCCAAGCGAAGCAAGCTTCGGGGAATATTACCCGGAGAGATTTAATATTTAACGTATCAACACAATCACAATGACTAGTGAACCCAGTATAAATCTGTACCAGGCAAAAGGAAGAAAATTATTGGTCTGAACATATCGAAGTAAAAACCCAATACTGAGGATGCCAATAACGAAAGAGACCAGGATGCCAATGATAAAATTTATAGTTATTATAGACGGATTTGATATAAGAAAGGGCAGCTTAACCAGAGCGGCGCCAAATATAATGGGCACAGCTAATAAGAACGAAAACCTGGCTGCCCCTTCTCTGGTCAGTCCCATCAATAATCCCATGGTCATGGTGATCCCCGAACGTGAAACCCCTGGAATAATTGCCAGCGCTTGAGCTAATCCAATGAAAAGACTGGTTCTAAAAGTTATATGATTCATCTCAATATTTTTGACGCCTCTCCGATCTGCCCAGTACAAAAGAACGCCCAATAGAATCAGCATAGTCGCAATTAAAATAGGCTCTCTGAATATGGTCTCGGCTTTTTTCTCCAGCAGAAACCCCACCACTGCTCCCGGGATAGTGGCTGCAACCAGATACCAAAATAATTTACCCTCCGCGCTGCGAACATCTGTCAATCCCTTTGTAATTAACTTCAGCCAGTCTTTCCAGAAGTAAATTGCCACCGCAATAAGAGTACCGATATGGAGAGCAACATCGAAAGTGAGTCCAGGGTCACTCCATTTGAAAAGCCAGGGAATCAGCACCAGATGTGCTGAACTTGATATAGGAAGAAACTCTCCCAATCCTTGAACCAATCCGAGTATAGCCGCTTGTAATGTAGACAACCCACACCTCGTTATTTAGAATTGATGGAACTGTATTGAACTTCAGATCTGTATAACATATCGTGTTTTATTTTAATTGTCTACGAGATTCCGCTCCCAATATGATCATTATTCTCCACATCCAATGTGCTGCTAAAAGACCTATACCTTTGTATTTGATGTCTTGGATATCCTGTCTTTGACAAGCCTTATTGACTTCGGGAAAAAGTGCTTGCTGAAAACACCTTGTCACGTTTAAGGTGTCAACCCCGATACGCTATCGTAATCGGAATAATTTCCAATAGCTCTTGGCTATTGGATAATTCGGCTTAAAAACTTCAATGCGCTTTGCTTTTGAAGTTTTAGCCTAATTACAACTAACAGATATTACTGCTCTACGTTTGTAATATCTGAGTCTCATTAGTTCGTCCAACAAATTTCAGTCGTAGATGACCCCACGGTGACCTTTAGGTTATTCAGCTTATGCGCTGCGCTTCTGAAACTTGGTACTCATTAATTTCACTTACGCTTCAAATCCCACGTCGCTTCGCTCCTGGGATAGTTCCACTTGCGCTTCAAATTTCGTTTCAGGGGTAAAATCAAAAAGAGTGT
>PLGI01000126.1 GCA_003139775.1 Syntrophaceae bacterium | reverse complement strand
ATAATATTTTAGCAAACTTGGAACGCTTGTTTTTCCCGTTTACCGCCTGGATTCTCGGCAGTGCCACACTGTTTTAACTATTAACGTTTGTGATGTTGCATAATTTTCAGAATTCATCAATTAACGGTAACAGGAAGCTAATGCTTATCCTAAGTGATAAATGTTTTAGGTTTAACCATCTTAGCCTGCACTCTTTTCATTTCTTCCCGCAATTCCTGTTTACTAATAATTCCTTTTTTGTCCAGAAGATTGATAAGTGCCTCCGATTGAATTACTTCGGACATTAGCAATTCTTCAGCACTGACAATTTATTTTGTATCAAGTTTTTCCGCCATTAATAAATCCTTTATTTCTTATTCAAAGAGATTCCCTCTCGGATGAATGTCATAATTTCCATAAATTCTTTATTTAAAAAAGATTCACTTGATTCAGATTGTTTTCTTTCCTCAATAGTTTTTCCAAATGCCTTAAAATACACCTTGTTTATAACCTCTTTTAATTCTTCATAATCTAATACATTCAAAACTCTGGCCGCAGCCATATAACCTTTAATATATTGTTTCCGTTCCTCAGATATAGAATTCTTGAGTTTGATTTCTTTGCAATATTCCCATACAATATGCGATAATATATCAAGGTAGCGTTCTTTGTTAGTCATGGTTCATATATCTCCTTTGAAGAGGTTTTACTTTTCTTCTATATCTTTCAATTCACTATCTTCCTGTTTTGCCCTTGCCTTATTTAGTTCTTGCAGCAGTTCATTTGAGTGATTTAACAATCGCGAAGCCTCTCTTTCCAGCTTTTTCATTCTCTTTTCCAGGGCATCATCTTCCAGCTCCAGTTCTATAATGTCATCTTCAGTTTCATTACTGGTCTGTTTTGTTTCAAGTTGATCCGCCATATATTATCTCCCGGCTGCTTCTCTGGGTACTTATTATTCAACTGGATACTAATAACTGTATACATACTATCCATTTTTAATGAAAATAATCCAATCAAAAACCATATAATTGATATAAGTGATTTGATATCTTATACTTACACTATTTTCTTTTTTGGGGTGTACTTCTTGCTTATTATTTATAATAACACATTGAAAAGTGGAGTATAAAGACTTAAATTATGTCTATAGAGTTAGGCAAGGAGGAGAAATATGAAGAAAGTAACTTTTGCAGTTCTTATTTTCACAATGATCATCTTTCTTATAAATCCATTATCCAGTGACGCAAGGGGCGGTTATTGGGGTTGGTGGGCGCCTTGGGCGATAATAGGAGGTGCAGCAGTTCTGGCACCCTATTATGATCCCTATTATTCTCCTTATTATGCACCTCCACCGGTGGTGATCCGAGAACAGCCTCCAGTTTATGTTAATCCTGCGCCAGCGGTACTACCATCTTCGGCTGAAAGGATCTTTATCTATCCCCGCAAAGGCCAAAGCGAAGAGCTGCAGGCAAAGGATCGTTACGAGTGTCACCGCTGGGCTGTGAGCCAAATAGGCTATGACCCGACTCAACCCACTAGTGGCATGCCAGAAACCCAGTTAAACCAAATGCGTGCAGACTATAACCGTGCAATGGGCGCTTGTCTTGATGGTCGCGGGTATACCATGAGATAGCTATCATAATACTGCCCGGATAAAGAGACAGCCGCGTCTGCTAATGGTTTCTGATAAGAGATTGTTCAGAAAGAATGAGGTCTGTGAGGGGGATCTCCAGTATGATCTCATCAGTTATAAAAAGACTATTAACACCGGGGAGGGTAGCCTCGTTGATTAAGTTATATCTGATAGAAGAATCCTAAAGTGCATTAAAGTAATATACTGCCGGTAATATACTATTGGGCGTCCTGAATAATATTTGAATTTGACTTCATAAAAACAGTCAAATCAAATTCCAACCGACTGTGGACTTCACCCCCTAAGAAACAATAATACAAAGCTATGTAATTT
Organism: Syntrophaceae bacterium; assembly: GCA_003139775.1. Classification (GTDB taxonomy): domain Bacteria; phylum Desulfobacterota; class Syntrophia; order Syntrophales; family Smithellaceae; genus Smithella. Next base: position 5,527 of record PLGI01000126.1, on the reverse strand, counting down.
CATGATGTTAGATTACTGCGACTCCTAAGCGTCTCCTCGTAACGACACCATGTGTTTCTTTCATAAATAACCAGTTAGATGAACTGGTTAAAATGCTACAAAGTTTCAGTCGTAGACAGTTTTCAGAATTAAGGATTACTGGTTGTAATCATATTTTTTCTACGGAATTGGTTTCTCCATCTTATGTAAGCTGATACCCTCTTTCTCGAAATAGTTTCAGACAGGCATTTGCGACAGTATTGTCATAATGAGTTCCTTTATTCTTTTCGATTTCGGCCAGTGCCGCATCGATTCCCAAGCCGGGACGATAGGGCCGATGGGAGGCCATGGCTTCCACCACGTCGGCCACAGCCATAATGCGGGCCTCTATAATAATTTCATCCCCTTTCAGATTTCTTGGATAGCCGGATCCGTCCATCCGTTCATGGTGTTGGTAGACTATCTCCGCCAGCGGCCAGGGAGATTCCACATTCTTCAGCATTTCGTATCCACTTTGGGAGTGGTCTTTAATCAGATTAAATTCGGTGTCTGTCAGCTTGGTAGGCTTGGACAATATCTCCGCGGGGATCGATAATTTTCCGATGTCATGGATGGAACCTGCCATGCGGATTCCATCAATTTTATCTTTGGGCAACCCCATCTCCGTGGCAATAGCCCTGGCAAGATCCGCTGTTCTGACCTGATGACCGGCTGTATAGGGATCTCTCATCTCTACAGCGGATACCATGACCTGGATGGTCGTGCCGAAAGACTTTCTGAGACTTTCAAGGGTCTGTTGAAGTTCCGCCTCTGCCTTCCTACGTTCCACTATATCTGCTTGTAGCAACTCGTTGGCTTTGGACAACTCAGCCGTTCGTAATGTCACTTGGGATTCCAGATCGTCATGAGCTTTTTGCAGGGCCTCCTCTGCTTGCTTGCGTTCGGTGATGTTATGGTGCGAACCGTAAAAACCAGTCAAATTTCCCTCGCTGTCACGGATGCCACGAATGTAAGTTACAAGATGCTTTATGGAACCGTCCTTGTGATAATACTCCAATTCCATGGTCACCGACCGATTCAGATCCGCACCCTTCGCTTTTTCCAGGCCTAATTCCACCGACAATGTCTGTAAAACCAATTTCTGAGATTTGGGGGTCAACTGTTGATCTACCTTTTGAGACATCCTTTCTTCCGGAGTGAACCCCAGCATTCTTTCAATGGAAGGACTGACATAGGTGGTCGCCATGTTCATATCCACCGTGAATACCACATCCGCCATGCTCTCTACGAGAAAGTGGTATTTTGATTCGGAATTTCTCAGCGCCTCCTCGGTCCGCTCCTGGGCTTGGGCAGAGTTAGCTCTGCGCATCCAACCACGGTAAGTCAGGTATGACGATACGAACGTGGCGAGGATGAAGAGTGCCACCAGTGCCGAAACCTCGGCTGCTTCGTTCCGCCATGCGCCAAGATAGTCCTCGGGAGATAGCCCGACGACGATGTAGAATGGGCGATTGAAGACCTTACGGTATGAGTAGATTCGTTGGACATTGTCGAAACCACGAGCGGTGCGATAACTGCCGGCATCCTTTTGCACCTGAACCGCGTTCTGCAACTCGGGGGAAGCATTCTTGGTTCCAACTATCTTGTTGATTTCCTGTAGCTCCGGATAGCGCGTAATAAGAGCCAGTTGCTCATCGCGCAATGTAATCGACCCTTGCTTGCCGACATTAATGGATGAGAATGTCGTGAAAAAGTGCTCCAGCGTAATTGTACCATAGACCAGTCCGGCGAACGAACCATTCGGATAATTGACCCTGCGCGCGAGGATGATCGACCATTTCTTGCTTACGCGTCCCACTACTGGTTCAGAGATAACCATACCCGCCTTCTGATCGTTGCGCAGGCGGGCGAAATAAGCACGATCGGCAACACTCGTCCGCTGACCAGGAATTATGCCGATGCCGTATACATTCTGACCCAGAGCGTTCACCACGCGCAGGCCGTCCAGAACTGGCAGGCGGTCATCGTGACGGACAATAAACGCATTCATCATCTGCGCGTCGATGCCACCCCTGGCAAGCTGCCTCTCCACTTCGTCGGCTACGGTAAGCACGGTCAGATCTATCTTGTCAACCGTGTCGTTGATGTATCCCGCCAATGTGCGCGACAGGTTCTGCGTCGTAATCTCAGCGTGTTCCTCGTATTGCAGCCTTGCTTGCTGCAGAGTGAAGCCCGCCAGGCCGATAAAGAACAAATCCGTCAACACAGCGATCGTCAAGAGCCGCTTGACGAATATGGAGCGAGGCTTGGCGATGCCTGATATGTTCGCTCGGTCTGTCACGCGCCTGTCCTCCCCCAACAATTTTGTTTCTCTTGCTTCGTAACGACTCGCAGATTTCTTGCTTGGCGTCTCTTGAGCGCTATTTTTTGGCGATAAATGCCATCGTTCCTGGTCCAGAGCAGGACTTCGTTGCAAAGTGACAGAACAACCGCCACTTCAACATCCCGCACCAAGAATGCTGTTTCTTTATTTTTAACCATTCGCATTTCACACGTCTGTGGCGTGCCCGGTTTCAAGAGTTGTTTGAGGCAAAGATAATAGATGTTCTGGTTCTTTCTAAGGATGAAGCTAGAAATCAGCTGCTTGACCAGCGCGCCCCGGGCCACGCCCAGCAGAGATGCGGCGGTGAGATTGGTCTCCAGGATCAGCCCCTCTTCAGAGATAGCGCGATAGCCTACCTGTGCCAGATCGTAGAGGCCGAAGTACCGAGCCCGCGCGGTGGTCAGTTCCTCCTGCTTCTGGTAGGGTTTCAGCTTTATCTGGTCTGAACGGGTCTCTTTCTCAGTCATGGTCTTGCTCTTAGGATCATTTGTCTTATAGCACAAAAAACCATGCCGGCTGCACCGGATTAGTGTATGGATTTCTGCCAAGGTAAAGAACATTCTTCTGTGAATAGTAGACAAATAATTACAAGAATCAACTCAATACGTTTATCCTATTGATTTAATTCTACTCTCAAATATCATAATGTCAATATTATTCTTGGCCACAAACATGGGGTATTTTACTGATGACAACTGTTGATCTCCAGAAGAAAGCTTGTATATTTCCAGAAATTGCATTTCTATTGATAACAGTCAACTATCAATAGAAAACTAAAAAATCGATTTTGAAAAATCAAATCATCATTACAATCGTTGACTACACCTTGTGTCTTAACCTGTTTGAGCAAGCAAAAATGAAAATTACCGTTCATAATATTCAATTGCGCCTGTACCCGGAAAAAGAAAATAATCAAAGAACCAAATGATCAATTAACTTGTTTGGCGGAACGCACCGGAAGTGCGCGGCTGAGGATCATCTGACTGGCGAACGCAGACCGTATGCCAGGGCCGAAATCGAAGATGGCGGCTTCGTCTGTAGTTGGGCTTGTCTCCGATGCCCATAAACAGAAACAGGTAATATCAATCAATTCCGTTGCGATATGAATGTTATTGCTACTAGAGCATGCTGCCGGACGGGCTTTGCGCTCATCATATAACCCCTCCAGTTCATCCAGTTTAGGCATCCGCCAATCCTTATAACCACCCCCGTGATAATTCTCACAATAGAACTTGGCATCTTGCCATCCTATATTATTTCCATTGTCCTTAGTTGCCCACATCAGTTTCGTCTTCGTGTCCAAAACCGTCCCGTCGTCATAGGCGATGAAACGACCATCCTTGGTGGTTTCCACCGTTGTAGTATGCTCAACATATGGCTTGCTACAACAAATAAGAATTACTATCAAGATAACCACCGAAATTATTGCTAACATCGTTCCTAATAATTTTTTCATTAGCTGTTATTTCCTCTTTCCTTTTGCAGAAACGGACACTACTCCCGCTCACTTCGGAAGCGTATAAAGCCCTGCTTAACTATAATGTTAAGGAAGTATAGGAAAATCATTCTTGCATGTCAATTAAATATTGATTACCGATTGAAAGGGAGTTGGCAAATAAAACTTGCCTGATGCTTGACTTCAGGAAGAAGTGCTTACAAAATCATCGCCGGGGAAAATTTGTCTCAAGCGATTAGATATGTTAATTAAAGATATACAGTTAAATTATGGAGGGGTAATAGCATTAATGATTTTGATATGGAAAATGTCAGATAAAACAGGTAAACTTATTATAAAGAGGTAGGCTATGAAAAAAAATATGTTTCGGTCAAAATTTTTGCAGGCTGTTTTTTTTATCTTTTCCTTCTTGTGTTTTAGTCCGCAGCTTTCTTATGCAACTGCGCCAAAATCTGTAGACTTGGTTTATGATATGAATGCGCAAACTCTGTCTGTCATAATAATTCACGACACGTCCGCCGCTAGCAGGCATTATATTAAATATGTTGAAATTAAGAAAAATGGGACGACAATCAGCAAAAATAAGTATGATACTCAATCAACAGGTTCCATTTTAACTTATACTTATAATATAGCGGCTAAAAAAGGAGATGTTTTTGAGGTCACAGCGATCTGTAATATCTGGGGTCATAAAACTTCAACATTAGTCGTTGTTTCCACCAAAGCTGAGAAACCTGTTGCACAGAAGAACGATGTTGCTATCCCCAGAATTGAGGAACCTGTTGCTCCGGAGGAAGCTGTTGCCACCCCCATAGTTGAGGAGCCTGCTGCTCCGAAGGAGGAAGTAATTACCGTTGTTGTTCCCGCTGTAACCGATAAGGATTTAGCTCAAGTCAGTAGCGAACAAGTTGTCCGAAATTTGGTAATTAAATGGGTAGCCAGTTGGGAATCAGGCGATATGAAAACTTACCGTAGTTGTTATGCATCAGATTTCCAGTCAAAAGGAATGAACCTGAATGCCTGGATATCCTATAAAACCTATGTGCATAAGAGAAGTAAAAATATAAATATCAACATTGATGATTTACAAATATCAGCGGATGGAAATAATGCCACAGCAGTATTTACTCAAAATTACAGTTCTTCTACATCTAAAGATTCAGGCAAGAAAACATTAAAGTTAAGAAAAATAAATGACGAATGGAAAATATATAAAGAAAATATTTAGCTTTTTCTTGGGATGATCTTATGGTGACGACATCATATCGATATTTTGCCACCGGACATGAATAGTGTTTATTCCCAATTGAAAGGTTGTATATCCATCAAGACTGATGATTTGAGGATTAAGGAAGAAAGAAATAAAAAATCTGGTTCCCGAACCGTCAGAATTGTTTCTTTCACCTTGTGTTCTTATAATTTATCGTATGGTATAAAATATCTTGGATTCAGAGGTAAATGGGAAGAGTGAATCTGTGTTTCACCTGATGCCCGAATTGCCTCAAATAAAATGTTACCGAAGGAGTAGATAAAAAAGGAACGTTGACTCATAATCTAAAGGTCACACGTAAATTGATGTTACAGAAACAAGATTCGGAAACGGAGAGGCATAACCACATGAGTCCAAACAAGAGTATTTTGAAGTCCTTCATAAGTTCATAAGCGCTATAAGTAGCATCCGGTCAGGAGTTGAGAAATAAAAAATGGCT